>JBAUYE010000487.1:0-3849 GCA_049584615.1 Candidatus Sulfotelmatobacter sp.
TGGATCGTGCCCACGGCTGGAGGTCAGGAGCGGATGCTCGTGTCCGGCCCCCTGTCCGCCGATCGTCCGCGCTGGGCTCCCGATGGTAAGCACTTCGCATTTATCCGGGACGGGGGGAGCCTGTCACAGATTTGGATTGCCGACTTCGACACTGAGACTGGTACGGTGGTCAACGACTTGCATGAATTAACTTTTATGGCCACCGAGGCTGGCGGCGAACTGTGGTCCCCCGACGGAAAGAACATTCTGTTCACTTCTGATGTGTACCCTGAGTGCGACGGCGCGCCGGAAGCGGAGGCGGCGTGCAACGCGAAAAAAGTGGATGAGAGCGATAAGCCGCCGGTTAAGCCGCTTATTTTTGATCGACTTCTTTATCGCCATTGGAACTACTATAGGGCCGGACGACGCAGCCACATCTTCATTGTCTCTGTGGACGCCCGTCCGCTTACCGCCGGACGGTGGCCCTTGATGGGATCACTGACTCCCCGCGACCTCACGCCCGGCGACTACGATGCGCCCGTCTTCTCGCTGGGCGGGCAGGATAACTATGCCTTCTCGCCCGATGGGCAGGAGATTTGCTACACCTCGAATCACGACAAGAATCCGGCCGCCTCTACAAACAACGATCTCTGGATCGTCCCGGTCAACGGTGGCCCGGCCCCTCCCATAGCAAAGAACATTACCGCCGACAATCCCGCCAGCGACTCGACGCCGCTCTATTCTCCCGATGGCCGCTACATCGCCTACCGCGCCCAGCAGAGGCCGGGATACGAGAGCGACCGCTTCCGGTTGATGCTGTATGACCGCAAGACGGGGAATAAGAGGGATCTGACGGAGGAGAACGATTTTGATCGCTGGGCTGGATCATTTGCGTGGATGCCTGACTCGTTGCGGATCCTTTTCACCGCGGAGGACATGGGCTGGCAGTCTATCTATGTGTTCGATGTTGTTCGAAAAAAATTCCCAACCGCGGCTTACGGTCAGTGTGAGCTGTGCGGCTCCGAGCTTCACAGGTTAATGTTTACGCGAGGATATGACGACGACATCGTCGTTTCCAAGGATGGGAACATCTGGTTTACCGAGGTGACGGCCACGGCTCCAACCACCATCAAGCACCTCGGGCCAGGACAGATCTGCCAGGCTTCCGACCCTGCAAAATGCGGGGACGTGCAATTCGTGTTAAAACCCCAAGTTGAGTCCATGAACGAAGCCGTTCTTACGCAGATCGCCATGGCGCCGCTCGAACGCTTCTGGTTCCCCGGCGCCAACGGTGACAAGGTCGAAGGCTTCCTGGTCAAGCCGCCGAACTTCGACCCCAGCAAGAAATATCCCGTGAAGTTCCTCATCCACGGCGGACCGGAGGGCGCGTGGGGAGACGACTGGAGCTACCGCTGGAATCCCGAGCTTTTTGCGGCTAATGGCTATGTGGTCATCATGATCAACTTCCACGGCTCGACCGGCTACGGGCAGAAGTTCATCGACGCCATCAACGGCGACTGGGGCGGCGCTCCGTTTGAAGACCTGATGAAGGGCCTCGACTACGCGGAAGAGCATTACGCTTTTATTGATAAGACCCGGGAATGCGCGCTGGGCGCGAGCTACGGCGGATACATGGCCAACTGGATCCTCGGCCACACCGACCGCTTCAAGTGTATCGTGACGCACGACGGCATGTTCAACGCGGAATCCGCCTGGGGCACCACCGAAGAACTCTGGTTCAACGACTGGGAGTTCAAAGGCACTCCCTACGACAATCGCGCGATGTATGAGAAGTGGTCGCCGCACGAGTACGCGAAGAATTTCAAGACGCCCACACTGGTCATTCACGGCCAGAAAGATTATCGGCTCGATGTGAGCGAAGGCTTGCAGCTTTTCACCACGCTGCAGATGAAGGGCGTGCCGTCGAAGATGCTGTATTTCCCCGACGAAGGCCACTGGGTGCTGAAGCCGCAGAATTCGCAGCTCTGGTACAAGACGGTTAACGACTGGGTGGACCAATGGACGAAAGAGTAACGCGGGCTTCGGCTTTCGGGCATCGGCACGGTCCACGTGGGGACGGCCGCCTCGGCTGTCCACCCGAGCGCAGCGAGGAGCCTAGCGCCGAAGCGTCCCGGAGGGACCGCCCGATAATAGCCCGGCGTTTCAACGCCGGGTCGAGGGAATGAAAGTTGAACCCCGTCCCGACAGGGACGGCTGAATGCGACCTCGTCCGACGAAGATTGTTCAGCCGTGCCTCCGGCACGTCCCCCGCGTTCCATGGCTAATCCCGCCAGTCAACTGGCGGGCTATTGTCGACAGTCCCTCCGGGACTTTATCTCGTCTGTGGCTGAAGCCTGATTTCATTTGTGCTCGGTCGGCACGGCTGAAGCCGTGCCCTTCCCAATCCCATCGAGATTACTTAACGGACGAACCCCCGGTCTCGGCGGTTGCCGGCGCCGGAAAAGCTTCCATCACGCCCTGCAGCGCCGCAGTGGTGCCGGTCGAGACTTGAATCTCGAGTTCCAAAGGGCCGGTAAATGATCCCACCGACGGCGTGAAACTGGCGAGGCCGTTGACGGCGCTCTGCGCCGTGTTCTGGCTCGCGCTGAGGAAGACGGGCAGACCTGGTTGCGTGACCGTAGGGTCGCCCGGGGTCAGGATCAGATCGTTCCCTGCAGGCCGCAGCAGGGTAGATTGAAACAGCACGCTCGCCCCGAGCACAGGATTCGGTGGCGTCGAGGAGTCCGTGACGCGGACCATCAGGGGTTGAAACGCGGCTCCCGTCACCACCTGGCCCGCGCCTGCCACGGCTTGAAGGTTCATCACAGCCGCGGCCACCGCGTTCGCAGAGATGTTCTGGCAAGGGCTGTTGCTGGGCGCGGCGCAGGCGCTGAGTTGCATACTGACAGTGAAGTTCGTCACCGTGAGGTTGACTGCGGCATAGCCGCTGCTGTTGGTTACCGCGCTGGTAGAACTGAGCGATCCCGAGCCCTGATCAATAAAGAAGTTCACCTGTTTGCCACTCTGGGGCGCGCCCAGGCTTACCAGGCGCGCCGTAAGCGGCACGCTGAGCGATGCTCCCTGAGCGATCCAGAGGTTGGGCGTGGTGACGCCGATGTCCGAAGAGGTAGAGGTAGCGCTCAGCGTAGATCCCACCGACTGAGCGGGACTATAGACGCCTGGAGCGAGAGTTGCCGTGACGACCGCATTTCCCACGGCTGCAGGTGTAACCCAGGTCGAAGTCATTCCACTTTCATCGCTGATCGTCGAACAAGTGGAAATGCCAGCGCACGCTGAGAGCGTGGCGCCGTTGGTCACGGTCCATCCCACAGTTGCGCCGTTCACCGGCGTGATGCCATCGGAGGCGATTACGCGCACCGTCACGGGATTGGTGGCCTGGGTTCCGACCGGCGTGGGAGGATTCACTCCCTGCAACAGGACGAGGCTGTCGGTGGAAGCGGCTCCGAAAATGAGCACATCAGTCATGATCGAGAATGCTCCGCTGACCGGGTCGCTGATGATGATGGTTTGCGCTCCGTCGCTTTGGCCGGGAATGGCTGCCAGCATCTGGCTGGCATTGGTCGCCAACAGCGGAGCGCTCGCCGCGCCCGCGGCTACGGCGAGCCCGGGCGCAAAGCCGGTACCCTGCAGGACGACTGGGCCGCCCATGACCGGAACTCGCGGCGGGATCACTGAGTCTCCGTAGAGCACATGGGCGTGGTAGTGGTAATCAGGGCGCCCGTCGCCGCGCACATCAGCAATGCCGATGATGAAGCTGTTCGAAGAGACGATTTGTGTGTCGAGACGGCTCATACCGAACGTGTCTGAGTTGAATGGGACTGTGGTAAGCGCCGGAGGAGCTGTACCCAG
>JBAUYE010000488.1:0-28231 GCA_049584615.1 Candidatus Sulfotelmatobacter sp.
CCTGCGGTATTAGGCGCCACTCCTGCCTGCAGTCCGAGCAGGTCAAGGTAGCTGCGGCCATTCAGCGGCAGAGCGAGCATCTTCTTCGAATCGATGACGTCGCCCAGTTGCGTGCTCTCGGTTTCCACGCGCGCAACGTCCGCGGCAACGTCGATATGTTCCGACACCGCGCCAACATCCAGCGTGATGTCGAGATGGAGTTGATCATTCACCTGCACTGTGATGTCCGTCCCCGTATAGGGTCGGAAACCAGGAGCAATTGCGGTGATCTTGTAGTTCCCGGCAGGCAAGGCAAGGAAGTGAAATGAGCCATCGGCAGCCGTAGCGATTTCCTGGCTCAGATTGGTCTGCACGTTAATGATTGTGACCTTGGCACCCGTAACTACCGCCTGGGCACGATCACGAACCACACCCGTAATCGCTCCTGTCACGTCCGCGCGCGCCGCGCTCGTGGCAAAGACGAGCAATGTTGAAATGATTAAGTATGAGAGTGACAGCCTGAACAGCCGGTTTTTGTTCACCGGAATCCCCCCGCCCCTAGAGTGCGAGTACAATGCCACAACGACTTGGGAGTATTCAAGCCGGAATGTGACACGGCCTGATTAGATTTTCATAGGATGAAAGAGCGCCTGTGCGCAGACGTGGCCGCATTTGGCGTCTGGACGCGATTTGGAATTCGAGAAATCCACGCATGGGCCGATTCCGGAGGCCCGAAGAGTAGAAACCTTCAGTTGGGAGTGGATTTTCCTAATCTGATATCTGATGCGTGTAAAGTGGTCAAAGCTTTCAGGCTCTGAACCTGGAACTATCACGTTTTTATCACAGTGGAGGTAAGCACCTCGGTTTTGATCCCTACTGAAATCGCATCGAGCGCCGTTCTCCTCGCTTCCGCAATAGCGTGGTCCCGCAGGTCGCGGAAAGCCATCGTCTCACCCGTCCCCGTCAGCGTCCCACGGCTTGGTCGGTCCAGTCAGACATTCTGATTTGGTTAGGAAAAATGATCGATCTCAATTTGTCGTCGAGCCGACATGGTGGACAGGTTCTTTGAAACGTTTTATATTTTTACCGAAAATCTGAAGCCCCAGGAGATCGAACGTGAGATCACTACTCCCGCGAATCGCAAATATATTGCTCGCCATCAGCGTTGTTAGTTTTGCCCAAGACTCGCGCTTTAGACCGACGGGCCAGCAGATTCCAGCACCAGAATGCCTGACGATGAAAGGACTGTGGGAAGGCGGATCTAAACCGTGCAGCCAGTCGGAACACGAAGTATGGCTGGCCGACATCACACACTGGAGAGGTGAACGCCGCATTCGCATCGGCTATGACGGCGCCAGATACGATCTACCCGCGTTGAAATGGACCCAGTCCAGTTTCATGCAGCCGCAGATGATGGTTCAGGATCGATATTTTTATGATCCGATCGCTGGCAAGTACACCGTCGACCGCTATCTTGACGACCTTGAAAAGCGCTACGGCGGCATTGACGCAGTCCTGATCTGGCCGACCTATCCAAACATGGGAATCGATAATCGCAATCAACACGACTTGATCCGCAGCATGCCCGGGGGCGTTGCCGGCGTGAAACAAATGATTGCCGACTTCCACCGCCGCGGTGTGCGAGTCTTGTTTCCGATGATGATGTGGGACCAGGGAACGCGCGATCCGGGCATGCCTTGGCCAGACGCGATTGCCAGCCTGATGGCCGAAGTCGGCGCCGATGGTATCAACGGCGATACTCAGGACGGCGTTCCCCTGGCATTCTCGCTAGCCGCCGACAAGATCGGCCATCCACTTGCGTTTGAGCCCGAGGGAAGCCCCTCGGACGAAGCTTTGGCGTGGAATGTCATGACCTGGGGCCAATACCAATTTCCTTTCACTCCTCTCGTCGACAAATACAAGTGGCTTGAAACGCGGCATATGGTGAACATCTCGCACCGTTGGAACCGTGACAAAACCGATGATCTGCAATTCGCTTTTTTCAACGGAGTTGGCTGGGAAAGTTGGGAGAACATCTGGGGCATCTGGAACGGTATCACGCCGCGCGATGGAGAAGCCACCCGGCGAGTTGCCACCATCGAGCGCGGGGTAGCACCGTTTTTGATCAGCAAGGACTGGGAACCGATGGCGCCCATGCTTCGCTACGGGGTGTTTGCCAGTCGCTGGCCGCTGGGAGAAGAAACAGTCTGGACCATTGTGAACCGGAACGAATACGACGTAGCAGGCGACCAGTTGGAGGTTACAGCGAAAGACAAGGTTCGTTACTTCGATCTCTATCACGGGGTGGAATTGAAGGCTGAGACCAGGCCGGGTGGAAGAACTGTGCTTGGCTTTTCGATCGAAGCAAAGGGTTATGGAGCGATCCTCGCGACCAATGTGGCGCCAGACCAGAAGGTGCAGGCGTTGATGTCGAGAATGAAAGAACTGACGGCAACGCCGCTGGCCAGCTACTCGCACGAATGGAAGGTTGTGCCCCAGCAAATTGTTCCTATCCAACCGACGAAGGCCGCAGCCAGCGCTCCGGCAGGGATGGTCAAGATCCCCGAGGCCGATTTCCTTTTTAAAGTCTCCGGAATCGAAATTGAAGGATTCAATGACGCTGGACTAGACGTGCAGTATCCCTGGGAAAACTCGCCACGTCGCTTTCACGAGCACCCCATGCATGTGGCTTCTTTCTACATCGACAAGTACCCGGTTACCAATGCCGAATTCAAGAAGTTCGTTGACGCCAGCCAATATCATCCCAAAGACGATCTCAATTTTCTCCGTGACTGGAAGGATGGCAGCTATCCGAAGGGATGGGAAAATAAACCAGTGACCTGGGTGTCCCAGGAAGACGCGCGCGCTTATGCGGGTTGGGCGGGAAAGCGCCTGCCCCATGAATGGGAATGGCAGTACGCCGCTCAAGGCGCGGACGGTCGCCTCTATCCCTGGGGCAACGAGTGGGATGACAGTGCTGTGCCGGTGCCTGACAAGTCACGTACTATGCGAGGTCCGGATCCGGTCGACGCACACCCGAAGGGGGCCAGTCCGTTCGGCGTGATGGACATGGTGGGAAACGTCTGGCAATGGTCGGAGGAGTTTGTTGACGAGCACACCCGGGGCGCTATTCTTCGGGGCGGCAGTTACTATAAGCCGCAGGGCTCGATCTGGTACTTCCCTCAGGCGTACAAACTGAACGAGCACGGCAAACTGCTGCTGATGTCGCCCAGCATGGATCGCTCGGGAGGAGTCGGATTCCGTTGCGTAGTAGACTCGCAGTGAATCGCCCGGCTGCTCTCTATAATGCCGGGTAGTTCCCAGCCAGGTTCTTCCGGGGCGCTTCAATTTAGATATTGACAAGGGCAAAGGAGTGGATTTAATGTCGATTGGTTTGAAACGATTCAAAGCAAAGTGACTCTTGCCGCCGGTTGCCCCAACTTTCTGCCAGGTAGAGGCGCCGTGGAGGAAAAAATATATGCGCCGCAGCCCATGGTTGTTTCTGCTCGCCTTTTACGTCCTGACCGCTACCGCGTTGCTGGCCCAAGTCGTTATCACGAGCACCATTTTGGGCACTGCGACCGACCCGCAAGGCGCTCTGATCGCAGGCGCGAAAGTAACCCTCACCAACGTCGACACCGGTGTCCAGTGGAAGGCGACGACGAACGCAAGCGGCGACTATCAATTCCCCAACCTTATCGCTGGCCGCTACAAGGTTGAGGTATTCAAGGAGGGCTTCGCGCGCGTCGTTTCGACCGATGTCGCTCTGGAAAATGGCACAAAGCAACGCGTCAACTTCGCCCTCAAGATGGGGAAAGCCACGGAGACGGTGCAGGTGACCGCCGCCGCGGCGCTTATGAAAACCGACGATGCCAATGTCTCGGAAGTCATCGAGAATAAATTCGTCGCCGACCTGCCCATGGAGGGCCGCAACTACCTGAACTTTGCCGAAATCTTGCCCGGCTTCAACAGCGGCACCGGCGATACCACGCGCATGCAGTGGGGACTTGCCTCGGCAAGCGCCGCCGGCGGCGCCAAGGAGCTAAATGTAGGCGGCACCGATTACGGTGTCGGCTATTACGTCGACGGCATCGACAACAACGACAATTGGGTGGAGGGTCCGTTGATGAATATCAACGAGGACACCATCCAGGAAGTGAAAGCCGAAGTTTCCAACTATTCAGCCGAATACGGCCGCGACGTGGGCCAAATCAGCATCACAACGAAGTCCGGAACCAACACGCTGCACGGAAGCGTATACGACGCGTTCCAGAATGCAGGCTTGAACGCCAACGATCCCTACAGCAACTTTCAGGGCATACCGCGCAGCGCCTATCACCAGAACCAGTACGGTTTCACGGTCGGCGGGCCAGTTTACATTCCCAAAGTATTTGACGGACGAAACAAGGCTTTCTTCTTCGGATCGTTTGAACGGCTGCGCAACGTAGGACTGACCAATTTCACGGCTTACGTCCCGACCGCGGCCGACCTCGCGGGAGACTTCAGCCCCTGGCTGGCCGGCGCGCCTGCTGGCTTCGATCCGGCGACACAGTGCACCGGAGTTCCCGGCGCCGAGCCCAGTGTTTGCCAGTTTGTGATTTACGATCCGACCAAATATAACCCGACCACCGAAAGTCGGACGCCGTTCCCGGGAAATAAAATTTCGTCCACGCTCCTGGCTACGCAATCCAGCCAGATGGCACTTAATTACCTTAGCCATTTCCCCACTCCCAACGGATACGTCTCGAGCGAGCCCGGCGACTACGACAATTATGCCGGATCCTACGACGCCGGCATCAATGACAACAACTACACAGTTCGCGGAGACTACAACATCGGTACGCACGATTTCGTTTATTTCCGCTACCTTCACGACATGGGTTACAGAGTCAATAATCCCAATAACCTCCTCGCTTCCAACACCTCCGGCGTCGGTGTGGTTTTGGACCCCAGCCTCGACGAGGGAGACGGTCCGTTTCACCGTGTGAACACCTATCAATTTCACTACGTGCATACCTTCAGTGCCACTCTTAGCAATGAATTCAACATCAGCTGGATGCGGGCCTACAACTTCAGCAACCTGCAATCGCAAATTTCCGCATTCGACTCATCCTGGCTTCCCAGCCTTTTTACGAACTCGTCTTCGAACATGGCGGGCTACACGTCCTACGACAAGAGCCTGTTCGGCGTCAGCAATGACGCTAATTTCGCGGTGAATATTGGGAGCGCAGGTCAGTTTGGCAACGATCTGAGCCTCGGAACTGACTCCGCCGGCGAGTACTGGTATCAGTATGTCCCTATCTTCCAGCTGACCGACAACATTCAGAAGATGATTGGCCGGCACTTCATAAAGGTCGGCTATTACATGGCGCGCCGTTACGAACGCGACAACGACATTATTCGTTCGGTAACCGCCGACGGGGGCTATACCAGCTTCGGGCCTAATAGTTCTGACGGTTCCGGTTTCAATTATCTGGCTGAGTTCGAAACTGGTTTCGTAAGCAATATCAACCAGCGAACCCCCGCCACCAGCGGTGATGCCAGCCTTTACTACGGCACGCCTGAGTACGGCGCATACGTTGGCGACACCTGGAATGCCACTCGAAAGCTCACGGCGACTCTGGGTCTGCGCTACGACCTGCCGATCCCGGCCTATTCGGTGGACAATTACTGGGGCGTGCTCGACCAGACGTATCCGGGATGGCGGTTTGTGATGCCAGGATTAACCCCGGGGACCAATGCTCACCCGTTCAGCGCGGACAAGAAGGATTTTGCGCCGCGCATCGGGCTGGCTTACCGGCTGGGAGACAAGACGGTGATTCGCGCCGGCTATGGCATCTTCTACGAGACCGGCCGTTTCAAATTTCTCGATCAGGTGACGTGGAACTCGCCCGCCTACGGCGGCACTCAGTACTATTCCTCAAACATTTCGGACGGTCCGGGAGGCACCGGCTACACCCTTGCCCAAACATTCCCCACGCCGATTTCGGTCGCGCGCGGCACGTGGCCGTATCAACTGGGAACCGACGGTGGTTTGATGTGGACTCCGAACAACCAGAGCACCACATCGACCGTGGATCAGAAAACCTGGAAAACGACTTACATTCAGCGCTGGAGTCTGGATGTGCAACGCGAACTGGGGAAAGCAGTGGTGGCGAATATCGGCTATGTGGGTTCCGAAGGCACGCACATGGCGATTCAATACGACTTGAATCTCTTCCCGCAGGGCTTCTACCCAGACATTAATGTTCAGCTTGACGGGGACGGGGAATGTCTAACCTGCGACGCCGCTCGGCCACAGAACGCGGTGGCGCCAGGGCGCTGGGGCTCAGTTAATTCCGTTCGCCCAGACCAGAGTAACAACTACAACGCCATGAATGCCGAGTTGAAAACCCGGGGTTGGCATGGCATGACGACTGAAATTGCCTACACATGGTCGAAGCAAATGGACGAGTACTTCGGGGAAAGCGGCGAGTCGAACAACGCAGGCGTGGCGAAGGAAATCATCGGCGGGCAGTGGCACCCGAATTGGAGTTATGGTCCCTCCGACGCGAACCATACTAACCGTTTCGTGGCTGCTTTGACCTATGAGTTGCCGGGAAGGACGCTGGGAAATCACGTGCTGCGCGAGGCGGTTGGAGGCTGGCAGATCAATTCCATTGCCACCTTTGAATCGGGGTCTCCGACGACTGTCTTTAACGGCTACACCAGTTCATATGACGGCATGGGTGATGTTCCTCTGCAAACCTGCAACGCCAATCTTTCGCGAGGGAGCAGGAGCATAAGCAACTCTTTCAACACCAACTGCTACACCGAGCCGGCCGCCAGCACGGATCCGTTCTACGTTAGTCAAGGCATCACGAACTATGCCGTGACTCGAGGGAATGAAGGGCGGAACGAGCTGGTTCAGCCCGGAATCAACGACTGGGATTTGGGACTGCAAAAAGCACTCAGGGTATTCGGCGAAGGCCGTGAGTTGCAGTTCCGCCTGGATTCGTTCAACGCCTTCAATCACACGCAATGGAGCGCCATGAACAACAGCTACTGCCCCTTCCTGGGCTATGCACCTTGTGTGCTTGACGACCGCCAGACCAATTCAGCAAGTCACTTTGGATATGTCAGCGCATCTCATCCAGGCCGCCACGTGCAGTTGAACATGAGGTTTGTATTCTGAAGACCGAGGGACGGCGCGATCTCCCCATCGCTCGCGCCGTCCAGTTGCGGCGGGCTGCGCCGCGAACGAGAGACGATTAAGCGGGAGTGCGGGACTGGGATCGATCGCAATCGCACCCACGGTGACCAGATAGGAAAATCAGATCGTCATGCAAAAACCTATCGTCGTCGTCGGCAGTATCAATCTCGACTTAGTGGTGGGTGCTGATCATATTCCCCAGGTGGGGGAGACGATCATTGGCAATAGCTATAACACTTTTTACGGCGGGAAAGGCGCGAATCAGGCGGTCGCAGTAGCGAAACTAGGATATCCCCTTGCAATGGTTGGCAACATCGGCAACGACGCTTTTGGAACGCAGTTGCGCAAAGGTCTGGAAGACGCCGGTGTGGACACAACCTACGTGAACACGGTGGAAGGGGCATCCGGCGTTGCGTTGATCACTACCGGACGAGGTGGCGAGAATAACATCGTCGTCGTGCCGGGCGCCAATGGCCACTTCACCCCGAAACAGCTCGAAAAAACGGCGACGATTCTGGAATACGCTGGATTCCTTCTGACGCAGCTGGAGATCCCCCTGGAGACGGTTGAATACCTGGCGCAGTTCGCCGAGCGCCACAACATCCCGCTTATGCTCGACCCCGCACCGGCACGCGAGCTGCCGGGAAATCTGCTTCGCAAAGTGTCATGGATTACTCCAAACGAAACTGAAACCGAGGAGCTGCTCAAAACCAAGCTTGAGAACAATGACAAGAGCTACGATGCAGCAGCGGAGAGCCTTCTAGATCGCGGCGTCAGGAATGTCTTGTTGAAGCTGGGATCGCACGGTTGCCTCATCGCCCAGGGAAGTCTGGCCAAAGAGCGCGTCCCCGCCTTCGCCGTGAATGCTGTGGATACAACTGGAGCCGGGGATGCATTCAACGCAGGATTTGCAGTGGGATTGATGCGCGGTTCCACAGTTGGGAAGAGCGCTGTTTTTGCCTCCGCCGTCGCTGCGATTTCGGTAACCCGTCATGGAGCGCAGCCCTCAATGCCGACCTGGGCTGAAGTGAAGGCTTTTCTAGACGAACGCTTGGGGCCCGAAGCGTCCTTTCTTGCAGTCGAATCCATGGCCTAGGCCAACCTCGGGGTTTGCTTCGCTTGAGAAGGCTACTTCTGATCGCCCATCAACCCAGGTGCGATGTCAATCTCCGCAAACGACGTATCTCAGAATAACCTCGGAGGACAAATCCCACGCCCGCTAAGCTCCCCATTCAGGCCCTGGGTCTTGTGATTTGGTTCTGGATGCTGGGCCTGCCGGAGCATCCGTTCGATGCTTCGCGTCCACAAACTGTACCCGCATCTTCTTTAAGTTCTTCTCACGAGGCGCGGGATGGCTTCGTGGGAGATCTCGCTTGCCAACCGTGCCATCAGGAGAAATTCACTACCTATCTTGCGACCGCTCATCATCGAACTTCTCGACTACCGGTGCGACCTCGATCGCGGGGAACTTCATCAGGGGCAGGGACGTGATGACGACGTTTAACCCCGAGCTCACTTTTCGGATGGAAGCGCGCAATGGTCATTCTTACGAAACTGCTGCGCGACAAGAGAACGCTCGCGTAACCGAGCGTAAGGAGCAGATCGATCTTGTGATTGGCTCGGCCACCAAGGGCCAAACCTATCTTTATTGGAAGCAGAATGGACTGTTCGAGCTTCCGGTCTCGTACTGGGTACTCGTGGCGGAATTCTGCGCGGCGGAAGTCACTACCAGCCCCAAGGGTCGATCTGGTATTTTCCGCAAGCTTACAAGCCGACCGAACACGGGAAGCTGCTGCTGATGTCGCCCAGCATGGATCGTTCCGGGGCTTTGGGATTCCGTTGCGTGCAAGATGCCCAGTAAGAACTGACGCTCGACAGCCTGATGCCAAGCGCAAACCCGCATGCGTTCTTCTTCGCTTTCGTCGGGAATGCAATCTAGAATGAATTCACAACAATGAATCTCAACCGCCGTTCTTTCCTGCAATTGTCCATGGGTGCATTGGCCGCCGGCAAGGCGTTGGGACAAGGCGTAGCCACTCGCAAGACAACGGCACAATCCAGAATGGCTCCCTCCGGGCGTCCCTTCAACGCGCGGTTCACGGATGTAGCGAAGGAGGCTGGTCTCGTGTTGCCGGTCGTCTACGGAGAGCCGGATCGCAAAGACTACATATTAGAGACCGTAGGCTGTGGCTGCGCCTTCTTCGACTACGACAACGACGGCTGGATGGACGTTTTCCTGCTGAGTGGCAGCGTTCTGTCGGGAGCGCCTCCTTCATCGGCATCCAACCGTTTGTATAAGAACAACCGCGATGGGACCTTCACCGACGTTACTGAGAAGGCCGGATTGCACTTCTGCGGGTGGGGTTCGGGCGTCTGTATCGGCGACTATAACAATGACGGATGGGAGGACCTGTTTTGCACGTTCTACGGACAAAATAAGCTATACCGAAATAACGGCGACGGCACTTTTACCGACGTGACGAAACAAGCTGGCCTGGAGAGTGCGAAGACGCGCTGGGGCGCAGGTTGCACGTTTTTGGATTACGACCGGGACGGTCATCTGGATCTTTTTGTTTCGAATTACGTGCAGTTTGATCCGGCGCACATCCCGAAACCTGGGGAAAATGTTTATTGCAATTGGAAAGGAGTGCCGGTAAATTGCGGTCCGCGGGGCTTGCCTCCCGGCTATCACTCCCTCTATCGGAATAATGGCGACGGCACGTTCTCGGATGTAAGTGTGCGAGCCGGCATTGATGGCCTGCGCGGCTCCTATGGCATGACCGTGGTTGCGGCCGATTTCGACGAGGACGGCTGGCCTGACATCTTCGTCGCCTGCGACTCGACTCCGAGCCTTCTCCTGATGAATCAGCGGAATGGAACGTTCCGGGAAGAGGGGTTGATCCGCGGAGTGGCTTTAAGCGACGACGGGCTCGAGCAAGCGGGAATGGGCGTCGGCGTGGGCGACTACGACCTTGACGGACATCTGGATCTGTTCAAAACTCACTTTACCGAGGACACCGCCGGTCTTTTTCACAACAACGGCAAAGGCATTTTTGAGAACACGACCCTGGCCGCCAGAGTGGGAACGGAAAATCGCTACATTTGCTGGGGAGCGGGAATCGTTGATCTGGACAACGATGGATTTCCCGACCTCTTTATGACTGCAGGCAGCGTTTATCCGAATGTAGAGAAGACGCTTCCGCAATTTCCTTCCAGGAACCCTCGTATTGTTTTTCGAAATCTCGGCAATGGAACGTTCGAGGAGCTGATCGAAGAGGCGGGCCCGGGCGTGGCGGCTGCACATTGCAGCCGGGGATGCGCCTTCGGAGATTTTGACAATGATGGCGACCTCGACATTCTCATTGTCAATCTGAGTGAAGCTCCGTCACTGCTGCGCAACGATGTCAGCGGCAACAACCATTGGCTGAAGGTAAAACTGGTCGGCACAAAATCCAATCGCAGTGCGATCGGAGCGCGGGTTCTGGCGCGGTATGGACGCAGGATCCAGGCGCAGGAGGTGATCAGCCAGTCCAGCTTTTATTCAGCGAATGATCCCAGGCTTCATTTCGGCTTGGGCGCGGAAACCACTGCCGATCTGGAGATTCGTTGGCCCAGCGGCCTGCGAGAAACGCTGAAGGGCGTGCATGCCAATCAAATCCTCGTCGTCAAAGAAGGAACCGCCTCTGCAGGCAACAAGAAACCGGTGAAGAGTTAAGCCATCCGGCTCTGCGCACGGCGTGCCCCAAGAAAATCAAACAGAAAGACAGAAAGCTTTGGCGAGGTTGGTCCACAAGTCTCGCGTCCCATCCGGCAGTTTGGTCGCCGGATGGGATGCGATGGGGGAGGGCCAGTCGTTGTTACAAGCTATCCGTTCTTGTTTAGAAACCAATTCGCAGCCCAAACTGCACAGCTCGCGGCAGGGTTTGCGACGTCGACAGTCCGAATGGACCTGAATTGCCGGACAGGTCACTGATCGGCTGCGTCAGGTTCACACGGTTGAACAGGTTCGATATGTCGGCTCTGAACTCGAAAGAGTATCGCTCTTTCAACATGAACAGCTTCGCGAATTCAGTGTTGACGTTGGCGAATCCGGGACCAATATACGAGTTTCGACCCAGATTGACTTCGACCCCGAGCGCTGGTGTGGGGAAAGCATTGGCGGCAGCAAACCCGTTGAGGAAGTTACTCCTGTTGCCGGTATGTACGGTGCCCGCAGGAGGGGTATTCGGGGCGTCAAAGTCGTATCCGTCCGCGTTGTAGTCCCCGCCCGTATTGCCAACCACTTGGCAACTAGGCGTCACCGTAGTTGAGCAGGAAGCGTTATTCCACACCGGATTGAAGGGTGCGCTCGTAAACACCGTGAACGGCAGCCCGCTTTGAAGCACAACGATGTTTGACATACGCCATCCGCCCAGGACTTGGCGCCCAATGCCGCTGGCAAACGGAGATGGCAGCTCAACTATGCTATCTGCTGTGAAGCGTCTTGACACATCGAAGTCCGCCAATGCGTGTTGGGCCTGCAGATTGTAAGTATTGAAAACCGCCTCGCCAGTCCCGTTACTTCCCGCAACTCCGTTATCGCTGCTGCTCAATTCGTCCGTAGCTTTGCCAAATGTATAGATTCCCCGAAGTTGCCACCATTTACTGAACCGCCGGCTAATCATGACTGTACCGTACTCTCCGTCCGCCGTACCGATCGTTCCCCCGAAAATCACCGGCCCGAAATTGGGGTTCAGTCGCGTCTGAGTTCCTTGGTTGATGATCAGGTCATCGGAGAATCTATTCACGTCAGTTTGCACATAGAGATGATCACTGTGAGAACCCGTTATAGTCCGCTTCAACGAGAATGTTATGTCCGAGGTCCTGTTGCACAGACAACATCCAAAGATGCGTGCGTGGCTGATCTAAGACGGGCTGAACGCCGGTGGTCTCGACGTCAACACCTTGAATGCCACCCGCGGGGGTGGTTGTGAACTGGACTGCCGGCACGGGCCAAATGGTTCCAGTGGAATTTCCCACGGCGTAGGGTTGTCCACAGCAGCAAAAATCAGCGGTCTTTGAACCCTTTTATTTTTATGTTGCGCAACCACAATCGACACAGCACCACTCAGTCAATCGGTTAGAATCAGTCCTCTAGGAGGCGACACGACGAACTCCCCTGTCACAATGCGACAGATCGCCGAGCGAGCGAAAGTCTCGATTGGCACCGTGTCCCATGTTATCAATCGAACCGCCAAGGTTCGCCCGACACTGCGGGAGCGAGTGTTAGAGGCGATTCGCAGCATGGGCTATCAGCCCAGTGCATTAGCGCAGGGTCTCCGCAGAAACCGCACCAACATGCTGGGGATGGTGATTCCGGATATTACCAACCCGTTCTTTCCCGGCGTCGTTCGCGGCGTCGAGGACGTGGCTTTCAAGCGCTCCTTCCGACTGATTCTTTGCAACGCCGACAATGATCCTTCCAAGGAAGCGTCCTACGTCCGCGAACTGCGCTCCTATCACATCGCCGGGTTACTAATCATTCCGGCGGCGAGTGCCGACATAGCTGGTCACCTTCGCGCCTACGCCTCGGCATCGGTGCCCGTGGTTTGCATCGACCGCGTCCCCGATGGCTGGAAGGGCGATGCTGTCCTGGTGGCCAATGCGGACGGTGCGTATCTGGCAACGCGCCATTTGATTCAGATGGGACACACCCGGTTGGCGGTAATTACCGGGCCGCTGAAGTTGACCAACGCCGAGGAGCGCTTGAAAGGTTTCATGCGCGCCTTGAACGACTCTCGCATACAGATCGAGCCGGAATTTGTGCAAGAAGCGCGCTTCGACACAGAGAGTGGTTATCAGGCTGCTCTTCGCCTTCTCCGCATGCTGCCTCGCCCGACTGCAATTTTTGCATGCAACGACCTCATGGCCTTTGGTGTACTGCAGGCGGCTCGTGAACTGAACCTGCAATGTCCTGAAGACTTATCGATTGCCGGTTTTGACAGCCTCGAATTTACCAAGTTCACAGATCCCTCCCTCACTTCCGTTTATCAGCCCGGGTATCAATTGGGAGCCACCGCCGGCCGACTCCTTTTGCAGAGGGTCGATGGCATGCGGTCCGCATCGAAAAAAGTCCTGCTCCCGACCGAATTGATGAAGCGCAATTCTGTTGGGGCCCCTCCTTCCGCTGTGCCAACCGGGATCAGGCGGACAGCAATAGCCTCGCGCTCAAAGTGACCTGACGCAGCAAACAACAGTGCTAAGGTTCAGGCGGGCGGTTCCGGCCCCCAGTTCGCAGAGCTCAGGCAAGGTCGTAGCGGTCCAGGTTCATTACCTTGTTCCATGCAGCCGCGAAGTCCTTCACAAACGCCTCCTTTGCGTCGTCGGATGCGTAGACTTCTGCGAGCGCCCGGAGTTGCGAATTCGAACCGAACACAAGGTCGGCGCGCGTGCCAGTCCACTTGATTTTGTTCGTCGCGCGATCGCGCCCCTCATACACGCCCTCGGACGCAGACGACGGCTCCCACTTCGTATTCATGTCGAGCAGGTTGACGAAGAAATCGTTGGTCAGCGTCTCGGGCCGCCTAGTGAAGACACCATGTTTGGCCTGTCCGAAGTTCGCATTCAGGACGCGCAGGCCACCCATAAGAACCGTCATCTCGGGAGCAGTCAGCGTGAGCAACTGCGCCCGATCCACGAGCAACTCCTCGGCCGACAGAACCTGTCCGCTGCGGAGATAGTTGCGGAACCCGTCCGCGATCGGCTCCATTACGGCGAATGAGTGCACGTCGGTCTGCTTCTGCGAAGCATCCGTGCGCCCAGGAGAGAAGGGAACCTTCACTTTGTGCCCGGCCTTTTTCGCAGCTTCCTCGACGGCCGCGCAACCGCCCAGCACGATCAGGTCAGCCAGTGAGACCTTTTTCCCTCTACTCCCGTTGGATTGCGAGCTGTTGAAATCCTTTTGGATCGCCTCCAGCTTCTTGAGAACCTTCGCCAGTTCGACCGGCTGGTTCACTTCCCAATCCTTTTGCGGCGCGAGGCGAATGCGCGCCCCGTTCGCTCCACCGCGCTTGTCGGAGCCGCGGAACGAAGCCGCGGACGCCCAGGCAGTCGTGACCAGTTGCAAGATCGATAGTCCGGACTTGAGGATCTTCGCCTTCAGAGCAGCAATCTCTTTCTCCCCGATCAATTTGTGATCCACGGCGGGAACAGGGTCTTGCCACAGCAGTTCCTCCTTCGGAACGAGCGGGCCAAGGTAGCGCGAGATGGGCCCCATGTCGCGGTGCGTCAGCTTGAACCACGCCCGGGCAAAGGCGTCCGCCAACTGATCCGGATGCTCGTAGAAGCGCCGCGAAATCTTTTCGTAGGCAGGGTCGAACCGCAAGGCGAGGTCCGTGGTCAGCATAGAGGGCGCGTGACGCTTCGACGGATCGTGCGCATCCGGGACCGTAGATTTGCCCGCGCCATTTTTCGGCATCCACTGATGCGCGCCGGCCGGACTCTTCGTCAGTTCCCATTCGTAGCTGAACAGGTTCGTGAAGAAGTTGTTGCTCCACTTCGTAGGCGTCGTGGTCCAGATGACTTCCAGGCCGCTGCCGATCGTGTCACCACTATGACCTTTGCCAAGTTTATTCTTCCACCCTAAGCCTTGATCCTCGATGTCGGCACCTTCTGGTTCGTTGCCTACATATTGAGTGGGAACGCCAGCGCCGTGAGTTTTGCCGAAGGTGTGGCCACCGGCAATGAGCGCTACTGTTTCCTCGTCATTCATCGCCATGCGGGCGAACGTTTCCCGGATATCGCGCGCCGCGGCAAGCGGATCAGGCTTTCCATTCGGCCCTTCCGGATTCACATAGATCAGACCCATTTGCACGGCGCCGAGAGGTTTCTCGAGATCACGATCCCCGGTGTAGCGCTCGTCCGCCAGCCACTTGCCCTCAGGCCCCCAATAAATTTCCTCTTCGGGCTCCCAGACGTCCTCGCGCCCACCGCCAAAACCGAACGTCTTGAATCCCATCGAATCGAGGGCGACGTTGCCGGCGAGAATCATGAGATCGGCCCAGGAAATTTTCCGGCCATACTTTTGCTTGATCGGCCAGAGCAGCCGGCGCGCCTTGTCGAGGTTCACGTTGTCGGGCCAGCTATTGAGCGGCGCAAAGCGCTGCTGACCGGCTCCGGCACCGCCGCGGCCATCGCCGATGCGGTACGTGCCTGCGCTGTGCCACGCCATACGAATGAACAGCGGACCGTAGTGCCCAAAGTCGGCCGGCCACCAATCCTGCGAGTCCGTCATCAAGGCGTGCAGGTCTTTGATGACGGCCTTCAGGTCGAGGCTCTTGAATTCCTTCGCGTAGTTGAACGCCTTGCCCATCGGATCGGACTTTGGTGAATGCTGGTGCAGAATGTTCACGTTCACCTGGTTCGGCCACCAGTCTGCATTCGTGTAGGATTGGCGGGCGCCGTGCGCTACTGGGCACTTCGATTCGGTTGCGCCACTTTTTTGCTTAGTTTCGGGGACAACGCTTCCTGATGAACTCGCGAGTGTGTTTTCCATAATGTTTTCGTCCTTCGAATATGATTACGTACTGCGTGAAAAAGTTACTTTTTGGCACTGCAGCGGCGGCAGAGGCCGAAAACCTCGACCATCGGCTGCGTCAGATCAAAGCCATCTGGGACGTGCTGGGATAGCCGTTTGAAATCGATAAACTCTCCTTCGATGTCTTGCACCGATTTGCAGCGCGAGCAAACCAGGTGGTGATGAGGTTTGAGGTTGCCGTCCACGCGCAACGTGGTCGCATGAGGACTGACCTCGCGCAGCAACCCACCCTCGATGAAAAGCCGCAGATTGTTGTAGACCGTGGCCAAGGAAATGGATGGAATGCGGCGCCGCACTGCGGCATAAATGTCTTCCGGGGAATAGTGTCCGTGGGAAGCGACTACGGCCTCAAAGACCACCTGACGCTGATGCGTGACCGCTAAACCGTGCTTTGCGGCCAGCTCACGGAACTGTCCATGGGTGAGGCGCATGATTATCGGATGAGAATGATTATAAAACGATAGAGACCCCTGTCAACCGAAATCTTTTCAGCGAACTCGAAACGGGAGTCGCATGGCGTACTCCGCCCCGGCACACAGCGGAGCGGAGTACAACCGCGCAATCTAGCCTTGCGTAGCGTGCAACACACGGAACGTGTTGCCCCCGCTTGACCAGACCAGCACCAACGCATCCTGTCCCTTCGGGACGTCCGATAGAGCCTTCGCCACATCGGCCGCGGACTGTTCGGAATGCCGGTCGACTTCGATAATTACATCTCCGCGCTGCAAGCCTGCGTTGTCCGCCGGACTACCAGGTTGCACATCTTGTACGACCGCGCCATGAACGCTGCTCGGGATTTGCATTTGTTCGCGGATGTCTGGACTTAGATCGCCCAGGCTCAGTCCCCAGCGGCCTTTTTCGTGGTCGCCGGCTACTGTCGCGCCGCCGTTGGTTGCACCCATCGCTTCCAGCGTGACTGGAATGCTCATCGTCTTGCCTTCGCGCATCACCTCAAGTTGGATGGTTTCGCCGGGCCGCTTTTGTCCGACTTCCATCTGCAACTCTCCGGCATCCGTTACGGACTGCCCGTTCAATTTGGTGATGACATCGCCGATGCGCAGGCCAGCCTTGCCTCCCGCAGAGTTCGGCTCGACCTCGGTTATGACGGCTCCGTTGGCGTTGCTCATCTGGAAGAACTTGGCGTTATCGGGAGTTACATCCGAAATGCCAATCCCGATGAGCCCGTGACTAACTTTTCCATCGCGGATCAAGGTCTCGACCGTGGGTTCAACGATCTGCGCGGGAATTGCGAAGCCCATTCCGGAGAATGAACCGTTGGAGGAAATCAGGAACGTGTTGATCCCGATCAGTTGGCCGCGTGCATCAACCAGCGCGCCGCCGGAGTTTCCCGGGTTGATGGCCGCATCGGTTTGGATGAACTCTCCAGGCTTGCGGCGGTCACTGGCATCGAGATTGGGGCGGTTGAGCGCGCTGATGATGCCGCGCGTCACCGTGAACTGCAATCCGTAGGGGTTGCCGAACGCCAGCACGGTTTGACCCGGGCGAAGTTTGGCCGAATCGCCCCAGGGCACACTGGGCAGGTTCGTTCCATTTATTTTGATCACCGCTAGGTCCGTAAGCGGATCAGTACCGATGAGCTTTGCCGAAAATACGTCTCGATTGCTCATGGTGACGCGGATGTCGGTGGCTCCATCGACCACGTGATTGTTGGTGACGATGTAGCCATCAGGGGAGATGATTACACCGCTGCCCAGACCGTGCTCTACTCGCGGCCGGGAATTATTCGGCATGTTGAACTGATGACCGAAGGGTGTGCCGCCGAACGGGTTGCCACCGAATGGCGCAAAGAACTGCTGCATGTCTTGCGAAGAGTCGTCGCCGCTCTGCTGCGGGCTCGCCTTCGACGTCACGGTCACGTTGACGACAGCCGGTGTAACCCGGGCTGCCAGCGTTTCCATGGCGTGGTCGAGCGACAGTATGGGGGCGACGCTGCTTTCATCGAGCGGCGCAGCAGCCGGGGCCGCTGCAGCCGCTCTGGCTGATTTGGCCGATGCGAACTCGAAAGTCGCCAGCGACGCGACGGTTAGCACTGCGACCACGGCCACGAGCAGGCGCCGGGTCAGGATTGTCTTCCAGGTATTCATTTCACTTCTCCTTTGTGGAACTAATTGCTTAGTTGTTATTGTCAAAAAAATTTTGCCTACGTTTTCTTCGCAGCTGGCCCTCTGTCAGCTCCCTGCTCGACCGAGGTGATGCGCCATACGCTAACGCTCCACACCCACGAATTCGGAGCCACCTGCTGCGTTGTCCGGACCACCAACAAAGTTTCCCCCGGGACGATTGTCTGGTTCGCTTCCGCCATCGCGATGTCAACCAGGTTGGGATCAATGTCTGAGCTCCAGCGCGCCGCGACCACCTGCGGGACAACGGGTCGGCGTTCGATTGGTTGACGCTCGATTGCTTGACGGGCGATTGCTCGACGTTCAACGGCGTGCCTGACCATTCGCCCGGCAGTTGGCTGCGGTAATTTTCGAATCGACTGTGGCTGGCTGGTCCGGAACGCGGCCGGAATCGCTACCGCCGCGGGGAATTCGGGATGACTGAGCGCAACGGCGTGGACGTTCCTACCGAGAATCGGCTGCGCCGCTTGGTCGAATGCCACGAACTCGGGCACACGCGGCACCAGCACGAGGCACACTAGAGAAAAAGCACTCACGATGCCCAGAGCGGGCTTCCAGACGTGTCTGGCACGCGGTCGGCGGGCATCGAGAATCTGCGCCACGCGCAAAGAAGCCTCGCGTGCGCGATGCACGGCTGCCTGCGCCATCGTCCAGCCCCGGCGAGCGAAGCTCTTCTCCAGGAGGCCGATCAGGCATTTCGCGTAACCGTGGGGATTGGCGGTCTCAGCCAGCACTGCATCGTCACAGGCCATTTCGCGCTCCAGCTCGAGCCGGCTGTCAATCCACCACACCGCGGGATGGAAGAGGAATACTGCCCGCACTACCTTCTGCAGCAAATTGGTCCAGTCGTCCCAGCGCCTGAGGTGTGCAAATTCGTGGAGCAGAATGATGTTCAATTCCTCGGCCGGGAGTTCTCGCAGCGCCCAGGCTGGAATGACAATCATGGGCTTGAAAAAGCCGAGGGCTGAAGGTACGCGCACGTCCTCCGAAGTAGCAAGGGCTACCGACCTTGACGAAGAGAAATCGGCCAGGGTTTTTCGTACCGCAGGCTCAAGCTGCGCAGGATCGATCGCTATGCAATTCCTGCGAAGCTGTCGCAGCCGCCAAAGTCCAGCGGCCAGTCGAAGCATCCCGGCCGAAACGAAAAGGACCCAAGCCAGAAACAGGAGAATTCCCCATGCAGCAGGTAAAGCGATCAAAGGCCGCACGCCATCCGCCGACAGAAGAAACCGTGGGCCCACGATGCTGCCGATCAGCGGGAGTGAAGCGACGGCCAGCAGAGCCACGAACCAAACCGCAAATCGCGTTCCGGAGTTCTGTCGTGGCAGAAGTCGCAATATGACCCAGGCAAATAGAGCGATGAGCAATCCTTCGGGTAAAGAATTAAGAATATGGCCGATCACTATCTGCGCAATTGTCTGGAACTGAGGCGACATCATTTCGCGCCACTCCGTTCCAGCATCTCGCGCAGGCGATCAAGTTCCTCCGCCTCGATGCCTCGATCCTCAAGGATGTTCAGGACGAGTTGCTCATGGGAGTTTTTGAAGAAACGGCCGACCAGGTTGCGGATCTCCGACCGCGTTGCCTCTTTCTGCCCGACGAGTGGAGCGTACACATGCGCGCGTCCATCTTTGGAATGCTTGACGTAGCCCTTTCGCTCCAGGACGCGGATGGTGGTCAGGACTGAGTTGTACGCCAGAGGGGTTTTCTGGGCTATGAAATCCATAATCAACTGGACGGTTCCGGACCCCTTCAGCCACAACACGTTCATGATCCGAAGTTCGGCCTCTGTAAGCGTTCTGGATTCTCTTCTGGGCACGCGCTCCCTCTCTATCCTTAGACGGGACAAACGATAAAAGGTAACTAATTATTTAGTTGCAAGCGGAGAATCTCGGGTTGCCTCCACATCTTCTTTGGCAGAGAATGACTGGGCTAGTCGGGCGGCTCTCGCCGCGCTAGTGTGACCTGTTCGCAGTTCGCAGACCCCTGAGGCCACATCTATGACGCTGAATACAGGAACTGGGATCGTCGACATACCCAGCAGTCACTCGGTAGACCAGACGATAGAAAAACTCAAAGGGATTCTGCAGGCGAAGGGAGTCACCCTGTTCGCTCTGGTCGACCATAGCGGAGAAGCGGAAAAGGTGGGAATGAAAATGCCTCCCACCAAGCTGCTGATCTTCGGAAGTCCCAAAGCTGGCACGCCGTTGATGCTGGCCGCTCCTAGTATTGCCATCGATCTTCCGCTCAAGATTTTGGTCTGGGAAGACGCCCAAGCCCGTGTCTGGGTCAGTTACAACAGTCCGGGCTATTTGCAGGAAAGGCACAACCTGCCACCCGAGTTGTTGCAAAACATCGCGGTGGTCGAAACATTGGCGGCCAAGGCCGCTGAGTGAAGCACTCGGAAAATCCCAACTACTATTGAAGGAGAACATTTATGCCAACGATTACGACAAAAGATGGAACGCAGATTTATTACAAAGACTGGGGCACGGGTCAGCCCATAGTGTTCAGTCACGGATGGCCGCTCAGCGCTGACGACTGGGACGGCCAGATGTTGTTCTTCGGGCAGAATGGCTACCGAGTCATCGCCCACGACCGGCGCGGCCACGGCCGTTCCACCCAGACGTGGGATGGCAACGATATGGACACCTACGCCGACGATCTCGCAGTGCTGACTGAAAAGCTTGACCTGAAAGATGCGATTCACGTGGGCCACTCCACCGGCGGCGGCGAAGTCGCCCGCTACATCGGACGTCATGGCTCAAAACGTGTCGGCATGGCCGTGCTTATCAGTTCGGTGCCACCGCTGATGGTGAAGACAGAAAAGAATCCCGGCGGCCTGCCCATCTCGGTATTCGACGATCTGCAAGCCCAACTTGCGAACAACCGAGCTCAGCTCTACAAGGACATTACTCTTCCGTTCTACGGCTACAACCGGCCAGGGGCTAAGATCTCGGAAGGCATTCGCGAGCACTGGTGGTTGCAGGGCATGCTGGGAGGCGTTAAGGCCCATTACGACTGCATCAAGGCTTTCTCGCAGACAGACTTCACGGAGGACCTCAAGAAGTTCGATGTGCCGACTCTCGTCATGCACGGCGACGATGATCAGATCGTGCCGATCGATGCCGCGGGCCGAATGTCGGCAAAGATCGTTAAAGGTGCCACGCTGATCGTGTATCCAGGTTTTCCACACGGAATGCCCACAACCAATGCTGACCGGATCAATGCCGACCTGCTCGCGTTTATCGAGCGAAGGAAGCAAGCCGCCGCGTAGAGAAGGCGCAATTCCGGCCTCTCGTAGCTCTGCGAGAGGCCGGGAGAGCCTCGATTGGCCACGCAAACCTGAGTCAAGGCAGATTCTTAGGCCGCGGCCAAATACACGTAGCGCAGGACAAACAGGATCGTGAGGATCCAAATCAGCGCGTTCACTTCGCGAAGCTTGCCAGCCGCAATTTTTACGACGGTGAAAGAGATTAGACCTAAGCTCAGGCCGGTCGCGATGCTGAAGGTGAGAGGTGTGGCCAGCATGGTGATGAATGCCGGGACCGCCTCGCTGAAATCGTGCCAGGCGATTTGCGCGATGGATTGCGTCATCAGAACGCCAACCAGAATCAGCGCGGGGGCCGTTGCGCAGGCTGGAATCGCTGTGGCCAGCGGTGAGCAAAACGTGGCCAGCAGGAAGAGAGCGGCAACGGCTATATTGCTTAGACCGGTACGAGCCCCGGCAGCAACTCCGGCTGCGCTTTCGATGTAACTCGTCACCGTCGAAGTTCCCGTCAGCGCGCCGAAGATGGTGCCCACGGCGTCTGCAACCAGCACGCGGCCCACGCGCGGAATCTTGCTGTCTTTGACGAAGCCGCCTTGTTCGCACACTCCAACGAGTGTGCCGACGTTATCGAAGAGATCGACGAACAGGAACGCGAACAGGATTTCGAGTAATCCAAGATGGCTCGCCCCGCGAAAATCAAGCTGCAAAAAAGTCGAAGAGGGGTGTGGCATCGAAAAAATAGCCGCCGGCCAGTTTGATATCCCGCGAAGAATGCCGAGCAGCGTGGTGCCAAAGATTCCGATCAGGATGGCGCCATGAAGTTTTCGCGACATCAGGATCAGCGTCAGCGCCAGGCCGAAGCAGGCGGTTTGCACCTCTTTGTCGGCAAAGCTGCCGAGCCCAACAAAGGTCGCCGGATTCGCCACCACCAGCTTTGCGTTGCGCAGTCCCACAAACGCGATGAACATCCCAATCCCCGCCGCCGTCGAGTGCTTCAGGCAGTCGGGCATGCCGTTGACAATCTGCTCGCGAACCCGTGTGACCGTGAGCACAAGAAAAAGGACGCCTGAGCAAAAAACCACCGCCAGTGCGGTACGCCACGGGACATGCATGGCGATGCAAACGGAATAAGTGAAGTACGCGTTCAGAGACATTCCCGGCGCCAACGCGATCGGATAGTTGGCGTAGAGTCCCATAACCAGCGTAGCCACCGCTGCCGAGACGCAGGTCGCGAAGACCACGCCCTCGACGGGCATTCCGGCCTGGGCAAGGATCTGTGGGTTCACCACGATGATGTAAGCCATGGTGACGAAGGTGGTGATGCCACCGAGCATCTCCTGCTTCACGGAAGTTTGATTCTCGGCGAGTTTGAAGTAGCGATCGATCAATAGTTCTCCCTCGACTAAGGTTCGCGAGACCCGAACTGGCTCAGTATTCGATCTTGTTGGACTTGTTTTCCCACGCACGAAACGCCGCTAATGCCTCTTCGCGCATGATCTGAATCATCGGAATCTTGCGCTGCGAGTACGGCAGCGCGATTTCACGGTAGATCAGTGAATCGTCAAATCCGGCGCGCGATGCATCTGCGTCGGCATTGGCAAAATAAACGCGAGACAGGCGAGCCCAATAGATTGCTCCCAGACACATCGGGCAGGGCTCGCAGGAAGTGTAAATCTCGCAAGCTTCGAGGTCGAAGGCGGCGAGCTTCCTGCAGGCTTCGCGGATAGCGACCATTTCCGCATGCGCGGTGGGATCGTTCGTGGAAGTAACCTGATTCGCACCCTCGGCAATAATGTTGCCGTCTTTCACAACCACAGCTCCGAAGGGTCCACCGCGTCCCGAGCGGACGTTGTCAATCGAGAGCTGAATAGCCCGGGCCATGAAAGGATTATCCATGTTTAGATGGATCCTGTTTTCCCGGTCGACGCGCGGACCTTCGCATAACCAGGCTTGACGGCAGAATAGATGAAATCGCAGCGCTGTCGATACGGCAGGAAGGCACTCTTCATCGCATTGATCGTGATCTTCTCAAAATCATCGACGGTCAAACCAAAGGCTTCGGCGGCGGCTTCGAATTCCTTCGTCATTGTTGTGCCGCTCATCAGCCGGTTGTCGGTGTTCAACGTCACGCGGAATTTCTCCTGATAAAGAATCCGGAAGGGATGCTCAGCCAAACTCGGCGTGGCGCCGGTGTGCACGTTGCTGAGCAGGCAAATCTCCAGTGGAATGCGCTTGTCCAATAGATATTGCGCCAAGTCTCCCAACTTCACTGCCTTGCCATCCACAACCGCGATATCGTCGATTAACCGCGTCCCGTGCCCGATGCGGTGTGCGCCGCAATACTGAATGGCTTGCCAGATCGATTCTTTTCCGTAACCTTCGCCGGCGTGAATCGTTATGTTGAAGTTCTCGCGCTGGATGTAATGAAAAGCGTCTACATGTTTCTTCGCGGGATAACCGCCTTCTTCCCCCGCCAGATCAAAGCCCACGACCCCGCGCGCCCGGAAGTCGACTGCCAGTTCCGCCATTTCGAGTGACGTGTTCATGTTCCGCATCGCACAAATAATCAAACCGGAGGAGATGCCGAAATCTTTTCTTCCCCGTTCCAGTCCTTTCAACACCGCGGTCACAATCTGCTGATGGGTTAATCCTTTCTGCGTGTGAAAAACCGGCGCAAAGCGGGTTTCAAAATAAATAACGCCGTCTCGACTCAGATCTTCGGCCTGTTCATACGCGACGCGCTGCAGCGCTTCCTCGGTCTGCATAACTGCAATCGTGTGCGCGAAGCCCTCCAGGTATTTTGCGAGACTCCCTTGATTCGCGCCGCGGAAGAACCACCGGGAAAGCTCATCCGGATCGCCGGTTGGAAGGCCGGTGTACTTGGCATCTCTGGCCAAGGCAATCACCGTTTGGGGCCGCAGAACGCCATCCAAATGCTCGTGCAAGAGAACTTTGGGAAGGCTTTGCAGTAACTGTTTATCGAGTTTCATGGCGGCGAACGTTGCGAAATCATACAACACTTCGCATCCCGTGTTCTCCACGCCCACGGCTCGTGTTGTACAATCCCACCCCAATCTGAATTGTGGAAGCATTGCCCCAAGAGGATCAGCCTTGATGGAGCCGACCACGCTAGAGCATTCCTCGAGCACCGACTATGGTTTGCGTCGCGAGATTCTCTCTCCCATGGAAACGCTCGCCCAGTCAGTCTCCACCATGGCTCCGACGACCACGCCTGCGGCTACCATCCCGCTGGCGTGTGCGCTCGCCGGCAACGGCACTTGGCTCGCGTACGTGCTGGCCACAGTGGCGGTATTGCTTGTCGCTCTGTGCATCGGCCGCTACGCGCGCCATTCGGCCTCGCCTGGTTCGCTCTATACCTATGCTTCGATGACCCTGCCTCGATGGCTCAGCGCAACCGTCGCCTGGAGTCTTTTGCTCGCCTACGTCGCGACAGGGTCCAGTGTCATCGGCGGTTTCTATCACTATGCGAACTTGCTGCTGCGCGATGCCACTGGTCATGTTTACTCAGCGGTGCTGCTGGCCACTTTGGTCACCGGGATTTCGATTTGGATTGCTTACCGTGACGTAAAGATCTCCGCTCGCCTTATGCTGTGGATCGAAGCAGCCTCCGTCACGGTGATCGTGATAGTCGTGGCGCTGTTGCTGGTGCGACATGGCTGGCACTGGGATGGGGAACAGCTGCATCTCCGCGGGATGACCGGCAGCGGACTCCGCCTGGGGCTGGTCCTGGCTCTGTTCAGTTTTGTAGGCTTCGAGAGCGCGACCACTCTGGGCTCAGAGGCACGCGATCCGCTGAAGACGATTCCACGCGCCGTCATCCAAAGCGCGGTTCTGGCCGGAGCGTTCTTCACGGTCTGCGCTTATGCTGAAGTGCTGGGCTTCCACACTGCCGGTCAGCAACTGGGAGCCAGCCAGGCTCCCATGCATCTACTAGCCCGAGTCGCAGGCGTCCCGGTGTTGGGACTGTTAATTGATATCGGCGCGCTGGTAAGCCTCTTTGCCGGAACTCTGGCGTGCACTACGGCAGCAGCTCGTGTACTGCTGCTCATGGCGCACAACGGGCTCGCCCACGGCTCGCTCCGCAAGACACATGCTCGGAATCAAACCCCAAGCCGCACCGTTGTCATCACTGGAATAGCAGCGCTGCTCCCCGTCGCGGTGCTGGCCGCCCGCGGCGCCAGCGGCCTGGATGTTTATGGCTGGCTGGGCTCCCTGGCGACTTATGGCTTTATCGTGGCCTATGCGTTAGTTTGCATCGCACTGCCACGCTATTTGCGCGACCACGGCGTCTTTCGCCAAGGCGCGCAAATCGTCCCCTGGCTGGCGGGCCTCGCCATGTTGCTCGCCCTGGTTGGAAATTTCTACCCTGTCCCCGAAGGGCCATACGGCAAGCTGCCTTTCATTTACCTCGCCTATCTGATCGCCGGGCTGCTCTGGTTCATGATTCGCGGCCGCAAGAAGGATGGTCCCCTGGCCGGCAGCTAACGGGCGAGAGACGACAGCCGGTCTTACAGAATTCATTGTCGCGATAAAAATATCTAATCTCGGTCAAAGAAAGTTTGACTAGCGGAACGCTTTCCTTCCGCAGGGAACTCGTGTAAATTCGCTCAGTCATTTTGTGTGCGGACGGCGAATCATCCAACTCTGCCGCCAACATCGTTAAAACAAAACTTGGTGGTCCGTCAGCCAGTCCCGCACGGGCGTGCTTACAGACTTGCGCGAGGTCACTGAATGTTTAAAGGAAAGAGAATTGGATTTGCCGCTCTCCTGGCTGTCTCGTCCCTGTTGATGTCGCTTCTCGTCACATCGGGCGCTCAGGCGCAGCAAACCCTCGGCGGCATAACCGGCACCGTCACCGACAAAACCGGCAGCGTTCTGCCGGAAACTGTCGTGACCATTGTTGGCGACCAGACAAGTCTCACGCGCACCCAGAAGACCACCCCGAATGGCAGCTACGATTTCGTCAACCTGCCCATCGGCACCTACACGCTCACCTTCACTCATGAAGGCTTTCAAAGCGAGAAGATTCCCTCCATCACGGTGCAAGCCGACCGAACCGCTACGGTCAACGTAACGCTGCCTGTGGGCAAGGTGGGAACCGTGGTTGAAGTGCAGGCCGAGCCTTTGATGAATGCAGTCGACACCACCAACGGCTACATTCTGGAAAAAGACCAGATCGACGCCGTGCCTCTGCCCACGGGCAGTTTCACCGGTCTCGCGATACTCTCGCCCGGCGTAAGCGCCGAGCTTTCCGGCGGCACGGGCGCCAATAGTGGCCTGGGCAACCAGCCGATCTGGGCCAACGGGCAGCGCGACACCAGCAACAGCTTCCTACTCAATGGCGTCGACGCCAGCAATTTGTTCAACGGCAAGAGCACCAGCCAGGTAGCCTCGGCGCGCGTTGTGAACAACACCGGCGTGGGCGGAGTCGCCAGCACCAACGCTGCCCCCGTCCAGGGCACCGCATCCGTCTACCTGTCGGTTGGTCAGGCGTTGCCCACTCCGGCTCCGGAGACCATTGAAGAGGTCCGAGTAAATACTTCCATGTACGACGCGCAACAAGGCTCGACCAGCGGCGCGCACATCGACATGAGCACGGCCTCAGGGACCAACACAATTCACGGCCAGGCGTACTGGCACCGCGGAACCGACTGGCTGAACGCGGCACCGTTCTTCAACAACCAGGATCCCAACATCATTCTTGCCCACGAACAGGTGCCGCAGTTGCATCGTGAAACCGTCGGCGGGACCTTGGGTGGAGCACTGATCAAAGACAAACTTTTCGGATTCGTCAGCTACCAGCGCCTGCACGATACCGATCAGGAGATCGGCCTGTCGCGGCTCAAATGGTGCCCATCGATTTCAATCCCACGTATCTGTCAACAACCGCGAACTGCGGTTTTACGAATCGTCAGAGTCCTACCTTTGCCGGTTGTTTAGCCACCATCGCCAACAATGATTTCGGTGCGGGGATCACGAATCCCGCCACCCAGGTCAGCCCGGTCGCCCTGCAACTCTTTCAGTACCAGTTTCCCAACGGTCAGTACCTGATTCCGTACTCCAACTTCGGCGTCAACCCTACGCCGGACTTCCCTGAAAACGCCACCATTCCCGGTACTGCCCTCTTCACCGCCGACCAGGCGGTGGCGAATCTCGACTGGAACAAAAGCGCCAGAGATACGGTCTCGGCCAAATATTATTATCAGCACGACCCCACCGCTGCTCCCTATGCTTACTCCAATGTCGCCGGCTTTACTCAGCATCTGGATGCCGGCAGCCAGGTGGCTTCGCTCAGCAATACGCAAAGCCTGCGGCCGAACTTGAGCGTAGTCGAAGTTCTCGGAATTCTTCGCGAGAAGGTCTACAGCACCATCGACCAGCCGTTCACACCGCAACAGTTAAACATCAATACCTTCGGTTCGAGTTATTTTCCCGGAATCAGCATCGTGAATATTCTTACGGGGTTTTCGCCCGTGCCCAACGACTTTCTGCAGCTCGGCCAGGGGGCAGCTTCCCAGGGGGCTTTTACCGGGGTATTCCAGAATCGAATTATGCCTTCTGCCAACGCCATCTGGACGCGAGGCAAACACACCTTCACCTTCGGCGGCAGCTATGCCTATACCCAGCTCAATACCCGTGACGAACGAACGAACCAGGGCATTATTTCTTCCGCCGACTTTGGGCAGTTCCTGCAGGGCCTCGTTACCACGAACGACGATTTCACGACGACCAAATTCCTTCAGGGCAACGCCAACCGTTACATGCGCGCCGGGCAATCAGGCGCTTACATCCAGGACAAGTTTCAGTTCCGCTCTAATCTCAGCCTGACTGCGGGTCTGCGTTGGGATTGGGACGGCGGCTTCACCGAAAAATACGGCCGCATCTACAATTTCGATCCTTCGCTTTATTCCTACGATGATGCGACCGATACGCTCACCTCCAACGGCATCATCATCGCGAGCAACAACAAGCTGTTCCCAACCCACGGCGTCAGCAAGACCACGCTCACAGGACGGCAATGGGGATTTGCTCCCCGTCTAGGCGTTGCCTGG
>JBAUYE010000489.1:0-4109 GCA_049584615.1 Candidatus Sulfotelmatobacter sp.
GCCTTAGCCGAAACCGTGAGGAAGTTTGAAATCCCAGAGCATGAGTTTTCCGATCTCCTGATCGCCTTTCGCCAGGACCAGACCGTCACCCGTTTTGAAACTTTCGACGATGTGCTCGCCTACTGCCGCTACTCGGCGAATCCAGTGGGGCATCTGGTCCTGTACCTCTGCGGCTACCACGATCCAGAGCGCCAGCAACTTTCCGACTACACCTGCACCGCGCTGCAGTTGGCCAACTTCTGGCAGGACGTCAGCGTCGACTACGCCAAGGGCAGAATTTATCTACCTATGGAAGACTTGCGGCGTTACTCCGTGAGCGAGGAAGACATCCAGCACAATCGCAACACGTCAGCCTTCCGCGAGATGATGAAATTTGAAGTAGAACGGGCGCGCCAGTGGTTCGATCGCGGCCTACCCCTGATAAGCACAGTAGACCGGGAATTAGCGGTCGACATCGAACTCTTCAGCCGAGGCGGCCAGGAAATTCTGAACGCCATCGAGCGCCAGAACTTCGCCGTGCTCGGCCGGCGTCCAGTGATTTCAAAGACCCGCAAGCTGGCCTTGGTAGGTCGCGCTGCCCTGGGGAAGCTCCTGGGGAAATCGTTATGAGTGCGGGAGCACAGCCCGTGCTCATTCCGTGGACTCCCGCTCCAGCGCAGCTCACCATGGCCTATTCGGTGTGCCGCGGCATCACCCGCACCAACGCCAAGAATTTTTACTACGCATTTCTGGTGCTGCCCAAGCGCAAAAGGCAGGCGCTGTGCGCCGTCTACGCGTTCATGCGCCGCTGCGATGACATAGCCGACGACCCCAACCTCAGTCTCGAGGAACGCCGTTACAAACTCGATACCTGGCTCGACGCCCTGCACCGCGTGCAGCAAGGCGAGCCCACCGACGATCCCATTCTGCTGGCGCTGACCGATGCGCAGCGCAGATACACCATCCCCGCGGGCCTGCTCGACGAACTCGCGTTGGGGACGGCGATGGATGTCGCGGATCCGCACACCGAAAGTCAGAACGCTTCGGCTGCGAATGCCGCGGTTCCAGGCCTGACCATCCAGTATCAGACCTTCGACGATCTCAAACTGTATTGCTACCGCGTAGCGTCGGTCGTGGGCTTGGTCTGTATCCACGTCTTCGGCTATCGTGATCCCGCCGCCGAACCCCTCGCCGAGCAATGCGGCCTCGCCTTCCAGCTCACCAACATCATTCGCGACGTCAAAGAAGACGCCGCCATGGGCCGCGTGTATTTGCCGGAAGAAGATCTAGCCAGATTCGGCCTCTCCGCTGCAGAGCTGCTCTCAGCGCCCCATTCCGCGCGCTTCCGCCCATTGCTCGCGCTCGAAGCCGATCGCGCCCGCCAGCTCTACCAGGCCGGCGAGCAACTGATTCCCTATATTTCCGAAGACAGCCAGCCCGCCCTGTGGGTGCTGGTCAATATTTATCGCAAGCTGCTCGAGAAAATCGCCCAGCGCCAGTACGACGTCTTCAACGGCAAAGTGAGCCTCACTGTCAGCGAAAAATTGCGCGTCCTGGGGAAAGGTTTCCTCCAACGGCTCACCTGATGCCCATAAATGGTCTGTCATCCTGAGCGGGTGATAAAACTTTTATATCTGATTGTTTTAATTGCAGATAATGTGGCAATTTTTGGCTGTGTAGGAACTGTGCAGCCAAACTGTGCAAATTTCAGCCAATTTCGATTGCTACAATTCCCTTGGGCACGAGGAACTGGCTCGGCCAAGCTTCGAGTTCGTCCGCACCGAATTCTTTCGACCTTTTGCCGGCCATCTGAACGGAGAACACCGCGATCCAAAACCACTGACGATTTGACGAACGGCTTCAGCAAGTTGTGACGGTATTGGCTGGTTGCGGGATTTCGTGAACTTGGCAGCCACCTCCAATGAACGGTGCGGGATAATCACTGACTTGAAATAGGGTCTCGATGATACTCATGTAGAGCTTCACGAAGAGGACGGTTCCTCCGAGCGATCCGGGGGGACGGAATTTCCATTGCGGTTGGTCCCAAATTGTCTTGAAAAAGGAATTCAAGCGATCCTGCAAGACAACGTAGCCGCCCCAAAGCTCGTCACCGACAAGGTGGACCTGCGTTGATCCTACATATCTGTCTAAAGCGCCTTCGATGACGGCGCGGACCTTCTTGGGCCGCGCGGCGCTGATTTCTCCGCGTTTCGCCCGTGCCTCCTGGGTCAGCAGATACTCTCTCCCCACCTCGCGGAAGGGATGGTTGAACACAGGAACGTCATGTTTTAAGCGGAATCGGATGTCTGCGTCTTGATCGAAGGCGCGGTCCCGCGCCACATCCATGTCGGTTGTCTTGAGCGAAACCGTCTTGTAACGGTCGGCCTTGGGCATCTTCATGCGGCAATACCACATCCGATGCTCCACGTCGCCGCGCCGGAAGAGAATCAGCCCCGGCTTGAGTTCCGATTTGTCGGTGACGAATGCCATATTCGCCTCCATCATTTGACTTGGCCTGTGCAGATTCCGTGCAGATCTTTCTGGCAAGTCATTGACTCTGCGTATCTGTGCAGGACTCGTACAGATAATATCAAAACTTTATATCTATTATTTACATATTGTTATGATATATCTGTCATCCTGAGCGAAGCGAAGGACCTCATGCATGCCTGCGGCGCTTCCGCCGATGCGAGGCATTCTCGCGATGCTGAGGATCTTGCTGCCAAGCTGCTAAAAGACCCTGCATGACCCAGAACCTCACCCAACCAACCGTAGCCATAGCCGGCGGAGGCCTGGCCGGTCTAGCCGCAGCCTGCGCCCTCGCCGACTCCGGCTTCCGCGTCACTCTCTTCGAACGCCGTCCTTATCTCGGCGGGCGCGCTTCCTCCTACGAGCATCCCGGTACTGGCGAGGTCGTCGACAACTGCCAGCACGTTCTGTTCCGCGTCTGCACCAACCTGGTTGAGTTCTACCGCCGCATCGGCGTCGAAGACAAAATCCGCTGGTTCGATGAAATGACTTTCATCGAGCCCGGCGGCCGCACCAGCGTGATGCACGCTTCACCGCTGCCCCCGCCTCTGCACACCGCGCCATCGTTCCTGCGTTTTCCATTTCTGTCAGCCAAAGACAAGTTGGCGATTTCCCGCGCCATCGCCAGGCTAACCCTGACTTCGCAACCGGACACCGGCCGTTCTTTTCTCGATTGGTGCAACCAGCACGGCCAAACCGCGAACGCAATCGAACGTTTCTGGAAACCCATCCTGGTCAGCGCGCTCAGTGAAGATCTCGACCTGATTTCAATTTCCGCCGCGGCCCAAGTCGTGCGCGAGTCCATGAAGTCTCCAACCGCCCGCCACATGGGCGTTCCCAGCATCCCGTTGACCGACCTCTACAACCGCGCCGGAGACTACATTCGCGCCCGCGGCGGCGAAATCCGCTTCCGCACGTCGCTAGAAACGTTTTCCGCCGACTCGTCGCGAGTGCGGATTCAGTTGAGCGATAAAAGCGAAGTGACGTTTGACTACCTCGTCCTCGCTCTGCCCTTCGACGCCCTCGAGCGCGTGCTACCCCAAAGCCCGGAAGCCGCTCCCCTGCGCGATCAGATCGCCCACTTCGAGTCGTCTCCCATTACCGGCATCCATCTCTGGTTCGATCGTCAGATCACCGACCTCGACCACGCCGTCCTCCTCGACCGCACAATTCAATGGCTATTCCACAAGTCGCGGCTCCTTCAGCGCGATCGGGAAGGGCACGACTTCAGTCGTGCCATAAAGACGCCGATTGAGAATCGGGCTTTAGCCCCTGGGGGCAGCTACATCGAACTCGTGGTCAGCGCCTCGAAGAGCCTCATCGACAAATCGCGCGCCGAGATCGTTGACCTCGCTCTAAAAGAAGTCCGCGAGTTTTTCCCGGCAGCGCGTGAGGCGAACCTGGTAAAGTCCACCGTCATCAAGGAAGTGCACGCCACCTATTCGCCCCGCCCCGGCATCGACTCCTACCGTCCGCATCAATCGACCGCATGGCCCCGCGTTTTCCTCGCCGGAGACTGGACCGCGAGCGGGTGGCCTGCCACCATGGAAGGTGCGGTTCGCAGCGGATACTTGGCAGCGGACGCGCTGGCGCGCTCCGCC
>JBAUYE010000490.1:0-3924 GCA_049584615.1 Candidatus Sulfotelmatobacter sp.
CCCTACCCATTGAAGGTCCGAGCCATCGTCCTTTACCGCCAGGGCCTGCGCTACGGTTTCGAGTTCCTCACCCTCAACGACATCCAGCGCGAAATGATCCGCCGCGTCTGCGAAATGCTAGCCAGCAAAGCCTGATTTCATGTGTTTGATCTTATGTGGGGACAGCCGCCTCGGCTGTCCCGTCGAGCACAGCGAGACGCTCTAGCGTGGATCACGGAAAATTGAAGCTCCTCCACTCCGCCCCGGAGGGGCAGAGCGAGGAGAAGCGCAGAAAAATAGCAAGTCCCGTAGGGACGATCGAGATTTCCCGCCTCCGATTGCCCTCAATTACCTGCGTAACTTTCGAGTAATCTCCCCGCGTTCTACCATGCCCATGGCTGGGTTCCAGAGGGGGGAGCTTCGAGATGGGTGATCGTGTCACCCGTGTGCCGCAGTCGCGAGAACTGTTGCGTGCCAAGCGTCTGCGCCAGGCGCTCGAGCGCGGAGCCCCGCCCGCGTTCGTTCCACCCGGCGTGCCCAACCCTGTCGCGCAGACATCTTCTCTTTCGTGGAGCACCGGAGAAAAGAGTACCGCGGAAAAGGCTTCCGCCGAGAAGAGCCCCGCAGAAAATTCCGGGAAAACGATTTCCAAAGAGAAGAATTCGAAGAAAACCAGCTCTGAAGAAACCAATTCCCGCCGTCAGTATCTCGAACAACTCTTTCAAAATTCACCAGACCCGCTCGTCATCACCGACCGTTCCTTCCGAGCGCAGTGCGTCAATCACGAATTTCAGCGCCTGTTCGGCTACTCCCCGGCGCAGATCCTGGGCAAATCTGTCAACCAACTCATTTTCCCTCCTGATCGCGCCGCCGAAGCCGATTGGATCGCGCAATGCCTCGAGCGTGGCGAGTCCATCACTTTAGAAACCCAGCGCCTCGCGAAGGACGGCACTCTGCTCGACGTTTCCGTCTCCTGCGCTCCCTTGATCATCGACGGCCAGACCACCGCCTTCTACGCCATCTATCGCGACATCTCCGAGCGCAAACGCGCCGAGGCCCTCAGCTCCGCACTCTATCGCATTGCCGAAAAGGCCAGCGCCACCCAGGACCTGCAGCAGTTCTTCGCCGCCATCCACGGCATCGTCGATGAACTCATGTGCGCCCGCAACTTCTCCATCGCCATTCTCGACCCGGAATCGCAACTGCTCAGCTTCCCCTACTTCGTTGACGAGCAGGAGTCCGCTCCCGCTCCCTCGAAACTAGCCTCCGGACTGGTGGAATACGTGTTGCGCACCGGCGAACCCCTGCTCTGCACTCCCCAACTCGCGCACGAAATGCAGCGGCGTGGCAAAATAAAACTCGACGCTCCGCCTCCGCTCCACTGGCTGGGCGTACCGCTCAAAGTCAACCAACACATTCTGGGCGCGGTCGTGCTCAAGAGCTATTCCAAGAACACCCGTTTCCGTGAGCGCGACCAGGACGTCCTGGCCCTGATCTCGCAGCAATTAGCCGCCGCCATCGATCGCAAGCGCAACGAGCAGGCCCTTCGCCGCTCCGAGATCTGCTACCGCTCCCTGGTGCAAACCGCCGTCTACGGAATTTATCGTTCCAGCCTCGAAGGCCATTTTCTCGACGTCAACCCCGCTCTCATCGGAATGCTCGGCTACAACTCCGCTCTCGAAGTCCTGGCCCTCGATCCGCAAAAAGACGTCTTCGTCGACCCCGCCGAACATACCCGCCTGGTCACCGAATTCCGCAGCACCGGACGCATGGACGGTTTTGAGGTCCGCTGGAAGCGCAAAGACGCCGCCATCATCACCGTCCGCATCAGCGGCCGTGCCGTCGCCGGCGATGAACCCACCGACGTTCTTGAAGGCATCGCCGAAGACATCACCGAGCGCCGCGTTCTCGAAGACCAATTCCGCCAGGCCCAGAAAATGGAAGCCGTCGGCCGCCTCGCCGGCGGCATCGCCCACGACTTCAACAATCTCCTTATGGTCATCAGTGGCTACACCGAGGTCATGCTCGACCAGCTCACCCTCGGCCATCCCCTGCATGCCAAAGCCGAAGCCATTCAGCAGGCCTCCGACCGTGCCACCACTCTCACCCGTCAGCTCCTCGCCTTCAGCCGCAAACAGCTTCTCGAACTCAAAGTCATCGACGTCAACGCCATCGTCGCCGACATGGAGCGTCTCCTCCGCCCCCTCATCGGCGAACATATCGAACTCACCACCAGCCTCGCCCTCGGCGTCGGCTGCACTCGCGCCGATGCCGGCCAGCTCGAACAAGTCATCATGAATCTCGTGGTGAACGCCAAAGACGCGATGCCCAACGGCGGCAAAATCTCCATTCGCACCGCCAGTGTCAACCTCGACGATTCCTACCGTCCCGAAAACACTTTCATCAAGAACGGCCCCTACGTCATGATCGCCGTCAGCGACAACGGCGAAGGCATGGACCGCGAAACCCAGGCCCGCATCTTCGAACCATTCTTCACCACCAAAGAAAAAGGCAAAGGTACCGGCCTCGGACTCTCCACCGTCTACGGCATCATCAAACAAAGTGGCGGCTACGTCTTCGTCCAGAGCGAGCTCGGACGCGGCACCGTCTTCACCATTTATTTCCCCCGAGTCGACGAACCCTCAGAAGCCATCGGCGCCACTCCCGTAGCTCTAGCCGCAGTCGGTGGAACCGAAACCGTTCTTCTCGTCGAAGACGAAGATTCCGTCCGCCAGCTCGTCCGCGAAACCCTCGAATCCCGCGGCTATCGCGTCCTCGAAGCCGCGAACGGCGCCGACGCGCTCACCCTCGCCGCCGCTCACTCCGACCCCATCCACCTGGTCATCACCGACGTTGTCATGCCCGGCCTCAACGGCCACGAACTCGTCCAGCAACTCAAGCCCGCGCGTCCCGGCCTGAAAGTCCTCTACCTCTCCGGCTACGCCCAGGACGCTTTCCCCTCGACCGCCGCCGCCGACAGCCAGAAAACCTTCCTCCAAAAACCCTTCACCCTACAAAACCTGACCCGCAAGGTCCGCGAAATCCTCGGCCCACCCACCAACTGAAGCTCACCGGCCCTTGTCATCCTGAGCGGGCCTTGTCATCCTGAGCGAAGCGAAGGACCCATGCAACCTGCCGCCAGCGCCCACGCTGCCGGCAAACCACCCCTCAGGTGTAAAATCTCTTCGCAACCACACCCGCGCTCCCGTCATCAGTACAATAAGAATCCAGGAGGAAAATCATGGCTTTCGAACTACCGCCCCTGCCTTATGATTACGCAGCCCTCGAACCCGTCATCGACAAACAAACGATGACCCTGCACCACGACATGCATCACGGCGCCTACGTAAAAAATCTCAACGCAGCCATCGAAAAGCATCCTGAGCTGTCCAAGAAGAGCGCCGAAGATTTACTTCGCGACCTCAACTCCATCCCCGAAGACATTCGCGGCGCCGTTCGCAACAACGGCGGCGGCCACGTCAACCACTCCATGTTCTGGAAAATCATGAAGCCCAAAGGCGGAGGCGATCCCACCGGCCCCATCGCCCAGGCCATCACCAAAACCTTCGGCACCTTCAAAGATTTCCAGGCGAAGTTCAACGATGCCGGCGTAAAACAGTTCGGCTCAGGATGGGTCTGGCTAGCCGGTGCCAAAGGCGACGTCCACATCATGTCCACACCGAACCAGGACAGCCCGATCTCCCAGGGCCACTATCCCATCTTCGGCAACGACGTCTGGGAGCACGCCTACTACCTGAAATACAACAACCGCCGTCCCGAATACCTGACCGCCTGGTGGAACGTAATCAACTGGGACGAAGTAAACGCCCGTTACGAAGCCTACAAGAGCGGGAAAGCGGTCCAAGAACCAGCCCTGGCCGGACGCTAACTCGATCCGTCATACCAAGGATCTGTCATCGAGAGGATCTGTCATCCTGAGCGGAG
>JBAUYE010000491.1:0-6007 GCA_049584615.1 Candidatus Sulfotelmatobacter sp.
ATCTATCCCACGCCGGTTCTGGGCGTTGTCGGGATTCTCGACGACGTGCATAAAACTGCAAAGATGCACTTTGCCGCGGCGGGACGCACCATTGTGCTATTGCGCGCCGGCGAAGCAGCCGATATCACCGATGTAGAGAGTGAGTTCGGCTCGTCGGAATACGCAAAGGAAATTCTGGGCTCGCTATGGGGATATCCTCCAGAACTCGATCTGGAGAAAGAAGCGGCGCTGCAGAAGGCCGTGATCGAATTGGTTCAGCAGGGATTGGTGGAGTCCGTGCATGACTGCAGCGATGGCGGCTTGGCAGTCGCGCTGGCCGAGAAAACATTTGCAAAGGGTGTGGGCGCGCGGGTGAATGTGAGCTCAAGTGGATTGCCCGCAGAGTTTGCGCTGTTCGGCGAAGATGCCAGTCGCATTGTGGTTTCTTGCACCCCCGGTAGCGTTGAGCGAATCCAACAGAAGACTGAGCAATACGGGATCGCCGCCGACGTGCTGGGAGAAACGATTCCGGAGCGGTTCGAGCTTTCGCTGGACGGACAAGTAGTTGTGTCTGCATCGGTTTTCCGTTTAAGCGGCGCATATGAGAGTGCTTTGGAATCGACGCTTCGGACAGATCCCGAACTTATAGCGGCAGATTGAACGAGTGTTGGCTGAATGCTGACAGCTGAGTGCTGAATGCCGAGAACTGATAAATTTCACGATGAGTGCGGCGTGGTGGCGATCTTCGCTCACCCCGAGGCGGAAAAGCTTGCTTACCTGGGCCTGCATGCCCTGCAGCATCGCGGGCAGGAGTCGGCCGGGATTGTTACCTCCGACGGCCTGACTTCCCGCGTCCACAAGGCGATGGGTGCAGTCGCCGACATCTTCACCGAAGATGTGCTTTCAAAAATGCGCGGCACGATGGCCATCGGGCACACGCGTTACTCAACCGCTGGCGATTCGGCGTTGCTGAATGCGCAACCGATTCTGGTGCAGTCGAATAAGGGTTCGATTGCAGTCGCGCATAACGGCAATCTAGTAAACGCGGTGGACCTTCGGGCCCGCCTGGAGCGCCAAGGATCAATTTTCCAGACCAACAGCGATACCGAAGTGATCGTGCACCTGATCGCGCTTTCCCGAGAGCACACGTTGCCGGAGGCGATTGCGGATGCGTTGCGCCGCGTGGAAGGCGCGTTTTCGCTCGTCTTGATGAGTCCCGACCGGGTGATCGCAGCGCGTGACCCGCGCGGCTTCCGTCCGCTGGCGATGGGACGCATCCCGGCTTTGGAAGGACAGAAGCGCGACACGATCGTCTTCGCCTCGGAGACTTGCGCATTCGATTTGATCGGCGCCACTTATGAGCGCGACGTGAAGCCGGGCGAGCTAATCGTGGTGGGCCCGGAAGGTATCACCTCCCGCTTTTATTCAACGGACGCGCCTCAGTCGAGCTGCATCTTTGAGCACGTTTATTTTTCACGGCCCGACAGCATAGTGTTTGGCCGCGCGGTGCAAACCAGCCGTGAGGAGCTTGGCCGGCAGTTGGCACGCGAAGCGCCGGTGGAAGCCGATCTGGTGGTCCCGGTGCCGGATTCGGGCGTGACCGCGGCCGTTGGATATGCGGCAGAAAGCGGCCTCCCGTTCCGCTTTGGTCTGATCCGGAATCACTACGTGGGGCGCACGTTTATCGAACCGAGCCAGAGCGTGCGCGACTTCGGCGTGAAGCTGAAACTGAATCCCGTGCGCTCGCTCTTGGAAGGCAAGCGCGTGGTGCTGATTGACGATTCGATTGTGCGCGGCACCACCAGCCGCAAGATCGTGCGCATGATTCGCAATGCTGGCGCGAAGGAAGTCCACATGCGCATTTCTTGTCCGCCCACGATTTCGCCCTGCTATTACGGTGTCGACACGCCTTCGAAGAATCAGTTGATCGCTGCCAATAAATCGGTCGACGAGATTCGCGAGTACATTCGAGCCGACTCGCTGGCCTACCTTTCCCTGGAAGGGCTGAAGAAGGCTTGTGGCGAGGGCGAGAAAACCTCCTACTGCTCCGCTTGTTATACGGGCAAGTACCCTACGAACATTGTCGATGTGGAAGAGATATCGCCAGCAGTTGTCCCACGCTAGCTATTTCCGCGCTTGCACCACGCGCGGAATCGATTGCAGATCCGGCCCGATCCGAACATCGTTCCAATCCTGCAGCAACTGTCGCACTTGTTCTGAGATCGTTCCGCTGATTTCCATGACGAGCCAGCCGCCAGGTTTAAGCGCGGCGCGTGCCTGCGGAATCAGACGCATTATGACCTCCATCCCCGTCGGACCTGCAAACACAGCGCCGCGCGGCTCGAATTTGCGAACTTCCAACTGGACCTGATCTTCTTCCGATTCGCCGACGTAGGGCGGATTGGAGACGATCAAGTCGAAGGCGTTGTTCTCAGATCCCGCGAGCAGGTCGGCCTCGTGAAATTGAATTCGAGATTCGAGTTGATGCCGCGCGGCATTGGCACGAGCGACCTCCAGAGCGGCAGCAGAGATGTCGCTGGCATGGACTTCGGCTTGCGGCAATTCTTTGGCCAGCGCCAGGGCGATGCAACCAGAGCCGGTGCCCACATCGGCGATGCGCAGAGGGCTGGCGGGCGAGAGCTTGCCCTGAGCTTGCAGAAGGGGTGCCCCTCCTACGCATTCGAGTACGGTTTCGATCACATGCTCAGTTTCGGGCCGCGGAATCAAAACGGCGGGCGAAACGATGAGATCCATGCCCCAGAATTCCTGATGGCCGGTGATGTACTGTGTCGGAACGCCGCGTGCGCGCTCGCCGAGCGCAGCATCATAGCGACTCCATTCGTCGTGCGTGAGTTCGCGCTCGGGATGCGCGTAAAGGTAGGCTCGGTCGCGGTTCAGAGTGAACATCAAAAGCGATTCAGCGTTCAGACGCGGAGAGGAAACGCGATCGGCATTGAGACGAGTGACCGCAGAGGCCAGGGTTTGCTTTAGCTGCACGAAATCATTTCACCACAGAGTCACCGAGACGCAATGTAAAACGACGGCAAGAATTCGATTTCATCTCGCTCAGTCTTTGGCTTGCCGGCGCAATTCGTAGCCAACGTAGATCATCTGGCCAATGTGGTGTTGCATGTGGGCGGCGCAAATAACCGCAATGTCGAGACGGTTCTTGGCATCGGCGCCGACCCCTGAGTATTCCGCCGACCAATCCTCTGGCGATTGGGCGCTGATAGTTTTAAGAACCATGCCCACGGCGTCGTCGAAACGGCTGAGAGCTTCGTCTTTCGACGGAGGGTTCGGATCGTTGAATTCGCGTGGGCGGTCGCGGACGTAGCCAGTCCCAGCGATCTGCGTTCCGATGTAGTAGTTCAAGTTACCCGTGAGATGCAAGACCAGATGGCCGAAGCTGTTGCCGAAAGGGAAATGCTTTTGCCAAAATTGAGCGTTGGTCAGAGGCGCGGCGAGTTCGCGAACCCTGATTGCGTTTGCAGCGTAGCGCTTGGCGAGAACCGACGTGAGTGTCTCGTTGAGTTCCGACATGGTCCTTCCTTTCGCGCGAGCCAGAGCACCCGTGTGACGACTTAAACCACGCTAGCAGCTTCCTGCTTTAGTTTTTCGGCCTGGTAATACGTAGTGAGGGCTTCAATCAACGGCTGAAGCTTGCCATCCATCACGGCCTCCAGTTGATGGATAGTGAATCCGATACGATGGTCGGTGAGACGGTTTTGCGGGAAGTTATAGGTGCGAATCTTCTCGCTGCGGTCGCCGGAACCCACCATGGCCTTGCGCTCCTTGGCCAGCGCTTGCTGCTGTTTCTCCATTTCAATTTCGTACAGACGAGAGCGCAGCACGCGCATGCCTTTCTCGCGGTTCTTGATCTGCGATTTCTCGTCCTGGCAACTCACGACCGTATTGGTGGGAATGTGCGTAATACGGACGGCCGAATAAGTTGTATTCACGGACTGCCCGCCAGGGCCGGAAGAGCAGAATGTGTCGATGCGCAGGTCTTTGGCTTCGATCTTGATGTCCACATCTTCGGCCTCGGGAAGAACGGCGACGGTCACGGCCGAGGTGTGGACGCGTCCCTGCTGCTCGGTCGCGGGTACGCGTTGCACGCGATGCACGCCGCTTTCGTATTTGAGCTGCGAAAAAACCCGGTTGCCTTCGATGATAGCGATCACTTCCTTCAGTCCACCGGCAGACGATTCCGACGACGAAAGAACTTCAACCTTCCAGCGCTGCGTCTCCGCATAACGTGTATACATGCGGAAGATCTCGGCGGCGAAGAGGGTGGCTTCGTCTCCGCCGGTGCCGGCGCGAATTTCTAGGATGACATTCTTTTCGTCGTTGGGATCCTTGGGCAGAAGCAGAACCTTCAATTCCTCTTCGATGGCTGCGACACGGGGCTGCAGCTTGTCGAGTTCTTCCTGGGCGTAGGCGCGCATCTCGGGATCTTTCTCATCGGCGAGCATGGTTTTACTCCCAGCTATGCCACGCGTCAGATCTTTGTATTCGCGATACTTCTCGACCACGGGCGCGATTTCGCTGTGCGCCTTCGCGGTCTTCTGGTATCTCGCCGAATCGTTGACGATATCCGGCGAGGCTAGAGCGTTGGTCAACTCTTCGTAGCGGGCTTCGATTTGGTCTAAACGTTCAAACATCGGGATCCTTACATAGAGCCGCAGGTTACTACGTCCCAGTCTCGTGCCGGTCCGGTTCTCTACGGCATTTTAGTGATATTGGTAGGGAAGAGGAAATATTCGCGGCAGGGCCGCTACGCAATCACCAACTCGCCGCCCCGTTCCTTTTCCAGAGCCATGGCTTGGTCGAGCGCGACTATGGCGCACTGCGCCTGCGCGTCAGACGGCGGCTTGGTGGTGATGCGCTGCAGCCATAGGCCCGGTGCCGTCATCAAGGCAAACAAAGAACCGCGATGCTTGGCGGCGAAGCGGATGATCTCGTAAGAGACGCCGGCAATCACAGGCAGAAGCGCGATGCGCGCAGCGAAGCGCGCCCAGAAACTGGTGAACGGAACCAGCATATAAAAACCGATCGAGATCAGCATCACAGTCATCAGGAAGCTGGTGCCGCAGCGGGGATGGAAAGTCGAATACTTCTGCACCGCCGCGGTCGAGAGCGGGTCGCCGTTTTCGAAGGCGAACACGGTTTTGTGTTCGGCACCGTGATACTCATAGACGCGGCGAATATCCGCGAACAGCGACACGCCCCAGATGAACAGCAGGAACAGGATCAAGCGCACAGCTCCGTCAATCAGATTGAACATGATCTGGCCGCCGAGCGCGGGATTGACCTTCTTCAGTTCCGTGGCCGCCACCAGCGGCAGGTATTTATACATGAAAATGAAGAAGGCGAGCGAGATGACGACGTTGACTGCCGCCAGCCAACCGCTGATGGCGGCGGCTTTTTCTCGGGCTTGCGTCTTGGCGGACTCAGTAGTGGATCGTTCCGCTTCGCTTCGCTTCGGCGGGACGGCCGTCACCACATCTTCATCCCCCTTCTGCATCACGTCTTCGATGGCAACGTTCGCTGAGAAACGCAGGGCGCGGTAGCCGAGAGACATGGCGTAACCAAGCGTCATCACTCCGCGAACGATGGGCCAAGCCATCCACTTGTGTTTTTCCGAGGGACGTTCGAGCGGCTCGCGCATCGTCACCACTTCGCCCGACGGCTTGCGGCAGGCGATTGCCCAAGCGTGCGGCGAACGCATCATCACGCCTTCGAGTACAGCCTGTCCGCCGACCAGGGTCTCTTCGCCACTTTCAAGCGCAGGCAGAAGCTGGACAGCCACCAGAAAACGCACGAAATTTCTTACAGAACGCACAGTGGTTTGATGCTCCCGGGCCGGAAAAGCGCCAAGCGTTAGGTTATCACAGGCTGCCTGCGTTCTCGGCGCACTGCGCTCTAAGCAACAGAAGAGCTTGGATTTACAACAGAGTCACAGAGAAGCGCTCGGCAATCCGCGAGCCTTTCGTCTATTCTCAGAAGTATTTTGAAGAGCATGCGGAAA
>JBAUYE010000492.1:0-8519 GCA_049584615.1 Candidatus Sulfotelmatobacter sp.
CAGGAACCAGACCGCATTCTGGAACAGATCGGCATCGGCATAATCCACGCCACTGTGTTCCTTCCCCGCCATGGGATGCCCCGCCAGAAATCGCTTCCCAGCATTCTTCCCAAACACTTTCAGCGCCCGCTCGACGACCGCCGCCTTCGTACTTCCTACATCCGTCAGCAAAGTCGAAGTGGGCAGCGCCGGACCCAACCGCCCAATCAAATCCACAATCGCCAGCACCGGCGTAGCCAGCACCACCAACTGGCTGCCTCGCACCGCGTCCGCAGGCTCGACAAATCCTTTTTCAATCGCGCCGCACTGCTTCGCTTTCTTCAGCGCCGACTCGCGGTCGCACCCCACAATCATCCCCGCAAACTTCCGCTTCCGCAGCGCCAGCGCAAACGACCCGCCAATCAGCCCCGTCCCGACAATCGTGATTTGCCGAATGGCCATAAAAGGAATTGAGTAATTAGTTAATTTTGTAATTGAGTAATTTGAACTTCCGACTGCACTTTGTTTTCAAATTACCAAATTACAAAATTACCCAATTACCCAATTTTTCTTCCCACTGCCGGCGCAATCATCCGCAACTCATCCATCAGTTTTGCGAACTGCTCCGGAAACAGCGACTGCGCTCCATCCGACCAAGCATTGTTCGGATCGCAATGCACTTCAATCAGCAGCGCATCCGCCCCGGCGGCCACCGACGCCCGAGCCATTGGCGCCACCTTGTCGCGCCGCCCCGTTCCATGCGACGGATCGGCCGTCATCGGCAGATGTGACAGCTTGTGAATAATCGGAATCGCGGAAATATCCATGGTATTCCGCGTGTAAGTCTCAAACGTCCGAATCCCGCGCTCGCACAAAATCACTTCATAATTCCCGCCCGCCATAATGTATTCCGCGGATAACAGCAGCTCCTCGAAAGTTGCGGCGATCCCGCGCTTCACCAGTACCGGCTTGCGCACCTTCCCCAGTTCGCGCAGCAGATTAAAGTTCTGCATGTTGCGAGCTCCCAGTTGGAGAATGTCTACATACGGCAGCATCATCGGAATCTGCGAAATCTCCATCACCTCGCTAATCACCAGCAGCTTGAATTTCTCTCCCGCCTCGCGCAGCAACTTCAGCGCATCTTCTCCATGCCCCTGAAAAGAATAAGGAGAACTCCGCGGCTTGAATGCTCCTCCCCGCAGCACACGCGCCCCCGCCTTCGCCACGGCCTCAGCCGTAGCAAAAAGCTGTTCCCGCGATTCCACCGAGCAAGGCCCAGCCATCACGACCACTTCGTTTCCGCCGATTTCAATTCCATTCGCCAGCTTGACGATCGTCCCCTCGGGACGAAAACTCTTCCCTGCCAGCTTGTAAGGTGAACTGATGCGATGGACTTCCTGCACCCCCGGCAGCAACTCCAGGATGCGGATGTCAAAATCAATTCCCGCTCCCACCGCGCCCAGCACTGTTTGCCGCGCCCCAGTCGACCGGTGCACCTCAAACCCCATCTTCACCAGGTGCTCAATCACCTGCTGAATCTGCCCCTCATCCGCCACTTCCTGCATTGCCACAATCATAAGAAAATCCCAACTTCCACCTTGTAGCCCTTAACAGCTCTTTGTCATTCCGAGCAACGCGAGGAATCTGCTTTCGCGTCCACCACACGGATGCCGCCGCTAATCGTTCACGTCCGAATCCAACTCCGTCTCCCCAGCCTTCACCCCATCCGCCTTGACCCCGATCCCTTCCTTCTGGATATTCCGCATCACATCCATGACCCGCTCAAAAATCCGCACCAGATCCCGACCCGGCAGTGGACCTCGATTCATCCGTTGCACATTTTCAAACACCGTCCGTTCCCGCTCCGGCTCATAAATCGGCAAACTTGTATCGCGCTTCAACCGCCCAATCTCCACCGCAGCCTGCGCCCGCTCGCTCAGCAACTCCACCAGCCGCCGATCAAGCTCATCAATCTTCTTCCGCCAATCCGCGATATCCATGAGATTTCTCGGGCCCGACTCCAAACCTGTCATCCTGAGCGAGGATTGTGCTTTGCGAAAGCGAAGCGCAACCGCAGTCGAAGGATCCCTAGCTGCGTCGCGGGCTGCCAGCCTCGCAGGGCATTTCCATAACAACCTGCGCTTCGAATTTCTCTCGGCATAAGATGAACTAAGCCCACCTAACGGGGGACGCCAACCAACTTCCCAACAAATTCTCCCACAGCCGCGGCTTCCCGCCCCGGATTCCGCTCAATCGTCTCCACAATCGCGCTTCCCACCACAACCGCGTCGGCAAACTTCCCGACTTCCACAAACTGTTCCGCATTCGAAATCCCAAACCCAACCGCAACGGGCAACTTGGTGACCCGCCGCAACCGCCGCACAAGTTTCTGCGCATCATCCGCCAACTTCTGCCGCGTTCCCGTCACTCCCGTCCGCGACACCGCATAAACAAATCCCCGTGAAGCCGCAGCGATCCGCTTCAAGCGCTCATCTGGACTGGTGGGTGCCGCAAGAAAGACCGGCGCCAAATCATGTTCACGCAGGGCACGCAGATATTCGTCCGCCTCCTCCACCGGCAAATCCGTCACCAGCACCCCATCCACTCCAGCGTGCCGCGCGACCATGCAGAACTTCTCGATCCCCATCCGCAAGATCGGATTCAAATACGAAAACACAACTAGCCCAGTAGACTGCGCATGCTGCCGCACCTCCGCCGCCAGCGTCAGCACCTGGGCAAGGCAAGTTCCATGCTTCAGCGCCCGCTCGCTAGCCCGCTGAATCACCGGACCATCCGCCACCGGATCGCTGAACGGCACGCCCAGCTCAATCACATCCGCCCCGGCCTCAATGGCCGCCAGCACAACGGCCCGCGTGGTCGCAAGATCAGGGTCCCCGCAAGTTACATACACCACCAGCGCCGGCTTCTTATAAAAAGACAAAGGCATAGTAGAAAATCAGTCTGCGGGAGATTTCCTCCGTGAAACCCTGTGGCCTCCATGGTGAAGACTGTAGTCTTCATTCCAGCGAAAGTGATTCCCGCATAATCCCAATATCTTTATCCCCACGCCCTGAAACATTCACAATCACCATGTCGGATTTCTTCATCCTCGGCGCGCGCTTCACCACTTCAGCCACAGCATGCGCCGACTCCAAAGCAGGGATAATCCCCTCCGTCCGTGCCAGCAAAGTAGTCGCCTCCAGCGCCTCCGCGTCTGACGCCGGAACATACTCCGCTCGCCCTGCGTCTCTCAACGCCGCATGCTCCGGGCCAATCGACGGATAATCCAGCCCCGCCGAGACTGAGTGCGTGCGAGCAATCTGTCCCCCCGAATCCTGCAACACGTAAGAATAAGTCCCCTGCAAAACTCCCGGCGACCCTCCCCGAAACCGCGACGCATGCTCGCCTAACCCTTCGCCACGCCCACCAGCCTCCACGCCAATCAATCGAACCTTCTTATCTTTGAGAAACTCATAGAAAATTCCAATCGCGTTCGATCCTCCGCCCACGCAGGCAATGACTGCCGACGGCAGTTTTCCCTCGGCCTTCAAAATCTGCGCGCGCGCCTCCCGCCCAATCACCCGATGAAAATCCCGAACCATTGTCGGATAAGGATGCGCCCCCAGCACGCTTCCCAATAAATAATGAGTCGTCCGAACATTCGTAACCCAGTCGCGCATCGCCTCGTTAATCGCATCCTTCAAAGTCCGCGACCCCGATTCCACCCCGCGCACCTCGGCTCCCAGCAACCGCATGCGGAACACATTCAAAGCCGAGCAGCGCGCAAACGGTCGCCGTAGCCACGCCATGCTGCCCCGCGCCGGTTTCCGCAATCACCCGCCGCTTCCCCATGCGCTCCACCAGCAGCGCCTGCCCCAGACAGTTATTGATCTTGTGCGCCCCGGTATGCAGCAAATCTTCACGCTTCAGATAAATCTTCGCCCCGCCCAATTTCTGCGTAAGCCGCTGCGCAAAAGAAAGTGCCGTAGGACGCCCAGCATAAGTCCGCAGCAACTCGCCCAGCCGCCGCTGAAATTTCGGATCGCGCTTCGCCTTCTCATACTGGCGCTCCAACTCCTCCAGCGCGGCCATCAATGTCTCCGGCACATACCGCCCGCCATAAACCCCAAACCGCCCGGGAACGCCCGCGGGGACCGCAGCGCGCAGGGTGCCCCGTCCTTCTCGCGTTCTTTGCGAGAGGGCAGGGATTTTGACTTTGATGGTCCTTGGAACCGTAGCCATCTCTAACTCGTCTTCCGATCCGCGTCTCGCACGGCCTTCACAAACGCACGCACCTTCTCCGGATCTTTCTTCCCAGGCGTCGCCTCCACACCGGAAGCCACATCCAATCCAAACGGTTGGAACAGTCGCATCGCTTCAGGCACGTTTGCGGGAGTCAAGCCACCGGCCACGATCACGGGCACTGTCAAGCTGACCGCCCGTACCATGTCGCGCACCGCCACCCAGTCAAATGTAGTACCGGTCCCCCCTGCGGTTTCGTCGGATCGCGAATCCAGCAATATGGCGAAAATCTGGTCCCGAACATGGTCACTAATTAGGAACCCGTCCTTCAAAACGTCCCCATACACCATTGGAATTAGTTTCGAAGCACCCACGCATTCTGTTGCCGGTCGCGGGTCTTCCCACATCGCTTTGCCCATCGACTTGCTACCATGCAGCTGCACGACGCTCAAGCCCACCGCCAGTACAATCTCACGGATCCGTTCCGAATCGAGATCCACAAATACTCCAACCTTCTCCACCCCAGCCGGCAGCCTCTCCACAATCTCCCGCGCCGCCTCGACACTAACGTTCCGCGGACTCTTCTCATAAAACACAAACCCGACCGCATCCGCCCCGGCCTCAACTGCCGTCAGTGCATCCTCCAAATTCGTCGTCCCACAAATCTTCACCCAAGTCATGGAAAAAGTTGTCTGCAACTTGTCAGATGTCTCGGACTGCTACCGGTTACTCGTTACGCCGACAATTAACTCCCGCAGCGCCTCGCCCGGCCGCTCGGCCCGCATCAACGACTCCCCAATCAAAAACGCCTGGTACCCCGCCGCCCGCAACCGCGCAATATCTTCGCCCGACCAAATCCCGCTCTCTGCCACGCGCACCACATTCTTCGGAAGCCTCTTCGCCAGCCGGAACGCCGTCTCCGCATCCACCTGGAAAGTCCGCAGATTGCGCGTATTTACTCCAATCAAATCGCACCCGGCATCCAGAGCCCGCTGCAGCTCTTCTTCGTCATGCACTTCGCACAAAACGTCCAAGCCGTGTAATCCCGCACCCAGCGCCAGCCTGTTCAATTCTGCGTTCGTTAAAGCCGCCACAATCAGCAATACGGCGTCGGCCGAATTCGCCCGCGCCTCCAGTAGCTGAAATTCATCGACAATAAAATCTTTCCGCAAACAAGGTATCTTCACCGCGCCCGAAGCCAGCCGCAAATTCTCCAGCGCCCCTTGAAAGAACTCCTCATCCGTCAATACAGAAAGCGCTGTCGCTCCCGCCGCCTCTAATTCCCTCGCCAACTCCTCCACGCAAAAATCAGCCCGGATCAATCCCTTCGACGGCGACGCCTTCTTCAACTCCGCAATCACCGCCACGCCGGCCTTGCTCTTTTCCTCCAGCGCCCGCCGAAACCCGCGCGGCACATGCTGTTCCGCCAGGCTCTCCAACTCCCGCAAATCCGCCGTTCGTTTAGTCTCGAAGACCTTCCGGCGCGAAGAGTCGACAATCTGGTCAAGAAAAACAGGCATAGCAGTGCCTGAATTATACGGGAAGGAATGATCAGCCAATCAGAAGGCGATCACCGGCACACGCCGTCGATCTCCTTATAAGGCTTCTCCGCGTGCTCCGGATACTTGATCTGCTTCACCTGCATCCACTGGTCGAGCAGCGTTCCAGCATCATGCAAACCCACATCCGGATCTCCCTCGTACGCCGCGTCGCTCTCCGCGTCCTCCAGCGGCACCAGCTTGAATCCTTTCTTCTTCAGCAGATCGAGTGCGTCCGGCAGAATCGTGCTGCTGAACGCTCCCAGATGCATCAGCAACACGTAGTTGATCTCGTGGCCGTAAATCAGCTTCGCCTGCGCTCGCCCTAGGTCGAGGAATTCCGAAGCCGTATTCAAGTAGCTCGACCGCAGCCATTCAATTGCTTTGGTATCTCCCTTAGCCACGCATCGCGCATAAGCCGTATTCCACAGGTAGTCTTCCCAATCGAGAGTGACCTGCGCGATCCTGTAACCGTGCGCCTTCAAATAGGCCCGGATCGCGCGCCGTTTTTCCACCGTGTCTCCCTCATGCAAATACGGATAGCGAAACCAGTGCCAGTCATCGCCCGTCCCCGCCTTGCGCGCAAGTAGCTCCAGCACAGGCTCGTTCTCTGCGATCTCCCGCTCGAATGCTTCCGCCGGGTTCTGTTCCAGATCCATGTGCGAATAGGTATGGTTTCCAACTGGCTCCGCCGTGGCCCAGATCTTCAGGGCCTCGGCCCCATCAGCGTTTCCCTCAAGCTTCTTGGCGTTGATGAATCCGTACACCGGAGGCACGTGCAGCTTCTTCAGAATCGCCAGGACATTTTTGGTAGTCTCCGCCTGCGTCACGCCTGGCGGCAGCGCACCGTTCGCCGGCAGGTCATCCATCGTGATGGCCAGCTTCTGCGCAACGCAAAAACCCGACAGACCAAGGAAAAAGACAAACAGCAGGACATTGTCCCAGCCAAAAAACCGCAGTGGATTTTTCATGACAAGGAGTTTACTTCTTCCGGCGAATGGATGCGCGGACGGATGCAGGCTCATGTGGGACAGTCGCCTGGGCTGTCCAGCCGGGCCCGGCTAGGCGCTCAAACACACTGCTCAGCTTCTTATTGGTTTATTGGTGCCATCGAAGGGACTCGAACCCCCACACCGTTGCCGGTACATGGACCTGAACCATGCGCGTCTGCCAATTCCGCCACGATGGCAATCTGAATTGCAATGCAGCGGCGGCCCCAGGGCCGCCGTGTCAGGAAGAGCAATCCGCCTATTTTTGCAGCCCGCTATCAGCCTGTCAAACACCGAGGTCGTTGCTGAAGCCCGAAAGCCGAAGCCCGAAGCCTGCTTTACCCCAGCTTCGCCGTCATCGAAATCTTCGCGTTCAGCACCTTCGACACCGGACAGCCTTTCTCCGCCGCCTCCGCATATTTCTGAAACGCGGCCGCATCCGCTCCCGGAACCTTTCCCACCACATCGATGTGGCTCGATGTAATCGTCCACCCGGAATCCAGTTTCTCCATGGTCAGCGTCACGTTGGTGCTGATGCTCTCCGGCGTCAGATTCGCCCCGCCCAACTGCGCCGAAAGCGCCATCGAAAAACACGCAGCATGCGCCGCCGCAATCAACTCCTCCGGATTCGTCCCCGGCCCGTTTTCGAACCGCGAAACAAACGAATACTGCGTGTCTTTCAGTACTCCGCCCGGCGCCGAAATTGTTCCCTTCCCGTCTTTCAATCCGCCCTTCCACACTGCGCTAGCCTTGCGTTCCATCGTCTTCCCCTGATCATGACAAGAAAATTAAATCCTCCGCCATTGTAGACGGGGATTGGCCAGAATGTCAGGTGCGCCAGCCGCCTGCAGTTAATCTTTCACGTTTCAATAAAAATCCGAGCAACTCAAATAGAATCCGCATACGGGACAGTTCAACTTGCACCGGTTCTCCTTCAATTCCGCCGAACAGTTCGGACAAAAACGCTCCGGATGCCCGGCCTTCGGGTCCACCGGCTTCATTTCGGCTTCTCGCAGGTCGATTGCGTTCAGGTTCATTGGCGCAAGGTATCGCCAGGAACTCGTGCGCACAAGTGGAAATCCATCTTCCCCCCCGTTACGCCAAAAACCGGCAGGGCGCGTCGCCATTGGGATTTTTTCCATTCACACCCCCTTCATAAATCTTTCCTGTATCCACAGACCTTTTTGCGCTAGAATGCGTTTGCATTAAGAGTGGCTTCCATATGGCCATGGGGCGCGCTCTTGGCCTTCCCCCAGGAGGTAGTAGATGTATCGGCCCTATTCCAGCTCCTTGGCGGACTCTCGTCCGTTCTTGAATGTTGATTCCTTGATCCGCAACCTTGACCAGGATTTCGTCACTTCCTTCAATACCGGCAACTACGACCAGGTAGCCGCTCTCTTCGCTCAGGACGGCGCATTCATGGCGCCGCATCACGACCCAGCCTACGGCCCAAAGGCCGTCGAGCGCCTGCTCCGCCAGTTCGCCGAATCTGGATACGAGGACCTGCGCCTGGAAACTATCCGCGTCGAAGCCTCCGGCGATCTGGCTATGGAAATCGGCCGCTATAGCGTCGGCATTCGCAAGCCCGATGGCACCATCCTCGCCGACCGTGGCAAGTACGTAAAGGCCTGGCGCCGCCTGGGTGCGTGGCTGATCGTGGCTGATTGCTGGAGCAGCAATCTTCCCGTTCCGCGCTAAACAGCGGTCGGACCGTAAACGTTGAGTGCCTGAATCCGAAGAGGCCGCAGCCTGCGTCTACGGTTTGAATTCC
>JBAUYE010000493.1:0-10602 GCA_049584615.1 Candidatus Sulfotelmatobacter sp.
CACTGCTTGTCCTGTACGCGTTGTTTCATCCGCGCAACCAATGGCTGGTAGCCAACCGGTCGCGGGTAGATGACGCGGGTTGCGTGGCCCTGACGTTTGACGACGGCCCGGATCCGGTGGATACGCCCAAACTACTCGATCTGCTTCGGGAAAAAGGTGTGAGAGCAACGTTCTTTGTGGTAGGAAAGCGTGCGGACCAGTATCCGGAAATAGTGCGCCGCGCCTGGGCAGAAGGACACCTCGTCGGCAATCACACCTGGTCGCACGATTCTCTTTTTTGTTTTCTCACGCCCCGCCGTCTGCGGGCTGAGATCGAGCGCGGCACGGAGAGCGTTCGCCGCAGTTGTGGTTTCCGGCCGCGCTTTTTCCGCTCGCCGGTGGGCATGCGCCACCCGCTTCTGGGGCCCTATCTTCGGGATGCGGGACTGGAGTATATTTCTTGGACCATTCGGACGCTTGATACCTTCACTGCGAATTCCAGCGTTCTGGCTCGACGCATCTTGAATAAAGCGGCAAGCGGGGACATCATCCTGCTGCACGATCATTTGCCGGGGGGAGCGGATGCGATGCTAGAAGCCTTGCCTGGGGTGATCGACGAACTCAGGGAACGGGGATTCGAATTCGTCCTGGCCGGCCCACGTGAGGATGGCAGCGGAACTCTGGAACCCGCGGCATGCGAACCTGCGCCTTAATTCCGGCGTTCAACGAAGCCCCTTACATCGCCAAGGTCGTGGAAGGGGCGCGTCAGCATGTCGCAGAGGTGGTGGTGATCGATGATGGATCGAGCGACGGGACGGCGGAGATTGCCCGGGCTGCCGGAGCGATTTGTTTGCAATCGCCAAGAAATTGCGGCAAGGCGTCGGCGCTGCGGGCGGGCATCGCTTTCGCGCGCGACCACAACTTTACTTACGTCATCACCCTCGACGGCGACGGCCAACATCTGCCGGAGGATATCCCGGTCATGCTTCGCGTGGCCGAAGAAACTGGAGCGGATCTGGTCATTGGCGCGCGCTTTTTCGATCGCGCAATCATGCCTCGCTCCCGCTATTTCTCGAACACCGTTGGTAGCTGGTTGGCCTCGGCACTCGTCGGGTGCGAAATCCGCGACAGCCAGAGTGGATTCCGGCTGTTCCGATTGGACAAACTTGGTGGGGCCAAACTGCGGAGCCGGTGCTACGAACTTGAGATGGAAATCCTGATCAAGATGGCCCGGTCGGGCTGCACCATCGCGCATGCGCCCGTCCGTATGATCTACAACAATGGCCAGGCGCGCTCCAAGATGAAGCCGGTACGAGACACGGTGCGTGTCTGTCTCTGGTCCCTGGCATTTCGCTTTCTGGGAGCGTGAGCGTGACCCGATCCGGCGATTCAGAGGGTTATGTATTCTGCTTGCGTTTTGATTTTTTGGGGGACGCTGGCCGGCCAGTCCAAGCATCTGCCCACCCACATTGGGGAGGGAGGCGGTGCGGGGTTTGCGGGCGGGGAGACGGTGGCGAGCGGCATAGTGTCGGCCTGATGGCCAAGCGGACGATGGAAAGGCCACTCGGTGATCCGAAGATTTGAGGCGCGCGCGCGGGAGTTCGTAACCCCCTTGCTCAAGGAGGGGCTTGACCCATGGCACGCTGCCGCCGCCGTATTCCTGGGGATTTTTATTGGCATTGTGCCCATCTATGGGTTTCAAACCCTTGCGGCAGTGGGCGTGGCCTTCCTCTTCAGACTTAACAAGCCGCTGACGGTGGCGGGCACTTTCATCAACAATCCGGTGCTCCTGCCCGTGATTGTTTTCTCCTCAGTGGAACTTGGATGTTTTCTCCGCGTCGGCTCATTCCAGCCACTGAAGCTGTCAGACCTGGCTGTTGCTCGCGCCCATATTAACAAGGAGCAGCTTTTCATCTGGGCGATTGGGAGCGTGGCACTGGGTATACTGGTCGGCGGCGTTGGGGGGGCGATTACTGGGGTTGTGGTGCATCTTCATCGTAAGGCGTCTGCCAGTTCGGCGCTGCGGGAGCGCATCCGCTTTGTGAACGGGATGTTTGTCCAATCCGGGCTAACGGCTCGCAAGTTCGTCCGGTGGAAGTTCCGGCTCGATCGGGTCTTTGAATTACTTGCCGCCGAAAACCTGGGATCGGGAACGGTAGTGGATCTGGGCTGCGGCTACGGCATGGCTCTTGGTTTTGCGGCTTTCGGGGAGAACGGCCGGCGGCTGGTTGGTTGCGACCTGGATGCGCGTCGCATCGCCGTCGCTCGCCAGGCACTCGGCCCGCTGAACGCAGACGTGACCGTAGCCGACATCCGTCATTTCGAGATGCCGGCATCCGGTTTGATTTTAATTCTGGATGTCTTGCAGTATTTGCCCGCCGCCGAACAACTGGCCCTGCTGAAACGGTGCTGTTGGGCGCTCGCGCCAGAGGGAAGATTGATTTTCCGGGTCCCTGACCGGGAACGCGGCCTCCGGTCCGCGATCGCCATGGCTTTCGAGCGGCTGATGTTCGCGTCCGGGGGCTACGGGTTGCGGCCCCAAGTGCTGTCGATCGCCGAGTACCGCGGTGTGCTGGAGAGCGCCGGTATGCAATGGGAAGAGCGGCGTTTCCAGAATCGTTTGCCCCTGGTGCATGTTCTATTCGTGGCAAGAAAACCTTGGACGGAGGCTGCGCGATGATCATCCGTTTTCTTCGCGTGGTGGGGCATACGCTTGTCCCCGCAAATCGGCGTGCGTGACCGGCCAGGCAGTGCGGTTTCTGAAAACACTTTGACGACCTGTAGCGATCAGTGTTGATTTTTTTTGACTTTTGGCCGGTTGCCTCTCTTGACTGATATCGATAAAACCATCGTCGTTACGGGTGTTGGGGTCGTCAGCCCCTATGGCATCGGCCTGGACTGCCTGCAGGCGGGCATGTTATCGGGAAAGTGCTGTCTGGAGCCCACGAAGGACGCGTATCCCGGCTTCGAAGGAACGACTGCGCAGGTCCGGGGATTGCCGCTTCTGGGGGAAAATTCCAGTTCGCGCTACTCGCGCACTGATCAACTTGCGGCGGTGGCGGCTCAGGATGCGATGGCGAACTGCGGTTACGATAGCTCTCACTTCCGCGAGGGCGGCATTGTAATGGCGAACACGGTCGGGGGCTTAACCGAGATCGACACCGAAATTGCCCAAGATCCGGCTGCCTGGTACCGGCGTCCCGGCGGGTTGTTGCGGGGCGCATCATATCCGTTCGGGCATGCAGCCGACGCCGTTGGTGAGCATTTCGGGATTCGCGGACCGCGTTGCGCCATCTCCGTGGCTTGCGCGTCCGGAGCTATGGCGATCGCGCTCGCCGCCAACATGCTGCTGGACGGAGCCGCGCCCATGATGTTGGCAGGAGGCAGTGACCCACTGTGCCCGTTCACGTTGAGCGGATTTAACTCCCTGCGAGCGTTGGATCCAAACCCCTGTTCTCCCTTTGACCAGAATCGCAACGGCCTGAACCTGGGCGAAGGATCCGCTGTTCTGATTCTTGAAACGCTAGCCGGGGCCACCGCGCGCAATGCCACTGTTCTCGCAGTACTGCGCGGATGGGCCATGACCAATGATGCATTTCATACTACCGCGCCGCAGAAAGAGGGAAACGGATTGGCCGACTGCATACGCCTTTCCATGGAAATGGGGAAGGTCAGCGGCGACGAGATTGGGTATGTGAATGCCCACGGCACGGGCACACCTCTGAACGATGTTGCCGAGGCCAACGCCTACGAGACCGCCTTCCGGGGACGCAAGCGTCCTATTCCTGTATCTTCGACAAAGTCATATTTCGGACACTGTCTGGGTGCGGCTGGCGCCTTGGAGGCAGCCATTACGATCATGGCGGTTCGTTCGGGGGCATTGCTTCCGACGCTGCGGCTCGCCGATCCCATTGAGAGCCCCGGCGTCGAGTGGCTGAGGGGAGAAGTGAAACGCCAACTGCTGCCGCTGGCCATGTCGGTCTCCAGCGGCTTTGGCGGGAGCAACACCGTGCTTATATTCGGGAGCGGCCGCTCATGACTCCGAGCTTGCCGTCCGTTACTATCACGGGTATCGGTTCCGTGAGTCCTTATGGCCCGCTGGCTGGACTGATTCCACAGTGTCCCCTGGAACCAAGTGTCATCACGGCCTGGACCAGTGCGGGGCCGCGCCGAGCGTTTCTCGTACCGCCCTTTCGCCCCGCCAGCGTTGTTCCGGGTTTGAAGACGAGGCGTCTCGATCGCCTGTCGGCGTGGGCCTTGGTAGCGTCTTCCCTGGCCATTCAGGATGCTGGGATCGACGTCAGCCGAGTGAACCGATCCCGAGTTGCAGTGGTGTGCGCCACCGCCTTCGGCTGCGTTGAACTCACGGAAGCTTTCTACCTCAGCGCTGCCGCGAATGGGTGGAACGGAACTGATCCCTCTACCTTCCCGGAAACTCTCGCCAGCGCTCCGGCGAGTCATGTGTCTTTGTTTCACGGCCTCCGGGGGCCTAATGTCACGGTAAGTAACAAGGACTTTGCGGGCGAGAGTGCGCTGATTCAAGCCGCTTCTCTGCTTCGCCATGGTCAGGCTGACTTGGCCGTTGTGCTCGCGGGTGACGCGCTGGCGCGCACCCTCTATTCATGGTACGAGGCAGCGGGCCTGCTCTCGCCGGCGTGCTACAACTCGGGTCCCTTGCCGGAAGCAGGCGGTTTTATCCCAAGCGAAGGTGTAGCGGCATTAGTGCTGGAATCATCCGGCCGCGGGGATCTTCGCCCTGACGCCCGCTCTTATGCCCGAATCGGCTCGGGCCGCTGGGTGGCAGGCGGTCAACCGGCGGAGATCATCCGGCAGATGCTCGGCGGTTCCGTCCCGAGTCTCACTGTTTGTAGCGGGAATGGTGCGCCTTGCGCCACGAGTTCTACAACCGCCCTGGCTCGCGAGATTTCCGGCGATGGCGCTGTTATCATCCCCCCGCAGCCGTTTGCCTGGGGTTTGGCGGGTACGGGCGCTCTTTTTCACTTGATCCTGGCGTTAAGCGGCCGGCCAACCCGGGGACAAGCCCTGTTGCTGGGAACTGCCGGTGACAGTGGATTTGCAGCCCTTCTTCTGGAGTTGCTTTAGATATGAATGTGCGAATTGCTGCCGCGGCCTTTGCAGTTCCCCCCGAGGATGAGGCGGTGGAAGCGGTCTTAGAGCGGGAACGAACTCGAATCGAGACGGCGCTTTCTGCGTTGAGCCCGGAGTCGCGACGAAAGGCTGTGGAAGGTCTTGGACTGAAGCGGGTCCGGATCTGCGGGGAGAAGCAACTTTATGGCCTGGTTCTCGAAGCCGCTACCAAGGCGATAGCCGAAGCCGGGATAACGGCGCGCGACATCAATCTCATCCTGGATTACAGCACCTGGTCCAGCGAAAGCTCACAGGGTCTCTCGTTCGCGCACCGACTCAGCGCCGATCTCGGCGCTGAAACTTCCATGATCCTGAGTTTCAAAGTTGGCGGATGTGCCGGGCTTCACGTCGCGATCAAGACTGCGCTGGGCTGGATGGCCACGGATGAAAGTATTCAGACGGTCCTGCTGGTAGCCGGCGACGCCGCGCCTCAAGGCAACCGCTCGTTGCTTCCAATTACTATGCACGGCGATGCCAGCAGCGCTGTGATCCTGCGCCGCGAAGGCGCGGAGGGCCCGCTGCTGTTGGGCGTCGAAGCCATGACGCTCGGCCACCTCCAGAATGCGATTACCATGGTCAGAACGAATGGCCACGTCGATATTGTTGTCGATGCCCTGTGCATGGAGCGCGAGGTGATGCCGGTCTACTTTCTCAACATGCTTCGGGTGGTGAATAAGGCTCTGGCAGCGTCTTCCTTGAGCCTGAACGATGTTGACCACTTCATCTATTCCAACATCAGCCGGCGGGACCGCGACGGGTTTCGCAAGATGTTGGGGCTGCCCGAGGGCAGCCTGCCGGTAACTCCCATGGCGGAATATGGGCACACCTTTGCCAGCGATCTAGTCATTAATTATGAGAATATGCGGCGCGAGGGGCTAATTCGTCGCGGGCAATTGTTGCTGTTCGCATCGGCCGGGATCGGCTTCACCTGGGGGGTAACGCTTGCCCGGGCCTGAAAACAATCTGCTGCCGGATCGGCTTCAGCATACGGAAGCGGCCACGCTCCACGGTTGTGCTCAGGATCGAAGATCTCTGTCGCGTCGAATTTCTTTTTTTCGGATTTGGACGAGAATGTTCACACGGTGCTTACCAGGTTGAATTGCCATGCGTCGCGTACAGTTCATCGAACTCCATGAACAACCGTGGTTCCCGTCATCGCTTCGAGATGACGTTACGGATGCGATGCAGTTTGGGTTCAACCTCTTGCATGCCTACGCGCCCATCGCCCCGCTGCTACAAAGCGTGATTGACTCCAGCGGCAGCCGGACCAACACCCGACAATCGTCTGCCGAATCGATTGTTGACATGTGTTCTGGCGGAGGCGGACCCTGGTTGGATCTTGCGCGACAGCTGCGATGCCGGGACGCCGAAGAAAATTCCGCCGGCCTTCAGATCTGGCTCACGGATAAATATCCGAATCTTGAGGCATTCCAAAGTGTTAGCGCGTCTTCTGACCACCATATTACTTTCTATCCCGAGCCGGTTGACGCGATGAAGGTTCCTATTGCATTGAAGGGGTTGCGAACGATGTTTACCTCGTTCCATCATTTTTCGCCGGAGGATGCTTCCGCCATTCTGCAAAATGCCGTCGAGGCCGGCGAAAGCATTGGCATATTTGAGGCCACCAAGCGCGCTCCGTCGACCATCGGCCTGATATTTGCCGGCATTCTCCTGCTGTTCCTCCACACTCCGCGGATTCGCCCGTTCCGCTGGTCGCGTTTGCTCTGGACGTATCTGATTCCGATCATTCCATTCGTCCTGCTATTCGATGGAGTAGTGTCCTGCCTGCGGACATATCGGCCAGACGAACTGCATGAGATCGTAGACAAACTGTCTTCTCGCCAATACCAGTGGGAGATCGGTGAGCTTGCAACTGGAAAGATGCCAATTACCTATCTGATCGGATATCCAAAAAGTAGGCCCGTGCACTTGACAGGACTGTAGACCTCCCGGCCCACGCCGGGAAGTAGAACTAAGGAGAACGTCTCTCATGAAACACCTGACAATCGCTCTGGCATTGCTGATGCTGTGCATTTCCGTCCCGACTTCTCTAACTGCTGCCAAGGCTGAGGTAGAAGGCAAAGCTTGGCTTGACTCCCAAAAAGATCCGGCCGAGATGAATGTGAACGGCTCGTGGACTTCGGAGGAGTGGGGCGACTTCCACCTAATCCAGTCCGAGGGGAGTCGGGACGTGGCCGGCAACGGCGGGGGATACGATATAACGGGCGTGGTTAGCGGCAAGCGTCTATTCCTGCTTTTTTCCGAAAAACACACCGTAGAATACTGCGCGACCTTGAGCCCTAACGGAGAAAACAGCCTGACCGGAACTTACTCCGATCGCAAATCGCGGCTGCACTCCGGCCTCTGCCAAGAGAGCAGCAGGCCGATGAACATGAAAAAGCAGTAGGCGGAGAGGAGTAGTGGCCGCCAAGCTCAGCGGGCCAATCCCACTGCGGAAACCAAAGCCAAAAATACGCGACTCGCCGACCCCACCGGATCGAGCAAAACTCTGCGGCGCTCCAGCATGGCGGCAACGGGTTGTCCCTTATAGCTGGCAATTTGCCGGTAGCGCGAGATGAAAAATAGCACTCGCAAGAAAAGTTTCCATTTGAGCGGGGCAAAATAATCAGGCGTCACGAACGGCACCGCGTGGCCGTCCTTCACTTCGGCGATGAAGTCTTTGAAAGTTGCGGCTTGCGATAGAGAGAGAACGGAACTGGCGACCAGCAGATGGCTGTCTCCCCCGCCGATCACCGGTTTGCGCCACTGCCGGGCAAGTTCCAGAACGCGATCGTTCTCCTCGCGTGGCCGCATCCCGTTTACTTCCAAAGCATGAATCGCCCAGCCATAGCGGGAGAGCAGTTCGGTGACGGGAATGGTCTCCGATCCCGGCGCCCAGGCGACGAGAGGATGGTTTAGGGCAACCAGGCAGCCGCTAGCGGCAAGTGTTTCAAACAATTCGTCGTAGCGTTTACCCCGCGCAGCCGCTTGAATTCGAGTGTGCGTTTCCTCAACGTCACTCTCAGGCATGCGACTTACTCCCAGATGAAATAAGTGCCCCTGGAACCAGAGTGACAGCTCCTCGCTGAGTGCGATGCGGCCGTTCAGATCGGGCCGGCCGCGCAGCAGAGCGAGGCTGCCGGCAAATTCATCATGATCGGTAATGGCCAGGTGAACCCCGTGGAAGCCCCAACTGGCCGCCGCTGCTGCCTCCATCTGATAGACGTCTTCGGGAGTGTAGGGCGGATTGAAGGTTATGTCTGCGTAATTCAGATCAGAAACACCGCCGAGGCCAAACGACTTTTGCAGAACGCCACTAAAAGGGCGCATGAAAGCCAGCTTGACAACCTGGTTTAGCGCCGCCAGCTTCTCTACAGAGTGGCACGAGTGGTTGTGCAGGGAAACCGCGTAGCCGAACTCGCGGTCCGGGTGCGGACACTCGCGGTAAGTATAGTTCTCGATCTTCCAGGCTGAGCGGCGTCTCACTGCGTTCCTCTTCCTCATAGGGGACGTTCGAGTGTAATTTCACTCGTGACAAGCAGCAAGAGCAAGTTGTCGCACCAGAATGCGATCTGATACTCTTCGACGACCGAGTGGGCAGCCGAGTCTGGTGCAGCGTTCTTCAAAATCGTTGGTTCGGGCAAAGTAGACGAGATTGTGGCCGGCTCAACACGGAGCGTCAAGGCATGAAGAAGCCCATCAAATACCTCGAAAGGGCGATGTCAGTTGCCGCAAACGGGGCGTGGCAAATATTTTGTTTGAGTAACAATCTCTTTCCCGAAAATCCATCTTTCACACCCCGGTGGTCGGATAAGCCGCTGCTGAAGTCCCGGGAAAAGTCGAAGCCCCCTCTGGGTTGGCCAAGGCAAACCGATTCGTTGTGCCCGCGTTGCGTGCCGGAAATTCGTCAACAAATCGTCGACGGCAAACAGGATTATCGCGTCCTGTTGAACGAAAGACCCGGTGAGATCAAGGCGCAGATCATCGAGCGCGACGGCAAAATCCTGATGGTCAAAGATTGTCCTTTGCATGGACACTTCGAAGACGTCATATCCATTGATCCCCAATTCTTCCGGCATCTGGAGGAGACGTTTCCCGGCCGGGATATCCGCGCCCACAACGATGAGAAATTGCACAACCACGGCAGCAGCACCATCAAGCACGGGCGAGGCTCGGTTCTCACAGTCGACCTGACCAACCGGTGCAACATGATGTGCGATCCGTGTTTCATGGATGCCAACCAGGTCGGATTCGTACACGAGCTTGGCTGGGAAGATATCAAGACGCTGCTCGACAACGCATTTTCCATCAAGCCGCGGCGTCAGATGTCCGTGCAGTTCTCCGGGGGCGAGCCGACCCTGTCTCCACATTTTCTGGACGCCATTCGCTACGCCCGTCAACTCGGCTACGACAGCGTGCAGGCGGCAACCAACGGCATCGAGTTTGCCAAGAGCCCCGCGTTTGCTCGGCAGGCCGCGGAAGCAGGTTTGCGCTACGCGTATCTCCAATTCGACGGCATCGGCAACCCGGCGAATTCTCACCGCAACGTCGGGAACCTGTTCGACCTGAAACTGCGGGCCATTGAGAACCTGCACTCCAACGGCGTGGAAATCGTGCTGGTGACGACGGTGGTAAACGGGATCAATAATGAGCAGGTGGGGCGCGTGGTGCAATTCGCGCTTGATAACCCGGACAAGATAGCCATGGTGTCTTTCCAGCCAGTGTCCTTCACCGGCCGCGACGAAGCCGTCACCGAAGAACGCCGCAAAGCCCAACGCTACACACTCTCGCATCTGGCCCACGATCTGAAAGAACAATTGAGCATCGGCGAACCCGTTCGCGACTGGTTCCCACTCTCGTTCCTGAGTACCTTTTCCGACTGGGCGGACCTGGTTCATGGGCCGGACGCCGCCTGGGGCCAAGTCGCCTGTAGTTGTCACCCGAACTGTGGGGTGGGGATGGCGATTATGGTCGACAAGGAGACACGCGAGGCAGTTCCGGTGACGGCGTTTCTGAATGCCGAGCAGTTCGCCAAGGACATTGCCAAGATCAACGATTGGGCTCGCAGCCGGTGGATATCGGTCGCGGGGATGGCGCTGGCATTGGTTCGGAATTACGATGCGTTTCATGCGCCGCGGCATTTCCGCGCTGTCGATATGCTGAGGAAGCTCGACAAGGGCCTGGGCGCAACGGGTCACGACTATGGGGATGTCTCCGGTAAGCGGACCATGGCTGACATTTTTCGCCGCCGCCGCGACCGCTGGAATCTACTGTTCGTGGCGGGCATGTGGTTCCAGGATCTATTCAACTATGATTTTCGCCGAACCGAGCAGTGCATCATCCCATACGCTACGCAAGAAGGGGAGATCTCCTTTTGCGCTTACAACACCGGAATGGGTTGGCGGAACATCATTGAGAAGATGCACATGACTGCCACCTTGACCAAGTGGTACGAGGAGCATGGACGGCATGAGA
>JBAUYE010000494.1:0-3804 GCA_049584615.1 Candidatus Sulfotelmatobacter sp.
GGTAAGTCGACGCTGATGAACCTGATCGGCTGCCTGGACACGCCCACCAAAGGCGAATACTGGCTCAACAGCCAGTTGGTGAGTGAGCTCGACGACGACGAACTGGCGCGCATCCGGAACAAGGAAATCGGATTCGTGTTCCAGACCTTCAACCTGCTGGCCCGTGCCACGGCTCTGCACAATGTGGAACTGCCGCTGATCTACGCCGGCATTCCCACCGCTGAACGCATCGAGCGCGCCAAAGCCTCACTAACAGCCGTAGGCATGGAGTCGCGCATGACGCATAAGCCCAACGAGCTTTCCGGCGGCCAGCGCCAGCGCGTCGCGGTGGCTCGCGCTCTGGTGAATCGGCCTTCGATCATCCTAGCGGATGAACCCACCGGCAACCTCGATTCTGCAACCGGAAACGAAATCATGGCCCTGTTCGATCGCCTGCACTCTGAAGGAAACACCATCGTGCTGGTCACCCACGAGCACGACATCGCCGAATACGCTCACCGCGTGGTCAACATCAAGGACGGAGTCGTCGAGCGCGACGAGCGCAAAGACAAGACATAATCTCTTCTCTGCAACATGGCTAATCCACGACCCCCGGATCTCGTTGCAGGTCTGCCAGATGTCGCATCGAGGAACGCCTCTGGATTACACGAGCCCTGGTTTTCCACTGACATGGCAGTCGCTTATTTGTTGGCGGCTGTTGCCGTCGCGCTCCAGATGGCGACCAACGGCCGCTACGGATATTTCCGTGACGAGCTTTACTATCTCGCTCTCTCCCATCACCTGGACTGGGGATATGTAGACTTGGCGCCGATGTCGCCCCTGGTGGCGTACATCGGACGCATACTCTTCGGCGATTCTCTGCATGCGCTTCGACTTTTGCCGGCGCTTGCGCAAGGCGCAGAAATTGTGATCACCGGCCTGATCACGCGGGAACTCGGCGGCAAGCGCTTCGCCGTGCTGATCGCGTGTCTCGGGGTATTCGTAGCTCCTGTAATCCTGGCCAACGCCGGGCGTTTTTCCATGAATCCCTTCGAGCCCCTGTTCTGGATGGGTGCGATTTACTTCCTGCTCCTCGCAATCAACCATGATCAGCCTCAATTTCTTGTGTCGGTCGGCGTACTGGTCGGGCTTGGATTGGAGAACAAGCATTCCACTGCTTTCTTCCTGATCGCGTTGCTGGTGGGCTTGCTCGCAACTTCTCAACGGCGTCTGTTCCGCAGCAAGTGGCTTTGGATTGCCGCCGGCATTATCGTACTGCTCGCTTTGCCCAACCTTATCTGGCAATACCAGCATGGATTCCCCACCTGGGTCGATCTGAGCAATGTAAAAAAGATTCACAAGAACGTCGAACTGCCACCGCTACCATTCCTGAAAGAGCAGATCATGATGCTGGGGCCGGTCAACGCCCTGATCTGGATCGCGGGACTCGGCTTCCTGTTGTTTCACGGCGAAGGCAAGCGCTACCGCGTGCTGGGCGCAACCTATCTGGCATTCCTGGCAATCATGATGGCTCTCCACGGCAAGAATTACTACCTGGCTCCGGTTTATCCCATGCTGTTCGCCGCCGGCGGAGTCTTCTGGCAGAAACTAATTGCGGCACATTCCCGGCTGCGCTGGGTAAAGGCGGTGCTGCCGCGGGTGCTGGTGATAGCGGGTGTAATCGCCTTTCCGCTCGTTCTTCCTATTCTCCCTCCCGATAAAATCGTCCCTTACATGCACGCGCTGGGCGTGGGTATGCCTCGCACGGAAACGCACATGAGCAGCACTCTGCCGCAGCAATTCGCGGACGAATTCGGCTGGCCGGAGATGGTCGCGCAGGTCGCCGGGGTTTACCAAGCGATGCCCGCCGAGGAACGCGCCAAGACCGCCATTCTGGCTGGAAATTATGGTTCTGCCGGGGCGATTGATTTTTTCGGCCCGCGCTACGGACTGCCTCCATCCATTAGCGCTCATCAGAATTATTACTATTGGGGATTCCGGCAATACAGCGGTGAGAGCCTGATCATGCTCAACTGGCAGCTCGACGACGCCCAACATTGGTGCAACAGCGTCGAAGAAGGCCCGAAGGTAGCGGATGCCTACAGCATGAGTTGGGAACACTACACCATCCTGATCTGTCACGGACTCAAGCAGCCGCTGGCGGAAGCCTGGCCGCATTTCAAAGTTTGGGACTAAGCCGATCGCCCGCTTTTGCACCTTTGCGGATCTAACTCCAACTGGCGCCCGATTTCCCTGCCCCGGGCATGGCCGCCTCATCCATCACTCGCTCCGATGCCACCACCACTTTGTCCCGGCCTCCACGCTTGGCTTCATACAGAGCAGCATCGGCTGCCGCCATTAATTCCTTGGGCGACGCACCGTGCGCGGGAAATGCCGCCACGCCCACGGAAATCGTAACCATCCCGAGCGACTTGCCCTGATACATGATGGTCAGTTCCCTCATTTTCATTCGCAACCTTTCGGCTCGCGCGCGTGAGGTTTCCGGATCCGCCGTGGGCAGGATCACCACAAATTCTTCCCCTCCGAACCGGCATACGAAGTCCTCTGCCCGAATGCCCTTGGTCAGCGACGCTCCGGTCTCGCGCAATACCACGTCGCCGGCTTCGTGCCCGTAGGTATCATTGAACTTCTTGAAATGATCCAGGTCGATCATCAGAATTCCCACCGTCTGCTCCGCTCTCGCCGCGCGCCGCACTTCGCGATCCAACACCTCCTCGAGGTATCGCCGGTTGTAGAGACCGGTTAAAGCATCTCGCACGGACTGGGTCCGCAGCGCTTCCCGCAGCCTGATATTGGCGATGGACAATCCAATTTGCCCCGCAAATGTTGTCTTGAATGAGAGTTCGGATGCATCCATTTGCGGTGCCTCATCGGTTGCCTGGAAGTGGACTATTCCGAGGGTTTCTCCTTGAGCCAGGATCGGGGCGCATAAATATGTGTTCGTGACTCCGGTCGCGTGGGCGCAGGGCGCCGTGGAATCGCCGGCTAATACCAGATGGGGGTGCCCCGTGCGCAGGGCCCAGCAGGAAGTCGGCTCGAATACCGCTGCTTGAACGTAGCAGTCGCCCCACGAGCCGATCACTTCGGTGAGGTTGCGCGAAGCATCCAGCAGCGCCATGGCTCCGGGGACCGTGGAAAATATCTTGGGCGCATAGCCCAGGGCGGCGGCGCACACTTCCTCTCGACTAACACAGCTTTGCAGAAGTTCGCCCATCCTCGCGAGCATGGCAGCCCGCTCCGACCGCCTCTTAAGCTCTTCCAGCATGCCTTCATTCTGCTGATCGAGTTCTCGGCGGGCAAAGTCTTTCTCCAGCATTTCTTCCTGCAACAGCACGTTGGCGTCAGCCAACTGCGTGGTCCGTTCCAGAATCTGTTGCTCGAGAATCTGCTGATTCCGTTTTTGACTCTCGATGTCGGTACAGGTGCCGAACCATTTGACAATCTCTCCCTTCGCGTCCCGGATGGGATTAGCTCGTCCCAGGAACCATCGAAAGCTTCCGTCTTTTCCGCGCAGGCGGTATTCGACGTCGTAGGGATCGCCGGTGCTCAGCGCACTTTTCCACTTTGCTAGACAACCGTCCACGTCATCGGGATGGATGATCGCGTGCCAATTGTCTCCGCGTAATTGCTCGAGTGTCAGCCCGGTGTAGTCAAAGCACCGCTGGTTGAAGAAATCATCCATGCCGTTTGGGTCGGCGGTCCAGATAATCTCAGGTACGGCTTCCGCCATCGTTTGAAAATACAGCTCACGTTCCCGGGCTAAATTGAGATCGCCTTTTCGCGTGGCCACATAGCGATCGAAGA
>JBAUYE010000495.1:0-5200 GCA_049584615.1 Candidatus Sulfotelmatobacter sp.
CGAGAACACTTGCCCGGGCTGGTGCTGCTCGACATTATGCTGCCCAAGGTGAGCGGGCCGGATGTGTTGCAGGCTTTGAAAAAAGATCCGGCGACCGCAGGGATTGTGGTGATGGTGTTGACCAGTCTGTCGCAGAAAAACGCGAAGGCACTGGAGAAGGACGGCGCTGCCGGGTTCTTTGAGAAGTCTGACCTGATGCTCGGGTCCGGCCCGGTTTCACTGGTGGCGGCCATCGAGAAGATGTTGAAGAAGTAAAGTAAGCAGGGGCTTCCCTGTTAGCGCGTTCCCGAACTGCAATCAAATTCTTGGAAAATGTTGGCCGCTGACGCCTAATTGAGGCGCTGACGAATCCCGTCAGTCGTTTCTTAGACAGGTCTCATGCTGTGACAGTGTGGCCCGGCCCTTCTGTTTTTATCCGAATTCCGAATCTGCCGATAGAGAAAGTATCAAGGAGACAGGAATCGGAGGGGCTGCGGACAATGACCAAGATTCTGCTGGTGGACGACAGCAAGTTTCTGAGACTCACCGCGGAGCGCGCGCTGACGCGTGCCGGCTATGAAGTAAGCAGCGCGACCGACGGGGAAAAAGCTTTGCGCATGGCGCGGGAGGAATTGCCGGACCTGATTCTGATGGATATATTGCTGCCGAAGATGAGCGGTCGGGATGTGCTTGTCGCGTTGAAGAAAGACCCATTGACCAACGCGATCCCAGTAGTGGTGATGACGGGCCTGTCTCAAAAGAATGCGGCCCGGTTGCAGGAAGATGGAGCCATCGCGTTCCTGGAAAAGTCCGTCCTTGATTTGGATAAAGGATCGGAGAAGCTATTGGAGGCGGTGCAGGAGATCCTTAGGAAGCTTCCCGAACGCACGCGGGCCACCACGGCCTAGGTCTCGACGGCTGGAAAGTCTGGCCGGCTCACCACTCCCGATTCACCAGGCATAGTTGCTTACGAGGGCGTCATCACTCCCGGATCGGAACCATTGCCCCCTCCAACCTTCTATTTGTTTCTTTTTCCTTGACAGACTTCAATAAACGAAAGTAAAAATAATAACTCGTAACACCTCCGCCGCAGGTAGGCGGGAGGGGTCCGATTTTCGAGGGGAAAAATCAGAGAATCAACAGGAGGCTTGCAATGACCAATCGCTTTCGCGGCAACGCGCAACTCACCCTGAAGCGTGAGTTGATTCGCGCTCTGTTTCTTTTCGTCTCTAACTGCCTCGTGCTTTGCTGCTGCGCACAGGCCTCGGTGTACTACGTTGCTAAGAACGGCAGTGACTCCAATAGCGGCAGTGCGAGCGCGCCCTGGCTCACCATCGGACACGCGGCGCTCGAAGCGACAGCGGGCAGCACCGTCTATGTGGGAACTGGAACCTACAGCGAGAGCGTGTTGTTCGCCAACTCAGGAACATCCTCGGCTCCGATCGTCTTCAACGGACAGGGGGTGGCCATTGTGGACGGGACAAGCGTGGCCTGCTGTACCACGCCCAGTTTCGAAACCAGCAATGGCTTCCTCTGCTGCAATACCCAAGGGCTGTTCACGATCGGCGCGACGAACGGCGTGAGCTATCTGACCATCGAAGGGTTCACCATTCAAAACTACGCGACTGCGAAAAAGGCGGACGTCCCCGCGGGAATTCTTATTGCCGGCAGCGGGAGCGGGATCAACATACTCAACAATACCGTGAAAAACATTCAGACCACGGCGGGGAAGGACGGGAACGCTTATGGCATCGGCGTTTTTGGTACCAGTTCCACCCCGCTCAGCGTAACTGTCAGCGGCAACACGGTGACGGGATGCCTGACTGGGGAAAGCGAGACAACTACCTATAACGGCAACGTGCAGAACTTTGTGGTGTCGAACAACACCATTTACGACAATGACAATATCGGCATGGATGCGATTGGCTTCGAGGGAGTCGGTCCGACGGGCTACGATCAGGCGAAGAACGGAGACGTCTACGGCAACCTTATCTACAACAACAGCGCCTTCAAAAACCCCGGTGAAGGCAACGAATACGATGAGGACGGCCTTTACTGCGATGGGTGTACGGACGTGACATTCGAGCGCAACACACTTTACGGCAACGACCTGAATATCGAGGCTGCGAGTGAAACCTCAGGCGAAGTCTCAAGCAACGTGATCATCCGCAACAACCTTGACTACGCCGCAAATTCGTGCGGCATCTCCGTGGGCGGCTATGCCAAGACCGGGACGGGGGGAAGCACCGATATCACCATTGTGAACAACAGCCTTTACGACAACGACACGCAGAAGACCGGCAGCGGCGAATTCCAGATCCAGTACCGGGCGACTGGGATTGTGTTCGAGAACAACATTGTTTATACCGGCGCGGAAGGTCTGTTCATGTACGGTTACGTGTCGGGCAGCGGAGTAACTTCGAATTACAACGATTTCTACACGACCAGTTCGACGACCACGTTTGAGCTGAACGGGAAAACCTACTCCTCGTTCGCTTCCTACCAGTCGAAGACCGGGCAGGATGCAAATTCGGTGTTTGCGAATCCCGACTACCTGACTGTACCCACTTGCACGTCCACAAAAGAGAGTGGGCCACCGACGCCGATCACGGCCTGCTCACCGACGCCGAATTTTGACATCCCGACCAGTTCTCCGGCTGAGAACACGGGCAACGCCAGTCTGGGTTCAGCCGATTTCGGCACGGTGGACTTCAACGGCAATCCGCGAGTGAATGCCAATGGGCAAATCAACATGGGAGCCTTTGAGCAATGATCAGTGAGCTGATCAGCGGGTTCAACCGGGGCACGCAGCCAGGCTGCGTGCCCGCTTTATTTGCCTGTCAACATCGGCACCGGGGATACTAAACCATGCGTTTCCCCTGTTTTGTAGGTTTCGTATGTCTCCTGCTCGCCAGTCTGGTCTGCGGGCAGGGTGCGTCGCCAGCCAGGGCTCCCGCGGCTGATAACGTGCCGGAAATAAAGGTTGGGCCCGACGATGCGGTGATTACTGTGAATGATTTCTGCGCTGATCCGACGCAGACCGGCACGGCCTGCAAAACCGTGATCACTCGAGCACAATTTGAAAAGCTCTGTGAGGCGCTGCAGCCGGGCATGTCGCCATCACTCCGGCTGAAAGTGGCGAACGCTTATGCGCGCAATCTGAGGATGGCCGCGGCGGCGGAAAAACGCGGCCTCGACAAAACGCCGTCATTCGAAGAAGAGATGCGCTATGCGCGCATGCAACTGCTTTCCCAGGACCTGAGCCGCGCTCTGCAGGCCGAGGCCGACAACATCAGTAATGCGGATCTCGCGGACTATTACACAAAGAATGAGTCCTCTTATGAGGAAGCTACTCTGGCGCGGATTTTTGTCCCCCGCACAAAGGAAAGCGAGGCCGCGCACGGGGAGCCTGAAAACGCGCAGACCAAGGCCGGTGAAGACGCGATGATGAAAGTCGCGGCCGATCTGCGCGCCCGGACGGTTACGGGCGAAGATCCCGACAAGCTGCAAGTCGAGGCCTATACGGAAGCCGGAATTCCGCACACCAGGTCCAATACGAAGATGGAGAAGGTGCGCCGCGATGCGCTGCCGCCGCAGCATGAGGCGGTGATGGACCTGAAGCCCGGAGAAGTTTCCGAAGTATTCTCCGACCCGGGCGGCGCTCACTTCATTTACAAAATGCTCAGCAAACACACCTTGACGCTGGAAGATGCGAAAGCCGAGATCCGGACCGCGATTTCCAGCCAGCGCTATCGCGACAGCATGAAGAGCTTTCAGGGCGACGTCGTGTTTAGCGACGCTTACTTCAATCCACCTGGCAAGCCGGTCCCAGAGGCGCAGCGAAATCGGCGTGAGAGAAGGAAAAAGCCCCCGGCCTCAGGAGACGAAGATCACAACTAGTTAAGCCTTTGCAAACAAACCACTTACGGGCGGGAACATGGAGTGGCTGGGCGGAGTCTATGTGGATTAGAGTGTGCGCCGGTAACATGCGGCGGTGACCTCTAATCTGTAAACCAGGGATGGCGGGCGATTTTTCGGTTGGGGATGAGGTGGGAAATTCTATAATCGTTCTTTAGTCAGGCAGCAGGCGAAGTAAGGCGGGAGTGACCACCTTGGGAGATCTGGCAAGCGCAATCGGAGCACGGGCGCAGGAGGCGGCAATTGTCGCGGACCTGAAGGCCGGATCGGAAGATGCCTACGCTTGGCTGATCGGTGAATTTCAACGGCCGGTATACGGGCTGGTATACCGCATGGTGAGCGATCCGGCGGACGCGGCGGATACGACGCAGGACGTTTTCCTGAAAGTCTTCCGCGGGATGAAGAGCTTCCATGGCGAATCGAGTTTGAAGACCTGGATTTACCGGATTGCCTTGCATGAAGCGGCGAACCGGAAGCGGTGGTGGTTCCGGCACAAAGCGCACGAGACTTCGATCGAACCGGTGGAGTCGGATGGATTGGCGAACGGAGATGGGTCAATGCAGAATACGGCGATGCAAAACGCGTTGACCGACCGCAACGATTCGCCGTTCGACAGCGTGGCGCACCGGGAAGTGCAGAAGCGGGTGGATGCGGAGTTGCGGCAGGTGGCGGAGCCGTACCGGACGGCGCTGATTCTGCGGGATCTGGAAGAAATGTCCTATGAGGAAATTGCCGAGGTTCTGCAGATTTCGCTGGGGACAGTGAAGTCGAGAATCACGCGGGGACGGCAGGCGTTGAAGCAACGACTGGCGCCGTACGTGCGCAAGGTGGGGGCAGAACTGGGACTCACTGCTCCAGATGAAGATAAGGTAGAGACGAGTTTGCGATCGCAAAATTTGAAGGATCAGGTTGCTGGAGGGGGAAGAAGGGTCGAGGTGATGCCATGAGGTATGTGGCCATGAATCCGGGTTCGCCGAAGCTGGCGATGAAATGTGCGGACGTGAAGGGATTGCTGTCTCCGTATCTGGATGGGGCGGTGACGGGGACCGAGATGCAGGGGTTGGAGGCGCATCTGGAGGGATGTTCGGCGTGTGCGCTGGAGTACCGGATGCTGCGGCAGACGCAGCAGTTGCTGATGAGCGTGAGGCGTGTGCAGCAACCAGCGGACCTTGGGCTGAAGCTGCGGCTGGCTATTTCGCGGGAGGCGGCGGAGGGGCGGCGTCCGCGATTTGAAGGCCTGCGCATGCGGGTGGAAAATGCGGTGAACGCGTTTATGGTGCCGGCCACGGTCGGCCTGGTCTGC
>JBAUYE010000496.1:0-5212 GCA_049584615.1 Candidatus Sulfotelmatobacter sp.
CGCAACTCGGAAGGATCCACGGGCTTGGCCAGATAGTCATCCGCACCCGCTTCCATCGCGAGCAGCAGGTCCTGCTTTCGATTCTTGGCCGTCAGCATCACCGTATAAATGTAAGGTGCTCGCGATCCCATCTTTCTGATGCGGCGGCATACATCGATCCCATCGAGACCCGGCAGCATCCAGTCCAGCAGAGCCATGTTCGGAGGCTCTGCGCCTTCCAGCAACTTCACCGCTTCGGTGCCGCTTCCGACCGCCAGATAGTCGAGTCCCCAGTCGGCCAGGTAGCCGCCCACTTTGTGCCGTTCAATGTAGGAATCTTCGACCAGCAAAATCTTCATAACATCACGCCCTGTGCGGATGTTGGCGGTTTCTGAGAATCTTCACAAGATCACCAGCGAGGAACGAAAGACGCTGACCTTCTGCGGCAGCTCGAAGCGCTGCCGTCTTTTAGAAACGCCATTCCCTCCCCAGTAGAATCGAGGTGTGGAGCAGACACTGCGGACCGTCGGCTGGATCGCCTGCGTTATCTATTCGACCATTCCCAGCTTCTGGCTGCTCATTCATCCTCGGGTGGAGTACTGGCGTTCGCGGCCGCGTTCCCCGTATCGAATCCTCTTGCCCGCGTGGATCGCGATGTGGGTGCTACTGTCCGCGGTGACTGAACATTGGCGCAATCTGACCCTCTATCACCGCGCGTGGTGCTGGATTCCGGCAGCGGCACTGTTTGGCACGGGACTGGCGCTCTACAAACTTTCCGGCAACGGTTTCAGCCCCGCGCAACTTGGCGGTCTGCCGGAAGTTCTGCCGAATCATCGCCAGCAGCGTCTGGTAACAACGGGCATTCGCACCCGCGTTCGCCATCCGGTCTATCTGGCGCATCTCTGCGAAATGCTGGCCTGGAGCATCGGCGCAGGCCTGGCGGTCTGCTGGGCGCTGACAGCGTTCGCGGTCGTCACTGGCTCAGTGATGATAAAGATGGAAGACAACGAACTGGAGAACCGTTTCGGAGAAGAATATCGTCAGTATCGGTTGAGGGTGCCCGCGGTTCTGCCGAGGACAACGCTATAATCCGACTTGACCGAAATCTGACAGCTGATCTTAGCTTGCCCTGAGCTGACAAGCGAAGGGGCTGACACCTACCCATGCGCTTCGAACTCTTTATCGCGACCCGCTACCTGCGCGCAAAGCGCCGCCAGGCGTTCATCGGCATCATTACGGGCATCTCGATTCTCGGAGTAGCCGCAGGCGTTGCCTCGCTCATAGTCGCGCTCGCCATCAACAACGGTTTTCGCCAGGTTTTGCAGGAGCAACTGCTGGGGTCCAGTTCGCATGTCAGCCTGCAGCGCATCGCGGACGATGGCATCAAGGATTGGCACCCCTTGCTCGATCGACTCGCAAAAGAGCCGCATGTAGTCGCCGCGGCTCCCGCGATTTTCGAGCAGGTCTTGATTTCCCGCGGCCCCCGCGCCCGCGGCGCGGTCCTCAAAGGCATGATTCCAGCGTATGAGCGCAAGGTAGGCGATTTGCTCAACACGGTAAAGGAAGGGTCAGCGTCTGCTCTGGAAGAAACATCTCCGCCATCCGCTGAGGGGTCGTCAGAAACCGGGACGCAGAAAAATCCAGCCAGCACGAGCGCTGCCCCATCTGATTCCCTCGCCGCCATCCAGGCGCGCGTCGCGGCCATGCCCCCGATCATTCTAGGTAAAGACATGGCGGACAATCTGGGCGCGACAGTAGGCTCCGTCGTTCTCGTCACCAGCCCGCAGGGCGAGTTAACCCCGTTCGGCATGGTTCCCAAATACAGCCGTTTCCGCGTGGCCGGAATTTTCAACTCCGGCTTCTACGACTATGATTCGTCGTGGGCCTTTACTCGGCTCTCCGACGCGCAGCGGCTCTTCGGTTTGGGCGATCTGATTTCGGTAATTGAGTTTAAGATCGATGACATTTACAAAGCTGATCAAGTTGCGCAAGAACTCGAAAACACAGCCGGCCAGGGATTCATGGCGGCCAACGAACTGAAACGCAACAGCGCTCTTTTCAAGGCCTTGAATATGGAGCGCATCATCATGTTCATCGTTATCGGCTTGATCGTCTTCGTCGCCGCCTTAAATATTCTGATTTCTCTGATCATGATGGTCATGGAAAAAACTAAAGACATTGCCGTGCTCATGTCGATGGGCACCCGCAAATCGCAGGTGCGAAACATTTTCATTGCTCAGGGCGTGTTGATCGGCGTGATCGGCACGGCGATCGGCCTGCTGTTAGGCTATGCCATCTCCTACGCGGGTGGCCATTATCACCTGATCTCGCTCTCCCCTGAGGTCTACTCGATCGACTACGTCCCCTTCGCGCCGCGTCTGAAAGATGGTGTATGGGTAGTGCTGGTGGCGGTAGGAATTTCGTTTGTGGCAACGCTCTACCCATCATGGTCCGCCGGCAAAACCCTGCCCGCGGAAGCGCTGCGCTACGAATAACGCAAATAGCAAAAGTTTGTCATCCTGAGCGAAGTTTGTGCTTCGTGAAACGAAGCACAACCGTAGTCGAAGGATCCCTTTTCACCATCCAACGCTTCGCTCCGAAAGGCATTCCTTCCAACGCTTTTCCAACACGGAACTTTCTTTCCGCCGCCGCCGTATAATTAACTGGAAGGAGGCCCTATCATGTTCACTTTCCTCCTGTGGTGCATCCTCTTCGTACTCTGCTGGCCGCTAGCGTTGCTGGCGCTCGTAGCCTATCCGTTCGTATGGCTCCTGCTGCTCCCGTTCCGGATCGTAGGCGTAGCCATGCGTGGAGTGCTCGAGATCATCTACCTCGCGATCACGCTGCCGTTCCGGTTGCTGGCTGCACCCTTCCGCGTCTAGGAAATCGGCGAAGGACTGCTCGGGTTTGTGTACGCGTGTTCTGTTCGGATTCAGGGAGCATTGTTCGGGCCCGTGAGGTACCGTGGAAGAGCGGCGCTTCAGCGCCGCGTAAAGCACTCAAAGAAGAGAGCCCGTACCGGCAGCAGTGGTATGGCTTCAGCCCCGAGGGTCGCCGCTAGCTCTGCATGACCCTCAAACTTGAACTCACCACCAGCCTCGCCTCGGTAGCCCGCTGCACATCCTCCGCCGTCAGCCCCGGAGCCACTTCCTCCAGCACCAGCCCCCGCTCCGTCACCCGGATGTACGCCATCTCCGTCACAATCGTGTCCACCACCTTCACTCCGGTAAGCGGCAGCGTGCACTTCGCCAAGATCTTCGGAGCTCCTTCCCGAGTCGTATGCTCCATCGCCACGACTGTCCGCCGCGCCCCGGCCACCAAGTCCATTGCCCCGCCCATCCCCTTCACCATTTTGCCGGGGATCATCCAATTCGCGAGGCTCCCGGATTCATCCACTTCCATCGCCCCCAGCACGCTCAAGTCAACGTGCCCGCCGCGGATCATGGCAAACGAATCGGCGCTCGAAAAATACGATGTCCCCGCCATCTCGCTCACCGTCTCTTTGCCCGCGTTGATCAAGTCAGCATCTTCCTCGCCCTCAATGGGATAAGGCCCGATCCCCAGCATCCCATTCTCGGATTGAAGAATCACTTCCATACCCGCCGGAACATAATTTGCAATCAGCGTGGGCATCCCTATCCCCAGGTTCACATAGAACCCATCGCGCAACTCCAGCGCAATGCGCTTCACAATGCGCTCGCGCTTGTCGACATGTTTGCCTGGCTTATTCATTGCCTTCCTAAAGTTGTGTCATCCTGAGCGGAGGGTGTGCTTCGCATATCCGAAGCACAACCGCAGTCGAAGGATCCCTAGCAGCTCAACGCTACCGTTAGCTCATCTGGGAGTTTTCTAGGTGCTCGCTTTCCTCACCGTCCGCTTCTCAATCCGCCGCTCATACATCTCACCTTGAAAGATCCGCTTGACGTAAACCGACGGAGTATGCACGAGATCCCCGTCGAGTTCTCCAGCATCAACCAGCTGTTCAACTTCCGCAATCGTAACCTTCGCCGCCGTAGCCATGATGGGATTAAAATTCCGCGCCGTCTTCCGGTAAACCAGATTCCCCATCCGGTCACCCTTCCACGCCTTCACAAACGCGAAATCCGCCTTGAGCCAGCGCTCCATCACGTAAGTCCGTCCATCGAAGTCGCGCGTTTCTTTCCCCTCAGCAACCACGGTGCCGACGCCAGTGGGAGTAAAAAACGCTGGAATCCCCGCTCCCGCCGCACGAATGCGCTCCGAAAACGTTCCCTGCGGAACCAGATCGAGTTCCACCTTCCCCGCCAGCACCATCGATTCCAGCAATTTGTTTTCCCCGACGTAAGTGCCAATGTGCCGCCGAATCTGCCCCGCCGCCAGCAGCAGCCCATTGCCCAGTCCATCCACACCAACATTGTTGCTGATGGTCGTCAGATTTTTCGATCCCTTCCGCACCAGCGCGCGAATCAGATTCTCAGGGATCCCGCACAACCCAAAACCCCCGATCATAATGACCGAGCCATCCCCCACATCCCGAATCGCCTCATCCGCGCTGCCCACAACCTTATTCATAGCGTCCGAATTCTAAACGAAATTCAACACGAACATACCCTCGGCCACTCTGTCATCCTGAGCGAAGCAGTCGAAGGATCCCTAGCCGCAGCACGATCGCAAGCCGTGAAGGGTCCACGCGTGTCTGCGTGGTAAGTTCTACTTTTTTCCCGTACTCTTCCTCAACCCATGCGCCTGCTCAAACTCCTCGGCCAGGGCGCGAGTAGCCAGGTTCTCCCGGATGTGCGCCAGCCGCTGCTCCACCTTGAACAGCGCATCCTCAATATTCTTCTTGTTGCTGATCGCAATATCCCGCCACATCGAATACGGACTCGCCGAAATCCGCGTCATCTCCCGCAGCGCGCGTCCCCCTGCCGGAAGCAGCGGCGCGTCTTCCCCGAATTCCTCCACCAGCGCCGCCGCCAGCGCCGTCGAAATCATCTGCGGCAAGTGGCTGATCCACGCACACAGCCGGTCATGATCTTCCGCTGGCAGCATCGCAATGCGCGCTCCAATCTGATCGATCCACCCCGCAAATTCCGCGAAGATCCCCTGATTCAGATTCTGTCCCGGCAGAGGCGTCAGGAACCAGACCGCATTCTGGAACAGATCGGCATCGGCATAATCCACGCCACTGTGTTCCTTCCCCGCCATGGGATGCCCCGCCAGAAATCGCTTCCCAGCATTCTTCCCAAACACTTTC
>JBAUYE010000497.1:0-3899 GCA_049584615.1 Candidatus Sulfotelmatobacter sp.
ATTGTGGTGGGGATCGTGGCCACGACGGCGGGCGGAGAACTCGGCTTTGCCCTGGGGCGGCACGGCGGGCGTCCGCTGATCGAACGCTACCGGCACGTCTTCTCCATTCGCGCGGAGACGGTGGAGCGGGGAGACCGGCTTTTCGAGCGGTACGGGGCGGCCACCGTTTTCCTGGCGCGATTTCTCTTCGGCATGCGGGTGCTGGCCGCGCTGCTGGCGGGAGCGCTCCACATGCCGTGGCGAAAGTTTTTCCTGTTTAACTTCCTGGGAGCCGCGGTTTGGGTGTCCGCGATTTGTGCGGCGGGATATCTGTTTGGAGGACATTGGGGGCGTTTAGCCCATGATCTCAAGCGGTTCGATCTGGCAGTTGCCGTGGTGATTGTGCTGGGCGGCCTGTGGTTGTGGTGGAGAAGCCGGAAGACGGATGCTCTTTAGCCTCACGCGGAATCGTTCTGCGCGCAGGTTTGAGGCGAGCATCTTAAGAGTCAACTTATGCACAGGGGAATTCTGGCGGGGCGCGGCTATACTGTGCGGGTGTCGCGGGAATCCTCGTGCGAAGGGGGCCGTGGCCATTGATCTTACCGGCGGCGTCCGCGCCGGAATTCGGACGAGGAGGAACGCATGAAGAATATCGGGTTCTTGACTCTGTTGATCACAGCAACGCTACTATTAGCCCTGGCTTTGCCGGTGGGGGCGGCTGGTCCAAAGGCAGCAGCGGCACCGGTTCCGGCGGCAGTTGCGGTACCGGCAGCGGCGCCGGCACCGGCGGCGGCTGCATCACCAGCGATGCCACCTCATCCGGAAATCGCGGCGGCGCTCGAAGCGATGCATAACGCCCACCATCATCTGGAAGATGCGGCGCACGATTTCCACGGCCATAAGGCGGAAGCGATGAAGCATCTGGATATGGCGATCCACGAAGCTGAGATTTGCATGCAGGAGCCGTAAGGCTTGATGCGGGAAAGATAAAGGCAGCGTCGAAGAGACGCTGCCTTTTTTATTGTTGCCCCGGCCTTGTGATTGCCGGATTACTTGCCGAAGGTGTAGCCGATTGACGCGCCTACGCGAAACACGTTGCTGGAGTTGAACCCCTGATTGTTCTGGACGTGGTAGTAGTGAGCCTCAGGACGCACAAAGACGTGCGGCAAGTGGTGCCAGACGTAGTAACGGAAGCCGGCGCCGAAATCCTCCATGAAATGATTGCTGCTGGTGAAGTTGATGCATCCCGGGCTGCCGCAGGAACCGATGATGTAGAACCGGTTGCTGGCAACGCCGATGCCGGCCATGATGTCGAGGCCCATTTTCTTGTTGATCTTCGGCTGGAAGAGCACGTTCGCATCGGTGAAGAATGGGCGGTAATTTTCGTAACCGTAGTAGTTCCCCTGCTTGTACCTCCAGGAGGTTTCGACGTTAATGCCGAGGCGATGTTGGAAGGGAACGACGTCACCGGCCAGACCGAGGTAGAGTCCTCCCGTTTCCGTCAGAGGCTGGAAGTTCACTATATCGCTAGGCGAGGAGAGTGAATAGAGTTCGCTGCCGCCGACCAGGATGTCCCCTTGCTGGGCCGAGGCGAGGTTAACAAATAGAAGTAGCGTACAGGTGGAAGCAAGCAGCGCGAATTTTCTCAATACAAATTCCTCGTCAGTTCAGTTGGACTTCTGGAGTTCACCCAGCAGACTGGTGGAACCTAGGAAAGCAACCGCACTTGCCTATCCCCAGCCAAAGGACAGGGGCAGCCGGATCGGCTGCCCCGGTATTCGGTTGCGCCGGTATTCGGTTGCCCCAGCATACCAAAACGAGCGCGCATCCGTGGCGCGAAGGCCTAATCGTTACCGATGGTGTATCCGATGGAGCCGCCGACACGGAATACGTTATTGGAGTTGAACTCGACGTTATTCTGAATGTGGTAGTAGTGAATCTCGGGGCGGACAAAGAAGTGATGCCAAACGTAGTAGCGGAGGCCGCCGCCGACGTCTTCCATGAAATGGTCACTGCTGCTGTAATTGATGCACCCGCTGAAGTAACTGCATGAGGTTACCTCCGGGACGTAGAAGCGCGTGCTGGCAACGCCGATGCCGCCGAAGAGGTCGGCGCCGATTTTCTTGGTGATTTTCGGCTGGAACACGGCGTTGAAGTCAGTCAGGATAGGACGGTAAGTCGTGTCCTCATAGTCCGGATAGTTGCCCTGACTAGCCCTCCAGGCGGTTTCAACACCGAAGCCGATGCGGCGCTTGAAGCCGATGACGTCGCCGGTGATGTTGATGTAGGCGCCGCCCTTTTCCGCGGGCTGCTGGAAGTTGCCCACACCGGTGGCGGGAGAAGACGATAGAAGGGTGCCGCCGCCGATCATGATGTCCCCTTGCTGAGCAGAGGCCAACTGGGCGAAGGCCAGGAAGGCGAAAACTGGTACCAGGAGCGCTAACTTTCTCAAGAGAAACCTCCTAAAATCAGTTCATTGTAAGCCGTAAGATGCGTCCGTGAAATCATTAGGATGCAGCAAATTTGGTTACGCCTCATGATAATTTCAGCCGGGCTCAGATTCAACTGGAGCCGGTATTTGTAAAGATACATCAAAGCTTCGGTCTTTCAGGGTGCGCTCTTTTAACTGCTTGCAAACCCGGAGACTCGGTATAAGTTGCGGTGTCGACTAGAGGATTCCTGAGAGTGCAAAAGGAGCCGGCTACCTGGACTTTCCGCCGCCGCCGGGGGCGCGGATGTGGTCGAAGGCGATGGAGCCGGCACCGAAAAAGATAAGGCCGAAGGCGAGGGCGGCGAGGGCGAGGGGAAATTCGTATCCGCCGTTGCCCATCAGCCCGTTGTGGAGGTGCACCTTGGCGATGGCGACGGAGAGATCGATGCTGATGCCAAGAGCGGCCACGCGGGTGAATAGGCCGAGCAGCACGAGGAGTCCGCCGAGGAACGCGGTAAAGGCGGAGAGGTAGGCCGACCAGCGCGGGAGTCCGAGGCTGGCGACCAGATCGGCGTGGTGGTGCAGTCCGCCGAAAACCTTATGGTAGCCGTGGACGAACATAACTGCGCCCAGGGCGAGGCGCATCACGAGAAGCGCGAGGGGTTGCAGGCGATCGAGGTAGCGCACGTGGTTCCTCCGGGAGAAAGAAAGTAGATTACAGCAGCGGGGCGACGGAGGGAAGGGCGGGTTTTGCCTCGCGAAGCGAGGAGGAAATCGAGCTTCGCTCGACTGGACAGCCGAGGGCGGCTGTCCCCACATAGGAGTGTCCGGCAAACCGCACCAGAACCTGAAACAGAAATGATTGCGCAAGCGGCCGACTTCTGGTAACGTTTTTTCGCTCCAAGATACGGTCTGCCCGTCGCGTCTTGTCCGCAATCGGGTCGTGCGCACGAGCAGGCCTCTCCTCCGTTCTTGGAAACTGATTAACCACGTGCGTGAAATCGGCGAATGTCATTCGTGACGCGAAGATTCGTGATGCAGAGAGCGGAGCGGGCGCGCAACTTCGGATGAGGGGCAGTGTTCCCGGGAATGCAGGGTCGCTAAAAAGTTCTGGTCAGGAGGCGGTAATGAATCGGATTTCGAAGGATGAAAATATGCTGCAGAAGTGGGTAGTGCTTCTGCTCTTGATGGCAGTTCCAGCTTTTGCCTGGGGCCAGAAGAAGACCAGCGCACCTGCTCCCAAGGCGGCGCCGGCACAACATGCAAGCGCGCCTTCTCATGCTGCGGCGCCTTCGCATGGGGCGACGCAGTCGCACGGTGCAACGGCTTCGCACGGGGCAACCGCCGGACATACGTCGACGAACAGCCGCCCCTCAACCAGCCACACGACTACGGCCAGCCACGGGGCAGCGGCCGGACACACGACTACGCCGAGTCGGGGGAACACGACGGCGGGTCGCGGGAACACGACACCGAGCCGTGGGAATAC
>JBAUYE010000498.1:0-6103 GCA_049584615.1 Candidatus Sulfotelmatobacter sp.
GTGCACCGCGATATCAAGCCGTCGAATGTGCTGGTCAACAAAGATGGCCACGTGAAGCTGCTCGATTTCGGCATTGCCAAACTGCTTGAGGAGGAAGGCGAGGAGAACGCTGCCACTCTGCTCACGCAGCAGGGCGAATCTCCCCTAACCCCCGAGTATGCGGCCCCCGAACAGGTAACCGGCGCGCCAGTCACGACCGCGACCGATGTCTATGCGCTGGGCGTGCTGCTCTATCAGTTGTTGTGCGGACAGCATCCGGCGGGAAGGGGCGTGCACACGCCCGCGAGCCTGCTGAAAGCGATCGTCGATACCGAACCGCCGCGCCTTGCCGACGTGGTCACTCCCACGAAGGCGAATGCGAAGGAAAACGCGACGAATGCCGCCCAACGCTCCACCACTCCGGAAAAGTTAAGCCGGCAGCTCCATGGGGATCTGGAAACGATTGTGGCCAAAGCGCTGAAGAAGATCCCGCAGGAACGCTACGCCTCGGTCACCGCCCTTGGCGACGATCTGCGCCGCTATCTGAAGCATGAACCGATCAGCGCCCGCCCGGACACGCTGGCATATCGCGCCGTGAAGTTTGTCCGGCGCAATCGCGTGGTGGTTGCGCTGGCGGGGGTGGCGCTGCTCGCTTTAGGTCTCGGGGTGAGCGCGGCTTTGTGGCAGGCCCACATCGCGCGCCGCGAAACCCGGGTGGCTACTGCCGTGGAAGATTTTCTCGAGGGTATTTTCCGCGTGAACAGTTCCGACCAGGCCGACCCTGTTAAGGCGCGGCAGACGACCGCGCGCGAACTTCTCGACATTGGCGCCCGAAACATTGATGGAGAACTCTCCGGAGTTCCCGAAGCGAAGCTCAATGTCCTGGCGACTCTCGGCTCCATGTACACCGATCTCGGGCTTGACGATCAGGCTGCCAGCATGCAGCGCAAGCGCGTCGAGCTCGCTCGCGCGCGGTATGGCAACAATTCGATCGAGGTCGCGACCGCTCTCGTAGCGCTCGGATCTGCTCTGTTCCAGTCCAGTACGCCGGGCGAGGGTGAAGGGGTTCTGCTCGAAGCTAATCGCATTCTCGACAGCCGGCGTGATTTCAGCTCGGAGCTGCGGGGTGACGTACTGACGAAACTCGCGCAACACTATCAGAGCTCAGACTTGCCGCGAGCCTTGGAATATTCACAGCAAGCGGTCGGCATCTACCGGCAATACCCGAGCGATCCTGCGTTGGCCGAATCGCTCTATATCGAGGGCGTGGCGCTCAATAATTTGGGACGACCTCGTCAGGCTGTCGAGCAGGTTGTGGCAGAGGCCTGCCAGGTTTCGATAAAGCTCAGGGGTGATCCAAACGCGAGTCTACCGCGCTTTTACTCCTTCCTGGGCGATATCCAGCAGGAGTTGTTGGATTTTGCGGAGGCCGAGCAGAGTTTGTGCCGGGCCGCGATCGCTGCACAAAAATTGAATGGAGACGACCACGTCGATACCATGGAAACGGAGCTGCGCCTGGGTGGATTCCTGGCCGGCGTCTCGAGAACCCAGGAGGGCCTGCAGCACATCGAGCGCGCTCGCGACATTCTGCAGCGCACGCACCGCACCGACGATCCGTTTTTCGCGCCTCAGGTATTTCTCGTTTATGGTTTTTCGCTGGCCAATGCCGGCCGCCCCGAAGACGGTCTCCCTTACATTTTGAAGGCAGTTGAAAACCGCCGAAAAAACCGGCCCGGCACCCGCTACCTGGGGCAGATGCTGGAACAGGAGGCGGCGGTGTTGATTGACATGGGGCGTTATGCGGACGCCCAGAGGGCAGTCGATGAGGCCGGCCTCATCGCAAAGCATGTCAATGCCCCGCCCTCCTACCTGGAAGCGAAAGATCGCGCCAGGCTGTTGATAGCTGCTGGACGGGCCAGTGAGGCCGACGCCGCGTTAGACGCTTTCCATCCTCCAGCGCCGGAAGCGGGGAAGCTCTCGCTCGACACAATCAGGCTGCTGACCACGCGAGCGGAAATCGCATTGGCACGCCACGACGGCGAGTTGGCGCAACGCCTGGCCGCACAAGTCGATCGCGATTTGTCGGGCAGCGCGGTGCGCACTTATCTGGAAGCTCTCGATGCCTCGGCCGCGCTAGCCCAGGGACGAGCCGAGTTGCTGCTCGGTCATCCCTCCGACGCCCTGCCCCTGGTCGAGCGCGCAGTCGATCTGCGCGAGGGCTTCCTGGATCCGGCCAGTCCATCGTTGGCCGATGCGCGGGTAGCGGTCGCATCCTGCCAGCTCGATCTCGGCCATTCGCGCCAAGCTGAGTCGTTGCTGACTCAGGCGAAAAAGGCCTTTGCTGCGCACCGGGAACTTGGCCGACAGTACACTCTGCCTCTCCATGAGCTGGAGCTACGATTCCGCCAGATCGCTGCGCGTTAATGCCATAGCAAATCATCGCAGCACCCGAATAGAACCTCCCCGCGAATCAGCGCGTGAACCACATTTCGATGTCGCAGACGTGCTTCGAACGTCAGCTTCGAACGTCAGCTTCGAACATCAGCGCTTTCCCGGAGCGGAGTGGAACGGATCGTCTTCCGGAGAATCGGGAGCGTCCTCGGGACTGGGAATATTCAGATTCACGACGATAGGCTCCTGGCCGCTGCGCACGATGACTGCTTCCACCGGTTCGTCCCTGCGGGCATTCAGTTCCTGATGAGGAACGTAGGGAGGGACGTAGACGAAGTCTCCCGCGCGGGCTTCATCGACAAACTCCAGATTATTTCCCCAGCGAAAGCGGGCGCGGCCGCGCACGACGTAAATGACGGTTTCGAGTTCTCCGTGATGATGGGGACCGGTCTTGGCGTTGGGATGGACGACGACGGTTCCCGCCCACAACTTTTGAGCGCCGACGCGGGCATGCGAGATGGCTTCGGCGCGGGTCATGCCCGGGGTTTGCGGCGTGTTGCCGTCGAGTTCGCCGCTGCGAATGATGCGCAGGCCGTGGGTTTTCCAGTCGGGAGTTTCGTTTGATCGTGGATCGTTCATGGTGTAGCTGTTGCCTCAGGGGCTAAAGCCCTCGCGCTTATGAGTTCTTGACGGCACCCTTCGGCGCGCTTCGCTTGCTCAGGGCAGGCTAAGAGCTGAAGTCGTGCCCTTCCCGAGCGATTCCGGGAAAAGACCGAGCTCCTCTTTCACCACACGTCACATCTTTTTCCTTCGGGGCGCACCATTGCCGCGTCTGCTTTGCAGCTCCACGCTTTCTGAAAGTCCGGCAGATTTGAGAGTGGTCCGATCACTCGATACTTGGCCACCGGATGCGGGTCGGTCTGCATCATCAGGCGCTGGGCCTCGATGCGGGTCTCATCGCCGCGGAACTGTCCCCACGCAATGTAGAACTGCTGCTCGGGAGTAAAGCCATCGATCTCCGCGGGACGCGGCTTGCCCTCGAGCGACTTCTCATACGCCAGAAATGCGATTTTGGCGCCGCCGAGGTCGCCAATGCTCTCGCCGAGCACGAGTTTGCCGTTGTGATGTACGCCCGGCTCGATAAAGTAGCTGTCGAACTGATCGGCCACGCAAGCGGCGCGGGTCTGGAACTGCTTCAGGTCGGCGTCGGTCCACCAGTTCCGCAGCCGTCCCAGGTAGTCGAACTGGGCGCCCTGATCGTCGAAGCCGTGCGAAATCTCGTGGCCGATCACGACGCCGATGGCGCCGTAATTGACCGCATCCACCGCTTTCATGTCGAACGCCGGAGGCTGCAAGATTCCAGCGGGAAACTCGATCTCATTCAGCAGAGGATTGTAAGAAGCATCGGAGGTGGGCGGCGTCATGCCCCAGCGGCCGCGGTCCACGGGCTTGTTGATGGTGAGCCGGTCATCTTCTTCCACGAACTTCCTGCCCGCGATCATGTCCTCGAAGAACGCGTCGCGTCGCACTACGACGTGGCTGTAGTCTTTCCACTTATCGGGATATCCGATCTGGGGATTGAAGGTGGCAATCTTGGCCATGGCCTTCTCTTTGGTGTCGTCACTCATCCAGGGCCGGCTGAGAATGTCGTCGCGCATCGCCGCCAGCAGATTCCGCACCATCTCCTGCATGCGGGCCTTGGCTTCCGGCGGAAAATACTTTTCCACATACTTCTTTCCCAGGGCTTCGCCGAAGAGCTGATCGGTCGATTCGACACAGCGCTTCCAGCGCGGTTTCATCTCCGTGGTGCCGCTTAGGTACTTTCCCGTGAAGGCGAAATCTTCTTCGACGAATGGCGCCGAGAGAGAGCTGGCGGTCGAGCTCAGCAGATGCCACTTTAAGTAAACTTTCCAGTCCGCCAGCGGCACCTCGTGCATCTGCCGGTCGAGTTCCTGCATGAATTTCGGCTGGTCGACGTTCATGTCCACGTCTTGCGGAATTTGCTTGTGCTTGAAATATTCCACCCAGTCGATATGCGGAGCCATGGCCTGCAACTGGGCAAAAGTCGTGTTGTGGTCGCTGGCCGCAGGATCGCGCAAGGCCACGTTGTCGAGCGAAGCTTCCGCTAGTTTGGTCTCCATACCCATGACGGTCTGGGCCGCGGCGGCCGAGGTTTTTTCGTCCCATCCCGCGAGCTTGAACATGGCCGCGATGTGCGCAACATACTTCTCGCGCGCTTCTTTGAAGCGTGCTTCCGGCTTGAGGTAATAGTCGCGATCGGGTAGTCCGAGCCCGTTTGCGCCGATATCGGCCAGCACCCAGGACGGTTTGTGAAAATCCTGCTGGCTGCCGAGCACGAACGGATCAGAGACCAGGATGTCGTGCATGTCGGCCATTACCCGCTGCAGTTCCGCCATGTCTTTCGCAGCATCGATGCGGGCAAACCACGGCTTCAGCGGCTCCATGCCGCGCGCATTCACCCGCGACTCATCCATGCAGGCGCCGTAGTAGTCGCCGATGATCTGCTCGGTGCTGCCCTGGGGTGCGCTTTTGTCGGCGGCCGCCGTCTCCAGGATTTCCTTCAGCTTGTCCTTGGACGACTCGCCCGCCGCCCAGCGCTTGCTCCAGCGCGTCATCGAAGCTGGAATCGGGTTGTTCGCCCGCCACGTTCCATTGGCGAATTCATAGAAGTCGTTGCAAGGGTCCGCCTTGCGATCCAGATCGGTGACGTCGATGCCGTGCAGGGAAGAACTTTGCGAGAACAAAAGATGCGGAAGCAACAGCGAAGAAAACAACAACCCGAGGAATGGAATTCTGAATCTGCCCATGATGCCTCTTTCCGTAAACGGCGTGGTGACTGGCGAGCTGAGTGCGGCTGCCATTCTAGACGAATTGGCGGTTGCTTCGCAGCCGCTCGCGGAGGAACAGCCGGGAACCAACGAAAAACCAGATCGGAACAAGAGAAAATCCGCGGCAAGGTCTTTACGACTTCCTTATGTGGCGGGGAATAAGCTTTCGGCGCTGAGGCTGCGAGTCATTCGAGGATTGCGAATCCATTGAGATCTCTCAAAGCGGTTCTTTTTCTCGCTCTTCTCTTTCTCGCTGTTCTGTGCTGGTTCGAATTGTGCGGCCCATCGGCCTACGCGCAATCGACGCCTGCTGGCGCCGGTGGCGTGTCGCTTAATACGAACACGGAGCAGGGCAGCTTTCTCCGCCGGCTTTTCAAGGCGTACTCCGACGACTGGTGGCCGCCGGCGGCAGCGGCGAATCCGGCCGCTCCGGCTCCGGCGTTTCGCGGAGATCCGGCGCCGGTCAACGGACCGCCGTTTCCGTTTTCGACGTGGCCCATTGGAGGCACGGTGTCGATTGGGCAGCCCTGGACGCAGGCCGGACCGTGGATGACTGCGTTGTGGGCCGGGCCCGACGGCGATGCGTGGAAGAAACACAAGATCCAGATCTATGGGTGGCTGAATGTTGGGGCGAACTTCAGCACTTCGAAGGGTGGGGTGAATTCATCTGAGGGGAAGTACGATAATTTCCCCACGGCTTACGACGAAGTGCCAAACGCGATCGAGCCTGATCAGGAAGTGCTCTACATCGAGCGCCAGCCGGATACGGTGCAAACCGAGCACTTTGATTGGGGATTCCGGCTTGCCGGGCTGTGGGGACTCGATTACCGATTTACTACGGCGAAAGGTTATTTCAGCCAGCAATTGCTGGGGCATCCTCCGGG
>JBAUYE010000499.1:0-8009 GCA_049584615.1 Candidatus Sulfotelmatobacter sp.
CTCCGCGGACGACTCCACTTCCTCAGGATGACAATGATTGAAAAGGCGGTGCGGCGAAGAAAGTTAGAAGCCGCTAGCTACTTCCTATACTGCGTCGGCTGCGGACCTTGTTCGAGAGTCTTGCGATCCCAGATCCAGCCCTCACGCGTATAGCTGGCAAGTTCGAAATCCTGCGTAAGTTCGAGCGCATCCACGGGACAGGCATCCTCGCAGAGGCCGCAGAACATGCAGCGGCTCAGGTCATAGGTGAAGTTGGTAAGTTCCTTGCGGCGGGTCTGCTCGTTGCGCGCGCTCGAGACCACGATCAGATTCTCCGGGCAGGCAAGCGCGCACAGGTCACAGGCAATGCACATGGTCTCATCGGTATCGGGGTTGACGTTCAGCCGCGGCGCGCCCCGGTAGCGCTCCGCCACCTGCGGTCGCTCCATGGGATATTGCTCGGTATAGATTTCCTTCGGATCCTGATAGCGGAACGTGACCTTCAACCCCTGCAGAAGGTCAATCAGAAACACTTTGCGAAGCAGGCTCGGCATCCCCATAACGCGCCTAGCATAACAGGTGCCAGTGGTCAGTGGCCAGTCTCCAGTGGCCAGAAAAACCGCTCTCGATATTCTGTCATCCTGAGTGAAGGAACTGCTTCGCAAATGCGAAGCAGTTCCGAAGTCGAAGGATCCCTACCCTGTTCTTAGTTCCTGCCCCGCCCAAGGGAATTCTCCCGGCGCAAACTGGGGCGGGGAACTTTTTCAGCCCTCATCCGTACCTAAAACCAGAGGATGTTATGCGAGCCTATCTCGCCAACTTAACGCCCCGAACCCGCATGTTGCTGGCCGTGCCCGCACTCGCAATCGCCTACGTGGTCGTGACCATCGCGGTGCCAGCGGCGATTCGAGCCGTGGTTCCCGACCTGGTGCGCTCGTTGCTAAGCCTGATGTAAACCGGCCAGCCGTCCGGACCTGATTGGATTCATATCAGAGCATGCCGCGAAATCGCTCAGAGTCAGTGATACCCTGCTGTGTGGAATCGTCCGTGGCAACAATTGACGTGCCCAGCAACGACGAACTCTGGATGGAGGAAGCTCTGCGCTCCGCCCAGCGCGCCCTCGAAGCCGGTGAAGTCCCGGTAGGCGCAGTCGTGGTGTGCGGAGAGCGCATCGTCGGACGGGGCTGGAATCGCAACCTCAACGACTGCGATCCTACAGCGCATGCCGAAATCGTCGCCCTGCGCGAAGCCGGTGCAACTCTGGGTAACCATCGCCTGGCCGGCTGCGACCTGTTTACTACAATTGAACCGTGCCCGATGTGCGCCGGAGCCTTGGTGCACGCCCGGATCAACCGCCTCGTATACGGCGCCGAAGATCCCAAAGCAGGCGCCGTGCTCTCAGTCATGCAGGTGCTCAATCACCCCCAACTGAACCACAAAGTGGAAGTCCGCAGCGGCGTTTTAGCGGGCCGTTGCGCCGAACTCCTGCAAACGTTCTTCAAGAATCGACGTTAAAGATTGTCCACCCCTGCGGCGCTGGTATAACTCCGCCAATCTGAAGAGGGCCGCGCTCGAGAAAAAGCACAGGTCCCGATCGCCAGCGCTTACACTTGTTCTTGATGAAACCGGCGTCCATTCTCTTTTGTCTTCTCTGGATCGTAAGCTGGTGTGCGTCCGCTTCGACCCAGACCCGAACTTCCAAGTCCGATCCTCTCGCGCTTTCCACGCAAACGATTGTGGTCACAACTCCGAACTGGAACGCGGTCGAAGGACGATTGCAGCGCTATGAGCGCGCCACCACGCATGAAAAGTGGCGTCCAGTGGGCGAGCCCATCTCGGTTGTCGTCGGCAAGAATGGCTTAGGATGGGGCATCGGCGTCATTGCGACCGAAGACCCCAATGTGCGCGCAGCTTCTGATCCAGTCAAGAAAGAAGGAGACGGCAAGTCGCCCGCGGGCGTCTTCGCCCTGGGTACCGCATTCGGTTATGCTTCTGAGCCACTCGAGGGACTGAAGATGCCCTACCTGAACCTGACCTCATCGATCGAATGCGTCGACGACCCTGGCTCGGCGCAGTATAACCGCATCGTGGACCGCTCTGTCGTCGCTCCCGACTGGAACAGCTCAGAGCACATGCGGAACGCCGGTGAGTCGTACCGCTGGGGGATCGTCGTAGATCACAACGGCACCGTTAAAGGCGACACTAGCCCACCCGAGCGGCGCGGCGGTTCGTGCGTCTTTCTCCATATTTGGCATAGTCACGACCAGGGCACGGCTGGATGTACTGCCATGTCAGAAATTGATCTGAAAACCTTTCTTACCTGGCTGGATCCGGCGCGCAAGCCGTTGCTGGTGGAACTGCCCGAGCCGATATATGAGCGGCTGATCAATCGCTGGATGCTGCCGAAACCGATCGATGTTCCCCAGCGTTGAGCTATAGCAAGCATTTCTACTGCCCGAGATCTTCGAACTTCACATTCAGGATCGGATACTGTTTCCAATCCTTATAGTCGAAGTGCCACCACTCCTTGGGGTTAACCTTGAAATCCTGTTTTTCCATGGCTTGGCGCAGAAGAGCACGGCGAGCGCGTTCCTCGGGCGTGCCACCGGCGTAGTCGGCAAAGGCGCGATCGGTCATTTCGTCGTAGCCACTGGGCATCTTCACTTCCTTGCCCGTTTTCAAATCGTATAAGGACAGGTCCACGGCACATCCCCGGTTGTGCTTGGAGCCTGCCGTCGGATCAGCGACAAAAATCTTCTTGTCGTCGGGCGTGGCGTCCCAGAAGATTTTCGTGACGTACCACGGGCGATAGCCATCGTGGATGATCAAACCGTATCCCTGAGTCTTGAGTTCGCGATGAGCGCGAAGCAACGCCTCCGCTGCGGGCCGTTGAAGGAAGGCGCGAGCCTGAGTGTACACCGGCGTACCCAGAAAATTGTTCGTGGTCGCGTAGCGGATGTCGAGCTTGATCGTGGGATCGAGCTTGACCAACTCGACCAGGTCAGGTTTGAGGAAGGCTCCCTGCTCGTGTGGTGGTTGCTGCTTGAGCGCTTCTGCCCGCAGCTCTTCCACCGGACGTAGAGGTGCGATACGGAAACTGACTTCTTGCGCGAAGCCGATTTGCAGCAGAACAAGAAGGAGACTAGAAAGACGAAGCTGGCTGGTTTTCAAGGCCTTCATATTCATCCGTCTCATTGTAGATGCCACCCTGCACGCACGAGCGCGCGGGCCGGTTCCTTGTGGCTTCGGCGTCAGCCTGGTTTAAATACTGGCGGAGAGAGAGGGATTCGAACCCCCGATACCCGTAAAGGTATACACGCTTTCGAGGCGCGCGCCTTCAGCCACTCGGCCATCTCTCCGCACCCACTAGTTTCATTTTTATTTTATCAGGGAAGCTGTCGGCTTCAGATTTCGCAGTCCAAGTCCCGAACCGAGCTCCTGCCATGCGTGGAGAAACTTCTCCGGCGCCCCTTGCTCTTCCTGCCTTGCAGTTAGGTCGACGCAATGATTGAAGACATCAACCGGGCACGCGGCCACGAAGAACGGCGATGGCTTCGTGCAAGCTATCAAAGATGCGGTCAGGACCGATGACTTCGGTCAGGTGATGACGGTCAAGATCAGGCTTTATGTCCCACTGCACGTGAGCAAAGACGAGACCGGTGCCCTGAGCGGAGAGATCCTTCTGGAGTTCGCATACGACCCGCGCGGCAGTGAAGTCCACATGCGTGATGGCCCCGGCATCCACGATCAGCCAGTGCAACGGCGAAGGCGCCGAAGCGGCCAGCATCCGCGTTTCCTCGGCAAAGCGATTGGCGTTGGCATAATAGAGCGGCGCGCTGAACCGGTAGAGAATGAGACCGGGCTCGGAAACCGCTCCGGGAACTACCGGATCTAAGTGCCAAATTCCTTCCGGAGTCTCTTCCAGCACCGCGGTGTGCGGACGGTAGCTTTGGTGGACGATGCGGAGCAGCGACAAGCACATCGCCAGAAGAATGCCCTGCTCCACCCCCACAAAAACAACCACCGCCGCGGTAGTGACCGCCAGCATGTATTCACCGGGGCTCTCGCGGCGGATGGCGCGGAGAGAACGCAGATCGATGAGACGCATCGCGATCGTGAACACGACCGCTCCAAGAACACACTGAGGAAGAAACTGCAGCGGACCGGTAAGGAAAAGAAGAACCAAAACAACGACGCCCGCCGTGGCCAGATGGGCCAACTGGTTGGTGCCGCCGGAACTTTCGACCATGGCAGTCTGGGTAGGACTTCCATTCACAACGAAGGTCCCGCTGAAAGCCGCAGCAGCATTGGCGGCGGCGAGGCCGACCAGGTCGGCGTTCTCGTCGAGTTGCTGTTGGTGGCGGGTAGCATAGGCGCGCGAGGTTGCTGCACTCTGCGCAGCGATCATAAGCAGACAAGCGCCGGCAACGGGAACCAGCGTTTCCACGTCTCTCCAGCGCAGATCAGGCAACCCCAAATGGGGCAAGCCTGCGGGCACGGGGCCGAGAACGGCGACACCTCGCTGGGCCCAGTGAAACATGTCGCTGGCCGCGACCGTCCCGGCAACCGCCAGGAGGGTACCGGGAAACTTGGGGGCGACGCGATAGCAGAGCACGATGGCGGCTATAACTGCGAATGAAATCTCCATCGTCAGGAGGTGAACGTGTGACAGCGATCGAAACACTTCGAGAATCTGACCGGGAGTGCGGCGGCTGTGGACGTCGATGCCAAGCATTTCACCAAGCACAGCGATGCCGACCTGAAAGCCGACACCAACCAGGAAGCCCAGGAGAACCGTTTGAGACAGGAAATCTGCAAAGAAGCCAAGCCGCAGCAGGCGAGCCAGCAGAAGCAAGACGGCGGCCAACAGGGCCACCAGGCCCGCGAGTGCGACGTATCTGGGGCTGGCCATCGGGGCCAGACCGCTGAGACTGCTCGCAAGCATGGCCGCCGTAGCAGAATCAGCGGCTACGACAAGATAGCGCGAAGAACCGAAGATGGAGAACGCGACCAGTGGAAGCAGAAGCGTGTAAAGGCCGGTAATAGCCGGCATGCCAGCTATTTTGGTATAGCCAAGCGATTGCGGAATGTTCATGGCCGCGAGCGTAAATCCCGCGAGGAGGTTCTTCGACACCTCCGACCATCGAAAAGGCCGCAACCCCTGGAGGATAGAAAAGCGATTTGCGATGCGATTTCCTCCCTGGAATCGGAATCATTCAGCCCGGATTATGGCCGGTATCCGTCGCTTTTCCACTGTTTATAAAGGTCCAGCTGCTGAGCGCTCCAGTAAGGGCCACCCGGAGGCATGGATTGGTTTTTCAGGGTCTCCTCGACCGCTCGAGCATTGCCGTGATCGTTTGAAGCATCCGACATATAGGTGTAGTTGTCGAGCAGAATGTTGTGTTTGTTCATGTGCTCGATATCAATCGGCCTAAACAGCGGTTTTATGTCCTTCTCGAAAGAAACCGGCATCTTTTCTCTCCCTTACTTAATATCTTTACATCCTGCGGTGTGGCCAGCGCCCAGATTTGCGCCACGCGCTATTAAGCCAGACTTGGGGTGAAAAATCTATTGGAGGATGATACATCGACCGATACCTGCGGAGTGAAACGGTCGTAAAGACAGGCCTGTTACCGATTCCCCGTCGGATCAGTAACGACAACGTGCGCCTTCATGCTTTACGTGAGATTACTTGCGGCTTGGGGTCTGGCGGACTTCCGGGAGAGTTCGGACGAGATGTTCGGTTGCCTGGGGGCTAGGGAGCCTGCCGCTTCAACGCTTCTGGCCGCGATCAGGTCGCAGCGGCAAAGAACGCAACGCATGGCCACCGTATAGACAAAGTGTGCGTAGGCCCGGCACTTGCTGTTCATGCAAACTTTTGTTGTCATCGCGGTGGACCAGCTTACAGCGCGAAGTTAGCACACTGTGCCGGGAAGCGGACGCGCATTTTCGAAACCGTTCCATCAGATTTTCTTCTGCTCTCTTCTTCCATCGAACCCGCCTGGCCACACGCGAGCGATTTCGCTCACTTCTTTTTCCCAGACAAGTTTTTCCCAGACAAGATGCGCTCGACCTGCTGCAGGTGGTTCAGATCGTGCCCCGCAATCAGGCGCACGATGTGCTCGATGGTTTCCTGTCCCCGCTCGGCATGCATCCCGTAATGCTTCCACTGCTCGGGGGTCAGCGTTTTGAGCAACGCCAGATTGGCTTCGCGGAGCACGCGGAACTGCTCGACCGACTTGCGGGGTTCGCGCTTCTCGTAATGCAAGCTGGTCACCCACGCATCCTGATCGAAAGCCGCGACGGGAGTGCCAGGCGCGCCCAGAATCAGCCGCAGACGGAACCCAATTGCGACTTCCGCATCGGCAAGATGCGCCGCGATCTCGCTGACTGACCACTTGTTCGGAGCCGGGCGCTTGCGCAATTTGCTGGTGGGCACGCCCTTGATTGCGCGCTCGAGTTTCTTGGCGGTCGCCGCCTGAACCGCCATGGGCTGCTTCCCTTCCGCGTGGGTCATGATCCGCTGCGTGTACTGCTGTGGTGTTTCGGTCATCTGTATTCTCCGAATGAACGATATTGTAGCCGATTGCAGACAGGAAAAAAGCGGGGCAGATTTCCGTGCCCCGCTTCGTATTGCTCCTCAGAGAATTATTTTTTCAGCGGCCTCCGCCGTGGAAGCCTCCGCCGCCACCATGGAAACTTCCTTCACCGCCATGGAATCCTCCAAAACCACTGCGCATGCCTCCCGCCGCCATGGCAGGTCCGGAGTGGAAAGCTCCACGCTCGGCTCCAACTCCCGTGTATACCCCGTGGGAGTAGGCGAGGCTGGTTGCGTAATGCGGACCCGGCCCCCAGGCGCGGACGTTGGTCGCGTTAAACGTATGATAGAAATGTCCACCGTAGAACGGGGCGCGGTAGACCAAGCCCGGCGAGTAGAATCCCCAACCGAACGGGCTGTAATAGATTCCACCCCAGGGCATGAAGGTGTACGCCGAGAACCACGGATCCCAATACCATCCGTCCCAACCCCATCCCGGACCCCAGAAGCCAGCGCCCCACCAACCTGGACCCCAGCCGTCGGCGACCACAATCCGCGCCGCATCCACGTTGGCTTCCGCCACGTAGTCGGAGCGCAGACTGCTCCAGCGGTAAAGGTCGTCCGCGCTTAAGGCTTTCTTGTCGAACTTCTCCGCCTTCTCAGGCGCATTCGCGGCCACAGTCAATTCGTGGCTGCCCTTCACCTTGATTTCCTTGTCGCCCTCCTGGACCATGGCTTCGCCATCGAACACGCGTATTTGATTCTGTTGGGAATCAAAGTCGTAGAGTCCAGGCTTCATGATTCTGGCAGTGGCGCTGCCCTGCATTATGCTGAGATCGTTCTGCGGATAGATCTGGTCGACTTCCACCATGGCATGGCCATGGGTCAGATCCAACTCCGTGTCAGTAAGACCAGCCGCAACCATTTTCACCGAGGTGTTGTCGCCAGCGCGCAGAAACACACCCGGAGTCAAAAGTATTTCCGCCTTGCCTCTCTCTGTGTTGAGCGACTGGCCAGTTTCGAGGGTAGTCTTTCCGATCGAGTTGTGATCAATACTTTGATCCCCGATATACGCTTGCCCTTCGACATAATTCAAAGTTCCCGGCACAGCTGAATTTGGGCTCGCACTACTTCCCCATGCGGGCACAGATAGAACCGCTGCCAGGAACAAGATTGTCAACCCTTGTACCTGTAACAGCTTCATAACAGATCCTCCTACCAATTCTTCACTTTTCGCTACTCTATTAGATGGTCGGAGGCACGGCTTCGATGCCCGCGCTAAAGCCTGAGCTCCAGATTGTTTTGCGTTGCGCTTCAGGTTTCAGTAGTTGGTGACTTGTTCGGTGTGGCGCTGCAAATACCAGCAGGCCACGTATCCTGCATGCGGGAACAGCGCGTTGACGCAGGTTTCCGGCTCTGGCGGATGAAAGATGAACTGGGTCTTGCCGCTTTTTTGCGGCACCGCGTCGTAGCTGGTGACGGTGATCTGTGC
>JBAUYE010000500.1:0-8126 GCA_049584615.1 Candidatus Sulfotelmatobacter sp.
GAAGCCGCGGCGGTGATGGCTGGGCCTAATTCCGAAGTCACGCAGGTGGAAATCAGCCGGGCGCTCGTGGCCTTGCGCACGCGCTGGCAGCATACTTACGGTCTGGTCGAAGTGGGCTAGGATTGACGGGCGATGGACGTTCACCTGATCGACGGAACTTACGAATTATTCCGGTATTTTTTCGCCGTGCCCTCCGCGGCGGATGCGGCGGGCCAGGAAATCGGGGCGGTGCGCGGAGTGCTGGGATCGGTGCTCTCGATGATCGAACGGGGCGCAACGCATGTTGGAGTCGCTACCGATCACGTGGTGGAGTCGTTTCGAAACGAGATGTACGCCGGATACAAGACGAGTGAGGGCGTGGCTCCGGAATTGCTTTCCCAGTTTCCGATTCTTGAAGAAGGTCTGGAAGCGATGGGAGTGGTGGTGTGGCCGATGGTCTACTTTGAAGCGGATGATGCGCTTGCTTCCGCGGCAGCCAAAGCCGCACTCGATGATCGCGTGAATCAGATCTTCATTTGCACGCCTGACAAAGATCTCAGCCAGAGCGTTGTGGGCACACGGGTGGTGCAACTGGACCGCCGGCGTGAACTGGTGCGTGACGAAGCGGGAGTAGTGGCTAAGTTTGGCGTGAAACCTAGATCGATTCCCGACTATCTGGCCGTGGTCGGCGACAGTGCGGATGGTTTTCCCGGACTGCCGGGATGGGGGCAGAAGGCGGCGGCACTTACGTTTTCACAGTATCCGCATCTGGAGGACGTCCCCAAGGATTGGCGAGAGTGGGACCCCTCGATTCGCAGGGCCCGTCCCCTTTCGGAGTCGCTGTTTTCGGGATGGGAAGATGCACTGTTATTTCGTGTGCTGGCTACGCCGAGGCTCGATGTGCCGGTATTTGATACGGTCGATGATCTTCGCTGGCGCCAGCCGCGCGCGAGTTTTGAACAATTCTGCGCGCGAATCAAGGCTCCGGATTTAGTTCGGCGTGCCGCGGCGGTGAGGAGTGAAACCAAGGCAAACTGATAGAATCAAAAAAGATGGCCGGAACTTCACAACTGATTCAGATCGAACTGGCGCCGCCGCCGCGCATGCCCAAGCCGGACTGGCTGCGGGCCAAAGCGCCCGTCGGCGATAACTTTCACGACCTGAAAAAACTGGCGCGTGGGTTAGGGTTGCACACCGTTTGCGAGTCAGCGCAGTGTCCCAACATCGGCGAGTGCTGGAATCACAAAACCGCGACATTTATGTTGCTGGGCGACATCTGCACTCGTCGCTGCGGATTCTGTGCCGTGCCCAAGGGCCGCCCAGAGCCTATCGACTGGGACGAGCCGCGCCGGGTGGCTGAGGCTGTCGCCACGCTGGGTTTGAAACATGCCGTCGTGACCAGCGTGAATCGCGATGATGACAATGTTGGCGGCGCCAAAGTATTCGCCGAGACCATACGCGAAATTCGCGAACTGATTCCGGAGTGCCGTGTCGAAGTGCTGATCCCGGATTTTCAAGGTCTGGAAGAACCGTTGAAGATCGTGCTTGAGGCGCAGCCTGACGTTCTGAACCACAACACCGAAACTGTGCCGCGCTTGTATCGCGCAGTTCGTTCCGGCGCCCGATACGAGCGCACGCTCACTCTGCTCGAGAACGCCAAGAAATTCTCTCCGGGCATGGTGACCAAGAGTGGCGTGATGGTCGGGCTCGGCGAATCCACTGCGGAATTGGTCGAGGTGTTCCGCGATCTCGGCGGCCGTGGCGTCGACATTCTTACCGTGGGCCAGTATCTGCGTCCCTCGCGCGACCACTTGCCCATTGCCCGGTTCTATACGCCTGAAGAATTCCGCGAGTTGCGGAACGAAGCTCTGCGCTTCGGGTTCCGGCACGTCGAGTCCGGACCGCTGGTGCGCTCCAGCTATCATGCGCACGAGCAGGCCGAGTCCACCTCCGCGCCGCGGGTGGTTTCCTAGACGCGGCGTGTTGAGCGCACACGATTCAACTGCTGGGTGCGGTCTTCGGCATCGGCGAGCATTGAAGCGAAATTGTCATCCCGAGCGAAACGAGGGATCTGGTTTCTTGCCTGCATTGCCACCGTTGCCGCCGCCGGCAAACACAAAGACCCCTCGCTTCGCTCGGGACGACAAGTGAGTTGGCGCGTCTAAGATGTTCTCAGAAAATGTGTAGTTTGATGCTGAGATACTTTTTCGGGTTCTCCCGGATCGCTTTTACCAGGTTCCGGCTCTCTTCCAGCATCTGATTGGCATTGTTGTATAGCGTATCGTCCTTGAAGAGTTTTCCCATCGTTCCCTGTCCCGCCTCGAGTTCGCTGGTCAGGGCGGCGAGCTTGGTCATGGTGGTGTCGATCTTTTTTCCGAGTCCTTCGTCTTTCAGCAATCGTCCCGCGGTTCCCTTGCCCGCATTCAGATCCTCGCTCACTTTCTTCAGGTTGGCGACGGTGTCGTTGGCATTGTCATAGAGGGAGGGATCTTTCAGGAACTTTCCGGCGGTGCCTTTGCCTTGTTGCAGGTCATCCACCACGCCATTCATTTTGTCGAGGGTCGCAACGAATTTGTTGTAGGCGTCGTTGCTATTGATCAGTTGGCCGAGGCTGCCCTGTCCCTTGGCAATCTCGTCGACAACCGTTTTGAGCTCTGCAACTGTCTCGGAGAAGCGGTCATACAGCGTGGGATCGTAGATCAACTTGCCGAGCGAACCTTTGCCGCTTTCGGCGAAGGCCAGGATGCGGTCGGCGCGCTTGAGCAGGGCATCCATGTTTTGCAGCGTGCTTTGGCTGGAGCGCACCACTTCGTTGAAGTCAGGATGCGTGAGAGTGGGAAGCGTGTCGCCATCCTGCGCAGGTGGGCCAACGGCCTGGGAGCTGTCCATATCCATGAAGGTTTCGCCTAACACGCCAGCAGTCTCGAGAGAAGTGCGAGTATCGCGGCGCAGGTTGAAGCTGTACTTCGTGCTGACCTTCATGACAATTTTCACGGGAGTGAGTTGCTTGTCCCGGTCGCGGACAATGAGAATTTTTGAGACGTTGCCGATGTCCACGCCACTGAGCCGCACCGGCGCACCCACCCGCAGCCCCTCGGCATTGTCGAAGTAGGAGGCCAGCGTGATTCGCTTGCTGAAGTAGCCGCCGGTTCCGGACATAAGAAACAGAAGCAACCCGAGCACAAGGCTCGCGACAATCACGGTGATACCGACCCGCAGTTGCGACCACTTGATCTGCTTTTGGCTCGGCAAAGGATTCCCTCAAACCGCCAGCTGCGTTATGCGTTTATCTTCAGGTGTTATCGTCAGGTGTTATCGTCGGTGGCCCCGAACAGCCCAACCGCCGCCCCACGCAGCATCATAACAAACCCCGGCCCATTCTTAAGCGCGTTGTGGGCGAAGAGTCGGCAGAAGCATCAGGGCGAGCAGGTAGGCCGCGACCCCGCAGGCCAGGGTCACGGTCAAGCTAAATTGGATCGCGATCACCATCGCCAGAACGGACCCCAGTACGCTGGCGGCGGCGTTCATCGCCCAGGCCCACTCCACGGCATTGTCTGCCTCAGTGAGTCCGACGGGAACTTCGAAGACGGGGCGCGCTGCGAGTGCGCGCAGGCCGGTGGGGAACGGCATTCCCATCACGAAGCCGAGTGGCGCGAGCAGCAGGCCGCTCACCACCAGGCGGTAGCCAAATGAGAGGCCCACCCAGGCGGGGAGCGCGCGAGGCAGGAAGAATACATTGCCCGCCAGCGCGAGGATTACGAGCACCAGCGGCATCCAGGCCATTTGTGTGCGGGGAAGCCAGCGTCGCGAAAACAGGCTTCCGGCGCCGCTCGACAGCATCAGCAGAAAGATCACAACGGTCAGCGCATAGGTCGGGTGCCCCAGAAAAAGGACGAAGCGTTGAATAAATGCGATCTCCACCAGAATGTAGCCCAAACCCACGGCCACGAAATAAAGCAGCGGAACCGCCGACTGGCGGCCTCCGTGAAGCGCCAGCGGCAGAATCAGGAAGCCGAGAACCGCGACGAACGAGATGGCCAGCACGAGAATCAGAACCAGCACTCCCAGGTTCACCTTCCAGTCGACGCTATGCCGCCCCTGCTGGCCAAGGATTTGTCCGGGTTTGAGCGTAAAGAAGAAAAACGGAGCGTTGTCGGTGACCGGCGAAACATTGTAGGCGTAATCCTGCGCGAACCTGTAAGGATCGTTGCTCGCAATCAGATCGGCAAAGGGATTATGACCGGCTTGCCATACTTCAGGATTTGAAGGCAGATAAAGCGCAACAAGTTCGTGATAGCCGCTGAGATGAGCCTTTACTGCGGCCTCTTCTTCCTCGGTAAAGGCGGTTTTCTTGGCCAGCACCACCACAGGAATGCCATCTTCATTGAGCGGCCCTTGTGAGGCCACGATAAAGTTGTGCGCCGGATTCGCCACGCCAAGCCGGTGCAACGCTTCCATCGCGACCGAAACTATGCGCAAGGCCTCCCGGGGCTCGCGGAATTCCCAGCGTGTAATGGCGATCATGCCGTCCGGCTTGAGATGCTCAAAATATTCTCGAAAGGCTTCCACCGTGTATAGATTGTTTTCACTCAATGCGAAAGCGCCTGCGGCGGTCGAGGCCCAGGTGTCGACCAGCGTCATCTGCACCACATCGAACTGTTGCGGCGTCGAACGCAGATACGATCTGCCGTCGGTCACGTGCATGTGCACGTCGGGCCGCTGATACAGGTGCCTGGAATAAGTGGCGTAGCGCCCCCGCATGATGGTGTTGGCGATAAGCGGATTGATCTCGATGCCGGTCACGCTGGGACTGCCGGTAGCCAGGGCGCTCAGCACATCAATCCCGCCGCCGGGGCCGATGATTGCGAACTCCCCGCGGGGCCGCAGGACGTTGGCTAAGGCTGGCGGTCTGGACATCAGAATGTCCTGCCAGTGCGTACCCTGCACCTGCTCAGGCTCGACATTCATGATGTAGGTAGAAGCGTCGGCGTCAATGACAATGGTTTTGTTCTGGCCCTGACGATCCACTTCCACGCGCGACAACGCATTCCAGCGGGCAAATTCCACCCAGGCGGGATCGCGGAACATTCCCTTGGCGTAGACCACATCGAACAGGCGGTCAGAAAGGTTGCCGGCAATCAGCATCAGAAATAATGCGAGGGCAGCGCCCGCTCCGCGGCGCCACGCGCGCGTGGGGGCCCAAACCGCGGCGGCCGCTGTGAGCGCCACACTGGCCATGAGAATCGTATTCGGCCCGCCAATCCAGTTAAGGAGCGGGACCGTGGCCAGGCAGGCCAGCGCCCCACCGCCGAGGTCGGCGCCATAAAGCAGTGGAATGCGCCGCGTCTCACGGGCGAAGACCACGGAAAACAGCAATCCAGTCAGAAAAAAAGGTAGCGCCGCCACCACGTACAGGGCGGTCAAGTGGAGGAAATTACTCCACGTTATGGCGAGCGCTACCGGGATGTGCAGGATAACTTCCAGCGCGATCAACACCAGGATCGAGCTTTCGAGGCACAGGCGGGCGGCCAGCTGGCGCGTGGAGGCTTTGGCCAGGCGACTCTTGAATAGATAGGCAAAGACTCCCCCGGCGCCCAGCCCCAGCAGCGCAATCGAAATTGCGAGAAATGCGAAGTGATAGAACAGCACCACGGAAAACAATCGCGTGAGCGCCAGTTCCAGCAACAATGCCGCGAAGCTGGTCAATGCCAGACCAGCGAGAAGAGTGTGTTGGGGAATTTCAGTGGACGACGTAACCGGCGTGGCAGCTTGAATGGTCACAGACATGAAATGTTTGGAATGCGCCAGTCTAGCAGAAGGTCCGTAGAGACGCCGCACCAATTGCGAACTGGGTGGTGGTGCCGGCGCACCGCGAACTGTCATCCCGAAGCGCAGCGAAGGATCCTGGTTCTTGCGTGTAGCGGCATTATGGGCGGCGCGGGCAGAAACCAAGGTCCCTCGCTGCGCTCGGGATGACAGGCGTGTTTTAGTGCGCCTAACTTTCGAGAATGACTTGCGCGATGGCCTGCTCGGCCGTATGCGAGAGCGAGAGCGCGGCATGCTTCACGCCCAGCTGGGCGGCGATCTCGCCGGCTTTTCCGTGAAAAGTGATGGCCGGACGTCCGCCCGGCAAGCGCACCACTTCGCAATCCCGCCAGCGGACGCCGTGGCTCCAGCCGGTTCCCAGAGCCTTCATCGCCGCTTCTTTGGCGGCGAAGCGTGCGGCGTAACGCTCGGCACGATTGGCCTTAGAATCACAGTAGCGGATTTCTCCCCCGGTATAGATACGCTGCAGAAAGCGATCGCCAAAGCGCGCGATCGATTGCCGGATGCGCGGAACTTCCGCGATGTCAATGCCCGTGCCGACGATCATATTTTGGTACACCTTACTGCGGGTTTCGACGCCTTACAGCAGGCGGTCTCCACGGTAAATCAATTCGCCGTCTATCATGCGAGCTTCCGTGGTCAGGCTATGTGGTTTGACGGGGCCGGTCCCGTCAATGTGCAACACCTCATGTCCGTGCGCGACCAGCCAGTCGGAGATCAGCATGCGGTGGCAGCGGAAGTATACGCGCTCGGCACACATGTAGGTGGTGCGGGAGCCCACAGCCAGCGCCACAAGTTCGGCCATCGCGTTTTCGAATTCCGCGGTCAGCATGTAGTCGGCGTAATTGCGGAAGCTCGCGTTGCGAAGCCCGATGTGCGGGGAGTCTTCGCGAGTCTTCTTGCGATAGCCGCCAAGGGCTTTCATCCAGACATAATTAATTCGGGCCGCAGGCAAACTTTTTTCCAGGGATTCTCGATTAAATTGCAGCAGCCGCCGCGACATGGGGAAGGCGCGGATATCCACCAGAGTTTCAATCCTGTGAGCCTGAAGCGTCTCGATTAAGTCGTCGAGAGAGCGGGTCGAATGTCCGACAGTGTAGAGGAGAGCCAACGCTGTTTCGATGCGAAAGGATCATGCAACGATGCGATTGAGAGCCGCCACCACCGCGGCATCCTGCTCCGGAAACACGGTCCGCAAATCGAGCAGGACGCGACCTTCCTCGACCCGGGCGATGATCGGCGGCTCTGAACCGCGCAGGTGCGCGGCCAGTTCGTCGGCGCTGAGGCCATCGCAAGTCAGCGCCAGCAATCGTGTGGGCAGAACGGAAGATGGCGCCGCGCCGCCGCCGAGGATCGATTCACCATCCACAATTTCAACCTTCAACTTCGGCGCTTCAATTCCCGCCGCCAACCCCTCAACCCGCTGGCCGATCGCTTCTTTTGTGAGCCTCATCATGCGCAGCGTGGGAATCGCGTCGTGGTCGCGCCGGACATATGCGAGAAGAGTGGCTTCCAGCGCGGCATAGATCAGCTTGTCCACGCGCAGCGCGCGGAACAGCGAATTCGACCGCATGCGCGCAATCAACTCGGCGTTGCCGCTGATCAACCCCGCTTGCGGCCCGCCGAGCAGCTTGTCGCCGCTGTAGGCAACGATGTCGACGCCGCTGCGCAGGCTGTCGAGCACGCCTGGCTCGCCGCTGATGCCAATCGACCGCAGGTCAAACAGCGCGCCGCTGCCTAGGTCTTCCATCAGCGGAATGCCGCGTTTCCGCGCCAGCGCCTCCAGTTCGGCCGTGGAAGCCTGTTCGGTGAAACCCGTGATCTCGAAGTTCGAGCGGTGCACGCGCAGCAGAAGCCGCGTCCGCTCCGTGATAGCTCGCTCGTAGTCTGCCGTGCGGGTACGATTGGTCGTGCCGACTTCGCGCAGAATCGCGCCCGACTTCGCCATCACGTCGGGAATGCGGAACGATCCGCCGATCTCGACCAGTTCCCCGCGCGAGACAATGACTTCTCCCCCCTCAGCCACGGTGTTCAGCGCCAGCAGTACGGCAGCCGCATTATTGTTGACCACGATGGTCGAGACTGCGGCTTGCTTCGGGCTCTTCACTTCGCCGCTTCTCACTTCTTCATCCAGCAAGCGCCGGAACAATCGATCAACGTGGACATCCCGTTTGCCACGCGCTCCGGCGGCGAGGTCAAACTCCAAATTGGAATAACTCGCAGCCGTCTCGCGGATATGCTCGATGGCTGCATCGCTCAGCGGAGCGCGGCCCAGGTTGGTGTGGAGGATCACGCCGGTGGCGTTGATCACCGGCCGCAGA
>JBAUYE010000501.1:0-14415 GCA_049584615.1 Candidatus Sulfotelmatobacter sp.
GCTCCCGGCTGCACAAGCACCGGCCAGACTGTTGCCATATCTGAAAACCCCGGGTCCAATCTGACTATAAACAATCTTGTGCTCGCGGCGATACCGATAGTAGCTTCGGAACAAGGGAGCTATCCAACTCAAGCAGCTGCAAATCAAGCACTGTGCAACTCCATCGTGCAGGCAGTCAACCCCATGACCAACACCTCGCCCTGGGTTGACACGACTTCTACCCCGCCACAGACAGCTCAGTGCTTTGTGTATCAGAACGCGTACCAGAACAGCGCTGGTCAATGGATGGACGCGCCCGTAATGCTCGCAATCACATGCCCTGCCGCGGCCGGGGGGCAGTGCGACACGCCCTCCGCTCCATTTTATGCAGCGGAAGCCGCCTTTTTCAGTTGGACTTGCCTGGAGAACTCACCTCTCATCGCTCCCGGCTGCTCACCTGTAAGTTCTCCGTCCAGTTTCGGCGACTTCTCCGAGCTGACGTCGACCACGGGCTACCCAGCGATTGGCTTTCTCCAAGGAGCGGGCTCCGATCCGAACAACCCCTGCAGCCTGGGCACTAACCAACCGCCGCTGTTCACGAGCAACCAGATCGTCGCCTACACTTTAGGAGATGGAACCAGCTCTACCCCGGTTAAGGCCGGCAGCCCTGGCTTGACTTCATGCTTTGTGGCAACCTACGACACGCCGGGTGAGATACCGACCGTTAGCGTCACCATCAACGGTAGTTCGCCCTCGAATGGTGTCACCTATCAACAAGGCGCACCTGTTACCGCGAACTACGCCTGCACCGCGGTAAGCACCGACCCCGACAGCATCCTCGACCCCAAGGGTTACCCTGCGACTGGACCGTATTTGACTGTGAACTCCTGCACCGCGACCTCCGGTTTGACCGCAGGCGGAGGGACGCCCACAACCGGGAGTCCATGCGCTTTTGCCTCAAGCGTCCTCGACACATGCTCTAGCATGATCGCTCTCGACACGAGTGAGGTAGGTGCGCATACCCTCACTGTACAGGTAGAGGACTCCGCACTGAACACCAATTCTGCAACGGTGACTTACAACGTGGTTGCGGCGACTAATGTGGCGATCGCGAACATTGCCGCTAGCCAGACAACCCCCGGCAGCAAGCTAACCTACATCATTGGGGTGGGAGATTTGGGAGCGGCAAATGCTGTTAACGTCCTGGTCACCGATACCCTCGCGTCCGGCACCACTTTCGTGAGCGCGTCGGGCACCAACATAGCTTTCCCTTGCACGACGGTTGGAGGCAAAACGACTTGCAAGGTTACGTCGACCCCAATTTCCTGTAGTGCAAGCGGCGGCATCGTGACTTGTCCTGTAGGAACAATTATGCCGGAGTCTCTCTACGACCTAAACGGGGCGGTCATAGAGGTTACGGTATTAGTGAACCAGCAGGGCACGAAAAAGAACCCAACGACACTAAGCAACACTGCTAAGGTTACGCAATCCAATGCCGAAACGAAGCAGGATAACACCTCTACCGCCACGACGACGGTGAACTAAGAAGCGGCGGAGGAACTGAGACAAAAGAGTGCCGGCGAATGCCGGCACTCCTTTTCTTGCTGTCTCGTTCTCAGCTTTTCGCGGGTTGCAACCAGTGCGAGGAATCTTCGTACATGAGTTTCAGGTCGGAGCGCTGCAGCAACTTCTCGGCGCCGGCATCTCTTTTCATCGTATCCAGCGTGCTGATCACCGAGCGGTAATTATCCTGGGCATCAGTATTGTTGCCGGCATCTCGCGCGATGGTGGCTAACAGATAATGCGCGTGTGCGCTCAGTGGCTGCTGTCCGAATTTGTCTGCCAGCAGCAAGGCGCGCTGCAATTCCTGGCGAGCATGAGCATAGTCGTGGCTTTGCATCATAGCTTCGCCCATGAAAATCGAGCACTCCCCCGAAGAGTATTTCAGGCTCAAATCATCCGCTTGCTGGATCAGCTTTCGGAGGTCTGGAATGGCCTGGCGCCCGTTTTTTTCCCGGACTTCGACTTCGGCCAGTCCTATTTTGGCGAACAGGATTTTTTGCGCGTTCTTGCTGCGGTTAGCGGCCTGCAGGGACTGCTGGTAAAGGGAACGAGCCGCCGGGAAATTTCCCTGATAGAAAAACGCATCCCCTTGAAAATCCAAGGTCTGGGCAACCAAGCCGTCGTTCTTCAGTTCGTGAGCCCGGCTGAGCGCTTCTTCCAAAGAGCCCTTGGCCTCGTCACCGCGCCCGGCGAGGACGAGCGCTTCTCCGTAGTTCCCGAGAATTTCGGGCATCCAGAAGCTCCCGTCCTTGAGCTCGCGGAGGGCCTTGACAGCGTCCCCGTCGGAGTTGGCTGCCGCGCCGAACCGTCCCTGATAATCGAACACAGCGCCCAAGGCGTAGGACACGACAGCGGTACCATGTGGATCGTTCATGCTGCGACGCAAGTCCAGCGCCCGCATGAAGTATGAAATAGCCTGATCGTATTGCCCCATGCTGGCCAGAACTTGACCCAGGTTCTGAACTGCATCGACGATATCCCCCGGCACTTTCGATTTTTCGCGCAGCTGCAGCACCTGCTGAAAGTAGGTAAGGGCGTCTTCGTATTGATTTTTTTCTGAGTACACAGCCCCGATGTTATTGAGACACGAAGCCTGCGCAGTCTCATCGCCGATGTCGCGCTTCAATTCCAAGGCTTCCTTGTACATCTTGAGCGCCTGATCGTGGTCGCCGCGGTCGTCGGAGAAATTGCCCATGTCGATCAGGGTGTCGCCCAAGCCGCGCTTGTCGCCGATTTCACGCCGAATCGACAGAGCCTCTTCGAAGTTGGAAGAGGCATCTTTAGCTTCGCCGAGCGAGGACTGGGCCCTGGCCATTTCATTCAGGCTGGAAGCCAAACCACGCTTCTGACCGATGCTGTGCCAGATAGTGATCGCCTCCTGTTCGTTGCGCCGAACTTCTTGAGGCTTGCTCAACTTCCTGTAAGCCATAGCCATGAGGTGCAGGCTGGTAGCCTTCTGTTCCTGGTTGTCCACTTGTACAGCCAAGCTATAGGCGCGGTTCAGAGGATCAAAACTGCCTTGTGGGTCGCCGCTCTTGATCGCGATGCGGCCCATTTCAAGAGTTGCGGCTATGTCCTTCGGGTTCGCGGACAAGAGCTTCTGGTAATAGTCGCGGGCTTTCCCGAGATCGCCAGAATCCTGGTATAGCCCAGCGAGCGCCGATTGCACGTCAGAGTTACCGGGCGAAGCCTGGGCCAGGGTTTCGTAGGCCTTCATCGCTTCCGGATAGTTCTTTGTGGCCTGGAAACGAATGGCAGAAATCAGATATTTCTCTGCCTCGGGAAGGTCCTGGCTCAAATCAACGGCTTTCTTAGCGGACTGTTCCGCCTCGCTGTCATAGCCCAAACTGCTGTAGGTTTGTGCCAGCCTGGAAAATGCAAGCGCGAAGGTGGGATCCTCCTTGGTCGCGGCCTCGAATTGCTTCTGCGCATCCAGATTCTTCCCCTCCCGCTGCGACGCGACGCCCTGGCTGTAGTCGCGCAACGCAGGAATCGACTTTGAACTGGGTTGGAAAGAGGCGGCCTTCAACTCCTTAAGTACGTCCTCCGGGAGCGCAAGTTTCTGCCGGATGGATTCGGCCAGGCGATCGATCGCGTCAGGAATCTCCTTTTCACTGGGCACATCTATTTTCAGTGGAACTGCGCGGTCGTTCTTGATGTCCTGAAGTGTGGCATCAATGCGGATCTGGTCACCGAACTTGGCATATTGCCCCCAAACCACGCGGTCAGCGTTGCTGAAATTAGCTACGCGGCGAATCGTCGCCGGGTCAAGCACGGTCGCGGAGGAAAGGCGCAGATCGGTGAATACTTGGTGCAGGCTGGTAGGGCTAACTGTGTGCAATCGCGCGGACTGGCCCACATCCGTGCTTAACATATCGGCGAGACTCGGCCCCAGCCAATCGACGCTGGGGTCGCCGGAGGCGTTGCGGAACGGAAGAATGGCCAGCGAAACCACCGGCCCGGTCGCAGCCGCCGTCGCCTTCTTGCCCGGCGCAAACAATTCCGTGCGCAGCAGGAAGCCGATGATCGCCAACGCCAAGACCGCTGCCGTGCCGCCGATCCAGTGCCAGGGAATGGTTTGTCCCCAGGGCTTTTCGCTGGTCGGGAAACGTAATGTGGCCGCCGCGCTCTTGCCCTGCCAGACTTCCAGATCCTGCAGGAACTCACCAGCAGTCTGGTAGCGCAGGTTGGGATCGCGTTCCAGGCACTTGGCGACAACGTTGCTAAGCGCGCGGGGAATTGTCTGGTCGTGATCGGAGACCGGAGTGGCCTGCTCCTGGTTGCGCTTGATCAGGCTGGCTACGGCACTCTCGGCCTTGAACGGCATTTTGCCGGTCAACAACTCGTACAGGATCAATCCCATGCTGTAAAGGTCGGAGCGTTGATCCAGATCCTTGCCCAGCGCCTGCTCCGGCGACATATATTCCATGGTCCCGACCAGCGCTCCGGTCTGGGTCATGCCATCGCCTTCGACCGTGCGTGCCAGGCCAAAATCCATCACCAGGATCCGGCCAGTTTGATCGCGCATGATGTTTTGCGGCTTCAGGTCGCGATGGATGATGCCAAGGGTGTGCGCCGCTTCCAGAGCGCGGCAGACCTGTTGCATCAGCTCGACTGCCTCTTCCGGAGGAAACTTTTTCTTTTCCTGGATCAGCGAGCGCAGGTCCTGGCCCTCCACGAATTCCATGGTGATGAACTTCACACCATCGGCATCACCCAGATCATAGATACGGATAACGTTTCTGTGAGTTACCTCGCGCGAGAGCAGAAGCTCCTGCTTGAATCGCGCCAGGATCGAGGGATTGGCAGCCAGTTCCGGGCGGATCAGCTTGAGAGCCACGAAACGGTCGAGTTCCCGGTCCCGGGCTTTGTAGACAGCCCCCATTCCACCCTCGCCCAGCATCTGCAGAATCTCGTAGCGGCCGCCAAGAATGTCGCCGCTTTGCAGCATGGGAGCAGCAACCTGGAGCCGGGCGTTTCTGGGGCCCGAAGACGGGGCGGGTGAACCTCGAACCGAGCCGACATCCACCACAGTAGCGTCGACATCTACCAGGGTGGCATCGGAGTCGACGAGCGTTGCCTCGGGATCGGAAGTGGCTTGGGGAAAATCAACTAAAGTAGCGTCGGGATCAACCGGAAAGTGCGAACCAGAGCTGTCGCCCTTTGCAGGAACGCTTACACCGGGCTGGTTTGTGGAGTTCGGCCGATCCTCAGGATCAGACCGCAGATTCCGCTGCATGAGTTGCCCCGCCCTGAGGCCAGAATCAGGTGCCCCAATCTCGCACAAGAAAACTGAACAGAAGTATATACCGGCACAAGGCCCGGTGTCCCTAAAAACGGAGGCATTCCCTCATAATTGTGTTAGCGGTGGTGGTGCCGGGAAAGCCCGATTTTACTGGGGTTTAGATGGGCAGGCGCAGTTGCGATCGAACCGACTGCTTCCTCATGGCGAACGACGACGTTCAGAGCTTCATCCGCGGTTTACAAACCTGAAGCCTGCAATGTGAGCTGGGCTTTCTGATATCCCTGCCCTGCTGCTTCCTTTAACCACCTCCTGGCTTCGTCAAGGTTGGTCGGAGTTCCATCTCCGGAGACATAACGAAGCGCGAGGTTGTACTGAGCTGCCGAATTACCCTCTTCCGCGGCAACGGCAACCCAGTGCGCTGCTTGCGTGCAACTTTGCGGAACGTTGCGGCCAATCTCATAGGCCATCGCCAAGGTCAGAGCGGCGACGTCATCTCCGTACCGAGCTTGGCGGCTCACCGTTTGAATCTCATACCGGCTCAGGCCTGCCACAAGTGAGGAGGATGCAGCGTCCGTTACTCGCATGTGGCTTGGTTCGAGCACTGCCGATGCCGGCGGTTCAAGCGCAGGTGGTTTAAACAGGGGCAGGGTTGCAGGATCCCCGCTCTGAGGAGTTAGAGCAGATTGGGTCTGGGCAACATAATCAGGCGCTGGCGAGTCGGCAGCTTTCACCGCAGTGACGGAAGGTCCGTGAATTCCCAGCAGCGAAAATACGAACGCCAGCATGATCGCCAGCACAGCAAGGGGCCCGGCGTATGCTGTCGAAACTCGTGATGCTCGTTTCAAAACGGATGCAGTCCGCCGGGCTAGCGCGTGTTCTTCGTCTTCATACGTCTCTCTGACCGGCACGAGACGGAGAGCTACTCGATATTTATCTCCGGACCGCACAAGACGAAGAGTTACTCGCCGATTGATCTGGGCGAGGGCTAGCTTCCCTCGCGCCGCCTTCTCTAAAACATCTGCCGCGCGAAACGGGACGGGATCACCGAGCGGTGAGCAAGGGCGGTCCGTCGCCAGAGCCAGCGCTCCGGCAACTTCAGCTTGCTGGGAAATTGGCCCGAGTGTCACCTGGCCAGAAACGGCACGATTCAAAATTTCGTAAATCTTTGGGGTGTGCGCCTCGGCAACCGCTTTCGCTGGCTCAAAAGCATTGCCCGCCGGAGGGAGCGCAAGAACGGTGCTCCGTTCGTCTTTGTCGGAGGGCGCGGCGTCGGAGCGAACCGCGAGGACAGTCTCTGCCTTGGGTGATTCAATCAGGTTCGATTCAATCAGGTGTGAATGAATCATGCGCGATTCACTCAATTCCCGATCGCGCTCACACTGCAGAACCCACGCCGCCTCCAACAACTTCTGGAAGGACGAGACATCGAGGTTAAATCGCTGATTCATGCCACGATTAGTCACTGGCGGGCCTAGCCTATCTGGGTGATATTGTATCCGTCTCCCGGGCAACTGTCGAGAACAGGCGTTGGACGGCCATTTGAGGGCGGTCCCCATTCTCATGCCGAATGGTTGAAAGAGTTGGTGGAGCTAGTCGGGATCGAACCGACGGCCTCGTCGTTGCGAACGACGCGCTCTCCCATCTGAGCTATAGCCCCACGTGCTGGACCGACTTCTTGGTTTACGCTGTCATTTTAACAGCGTTCTCACCTCTGTACCAAAGGCCCGTGCCAATTCCCTATCGCTTGGAATCGTGACAGTTACCGGGGTTGGACCGGACTGAACAAACCATCTTGACGAACTCCCCCTCCCGGCGTCTAACCTTAGATCAACGGCGCTGGCTGGGGGTTTACTCGAAAGATGTTTGGGCAACTGAATCCCGCAGGGTCAAAAAGTCGACGCAGAATCCTGATGGGCTCACTCGCCTTTCACGGCCTGCTGTTCGCCTGGCTGCTGCACAGTTCGGAGCCGCAATTACTGACTGCATCTTCCGTCGCCGTGGGGCGCAACGGCAAGGTGCTCACGCAGCTCTATTTCCCAACTCAGTCCCCCGACGACAGCACCACCAGTTCACCAGAGCGCGCAACTGAGATCTATCGCCATCAGCGCCTTGGTCACCAGAAGCTGGCGTGGACGCCAACTTCCACGCAGCCCAAGCTTCCACTGCCGACCCGGCTCACTCCATCCGATGCCGAAGACAATTCAAAGACAGCCACGCTATCGAAGCTGGGCCATGGAGCGCCTGCGGGACTTCCCTATGGAAGCCTCCCCGGCGGTCCAGTCAATGGCGACGAGATTCGCCCGGCTCTTCCCATCACGACTTCCGATCCCGTGGTCTATCCGTGGCAACGGCCTGAGTCCGAGGGCAAAGAGGTCATCGAAATCACGATCGACGAAAGAGGGGAAATCGTCCGCAAAACCGTGTTGCAGAGCCTCGGCCCAGAGATCGACGAAAAGTGCCTGGCCGCGCTCGACAATTGGCATTTTCAGCCGGCCACGCACAATGGAGTTCCCATCCCTTCGAAGCAGGATGCCATCTTCCCCTTTAAGGCGCGCGGTTGATTGTCATCCCCAGCGGGCGTTCTTTGGGTAGCGCGAACTTTCGACGCGGGCCCCAGCCGCTATAATCAATTTGTGACCGGCAAAACAATTCAACCCGTAGCCTCCGCGGATTTCCCCACGCGCTGGGGCGGGTTCCGCATCTATGGATTTCGCGGAGAATCCGATGGAAGCCGGCCGGTTGAAGAAGCGGTCGCCCTGGTAATGGGCGACATTCAGTCCACTCCCCCGCTGGTGCGGGTTCACTCGCAATGCCTGACCGGCGACGTTTTTCATTCCCTGCGCTGCGATTGCCGCCAGCAGCTCGAGATGGCGCTGTCGATGATTCGCGACGAGGGCGCAGGCATCCTGATTTACGAGCAGCAAGAAGGCCGCGGCATCGGCCTGATGGCCAAACTGCAAGCTTATGAGTTGCAGGATACCGGGCTGGACACGGTCGAGGCGAACGAACGCCTCGGCTTCAAGGCCGATCAGCGCGACTTTGCCCTGCCCGGCCAGATTCTCAAGGCGCTTGGCGTAAGCAAGGTGCGCCTGCTCTCAAATAATCCGGAGAAGGTCGAGGCTCTCGAACGCGCCGGCGTCGAAGTCATCGAGCGCGTGCCCTGCGAAGTCGAGCCCAGCGCGCACGCCGAAGAGTACCTGAAAACCAAGAAGGAAAAACTCGGCCACCTATTCAGCTCGTGATAAGAGTCGCCTCAAAGCGCTGCGATGCTTCGCTGGCAGGTCACGCAACGCAGCACGAACCAGAACAGCGTAGATTTCCCGAAGTTCCGGAACTTCAAGTAACACTTTAAGGTGCTTTCGGACCGTCGCTACATCTCCGCGAGCGACGGGGCCGCTGAACGCCGCTGCAGCGCCCAGCCTAGCGTAGTTAGCCAAAGTTTGCTGCAGAATCGGCAGCATCCTCTCGCGTGCAGACTTTCGATTGATCCCAGCAGCACCAGCCGCGCGCTCACCGACGGCTAACAATGCCGTCAACAGCGGCGAGGCAAACATCCCCCAAGCGTGATAAGCCTCTTTCTGCTGCTTGCCGATGGCGAACGGCTGCCCGCGCAACCGGAGAACGATGGCGCGAGCCGCCCGCACCGCCTTCGGATCTCCCTCGATTGCGAACGAGACTCCGACAAGCGATGGTCTTGAGCCCTGCACAAACGTCATCAGGGGATGCATCGAAGCAACCGCTGCCCCCCGCTCCCGCAGCACGGCAAGTTCGTCGCTGGCAAGTGCGCCACTGGAATGCAGCGCGACTTTGCCCTGCCAGTCAGCCGCGCCAGTCAGGGACGCTGCCGCGCCGGCAATCGCTCCATCAGGAACGCAAAACCAAATGATGTCAGCTCGAATCTGCACCCGAGCCGCCACTACACCTGCAGCCCCGACTTCGCGCGCCAACCGCTGTGCCCGCCGCAAAGACGCCGCCGGCCTCCGTGAAACGATCTGGTCGATCCGATAACCGGCCCCGCGCAGCGCTACGGCTAGCGCGCCCGCCAGATTCCCCGCCCCGACGATTGTGATAAGCGACTTTGTCGAGTGCTTCGCAGACATGCCCGGCAGAATAGCAGAATACCGAAAGCCGAATCCCGTGCCTTATATTGTTGTCATGCCCAAGCATCTACGCTCCAAGACAAAGAAGGCTAATTCCATCAAGGCTGCACATGGCAAGGCAAGATTGATTTCTTCCCGTACGGTGTATCGTGGGCCGGTCTTCTGGGTGACTACCGACGACGTTCAGGAACCAGGAGGCGTCCGGGCTCGCCGCGACGTCATTCATCACAGCGGCTCTGTAGTAGTTCTGGCGGTCGATGAGTCGCGTTCAACTCCGCGTGTCCTGCTGGAGCGCCAGTATCGCCATGCCGCAAACGGCTATCTGTGGGAGCTTCCGGCCGGCCGCATCGATCCCGGCGAAAAGGCTTTGCACGCGGCGAAGCGGGAGCTCCTGGAAGAAACTGGATACACCGCCACGAATTGGCGCCGCATCCTCCATTTCTATGCCAGCCCCGGATTTGTTGCCGAAACCATGTCGGTATTTCTGGCCACGGGCCTCAAAGCCGGCCCAGCTCACCCCGAGGCCGATGAAGTAATCCACAAGCGCCTGGTCCCACTCGCGACAGCACTCCACATGGTATTGAGAGGCACGATTCGCGACGCCAAAACCATCTCGTCAGTCCTCTGGCTAGATCATCAGTCTCGACAAAGGTGAGATGCTCACGTGAGAACGTACCTGCAGGAAAGGGCGCCTTCGCGAGCCTGCCCAGAGCGAAGCCGAAGGGTTCAGCCGAGCGGAGCGAGGCAGCGGCGGCGCCTCCGCTCTGACCCGCCGTTTCGTCTTGACACCCCAAACCCAATCGCTCCAAAATGCCTTTATGCGGGCACGTCTGGGGCCCCCCCATGCAGGACGTGCGGAAAGAGGGGGTGTACGTGGAACGTCTGAAAGGCACCGTCAAGTGGTTCAATAACGCAAAAGGCTACGGGTTCATCGGGCGCGCGGATGGTCCCGACGTTTTTGTGCATTACAGCGCCATCACTTCCGAAGGCTACAAAAGCCTGCAGGAAGGCGATACGGTGGAGTTCGAAATCACCGAAGGACAGAAGGGGCCACAGGCCGCAAACGTTAGCAAGAGCGCCTGATGTCATAGTTGATCTGCCTTCTCCAGCGCCGCGCGGCCGTTCCGCCGCCTCGCGACCGGATGGGTAATTCTATTTTCCGAAGCCTCGCCTCTTTTCTCCTGTGCCGCTGGCACTCCGTGGCAATCTTGTTTAATCTTTAGTCCGTGGACAACAAATCCATCGCCAACATCTTGTACGAAACCGCCGACCTGCTCGAGATCGACGGCCAAGATTCCTTCCGCATCCGTTCCTACCGGAACGCGGCACAGGCGATCGAAAACAACACCGAGCAGATCAAAGACATCATCGGCGAGCCCAAGAGGGTGCTGGCTATCCCCGGGGTCGGCAAGGGAATGCTGACCAACCTGCAGGAACTCTTTAAAGACGGCAGCCTTAGCGTGCAGGCCGACCTGCTGAAGAAATATCACCCGTCGATGCTGCAGTTGCTGAAGATTCAGGGGCTGGGTCCAAAGACGATCGCCCTGATCTGGAGCGCCCACAAAGTGTGCGACGTCGATGGCGTGGAGAAGCTCGCACGTGAAGGCAAGATCCGCGAACTGCCCCGCATGGGCGAGAAGCACGAGCAAAAGCTGCTGAAGGCCATCGAAGACTACCGCCGCATCTCCGGCCGATTCCTAATCGACGCCGCCGAGGCCGAGGCGGACAAGCTCACCCAATACCTTGCCAAGTTCCCCGGCATCGACCGCATCACTCCCGCGGGTTCCCTGCGCCGCGGCCGCGAAACCGTGGGCGATCTGGATATTCTGGTGACGGGCACCGCTTGTTGCGACGACAAACGACGTGCAAGCGCCATCGAACACGTAGCCAAATATCCACCTCTCATGGATGTGATCGCAAAGGGCGACAACAAAATCAGCTTCCGGCTGCGCAGCGATCTGCAGGTCGATGTTCGCCTGCTATCTCCGGAGTCCTTCGGTGCAGCCATGCAGTACTTCACCGGATCAAAAGCTCACAACGTTGCCCTGCGCCAACGCGCTCTCAAGATGGGTTACACGCTCAACGAATACAGTCTCGCCGACCTCAAAACCGAAAAGCCGGTCGCCGGCAAAACCGAAGAAGAGATCTACGCCAAGCTTAAGCTCGATTACATCCCACCTGAGCTGCGCGAAAATCTGGGCGAGATCGACGCCGCCGCAAATCATACGTTACCGATTCTGATTACGCTGGACGACCTTCAAGGCGACGTGCACATGCACACCGTCGAAACCGACGGCAAGAACACCATCGAAGAAATGGCCGAAGCCGCCAAGGCGCGCGGGTACAAATACATGGCCATCACGGATCACTCGAAGAACCTGGCTTTCGCGAACGGCCTTGACGACAAGCGCGCCATCGCTCACATTCAGCGAATTCGCGCCGCCAATGACAAAATCGACGGCATCACCATCTTCGCCGGAATCGAAGTCGATATTCTCGCTGACGGCGACCTCGATCTCTCCGACGATGTGCTCGCCCAGATGGATCTAGTCATCGCCAGCGTGCATTCCGTCTTCAATCAGGAGCCGGCCAAGATGACCGAGCGCCTGCTTAAAGCGATCGCGAATCCGAACACTTCCATCATCGGTCACCCCACCGGCCGCCTGCAGCTTCGCCGCGATGCCTACCATTTCGACATGGATGCGGTGCTGACATCGGCTGCAAAACACAAAGTCGCCATGGAGTTAAACTCCTACCCCGACCGTCTCGATCTCAACGACGTGCACCTCCGCCAGGCCAAACAGAAAGGTGTAAAGATCGTGATCAACACCGACTCCCATCACACCTCGCACCTCGACAAGATCCGCTACGGCATCCTGCAGGCGCGCCGTGCCTGGCTCACCAAGGACGACGTACTGAACACTCTGTCCACCGAACAATTCGCCAGGGCGATGAAGCATGACTAGAGTTGAATTCCCGGCCTAGGAGTACAATCCGAAAGCGCGAACGTTTCGATGCCCGATCAAGCGCCCAATCCTGCTCCCGCTCCGCCACCGCCGGGCTCATCGGCGGACGTCGTGGCCACCAGCCCGCAACGCGGGCCCACGATCAACATCGCCGACGAGTTTGGCACCGCCAAGCGCAACCTGCCCCCGTTTAAACCGTTGTTGCTTACCACGGCGGGGATACTCATCATCGTCGCCATCGTATCGTTTTTCCAGCGCGCCAAACCGCAAGGCGCAGGATCACTCGATGCCGTAACCGTGGTGGAACTCCCGGGGCAGAACGCTTGCCTGGTCGCCCTCACCTTCACCTTGCGCAACTCCGGCAAGAAGCCGCTCTGGGTGCATGACATTCAAGGAAAGCTTGTAACATCAAGCGGAGAGGCAAGTAGCAATGCAGTTTCCGCCGTCGACTTCGACCGCTACTATCAGGCTTTTCCGGCGCTGAAGGCGAATGCGCAGCCACCTCTCTCTCCCGAAGACAAGCTGCAACCCGGCGAGGAGGTCGAGCGAACTGTGATCGTCAGCTTCCCTGTGACCCTGGATAACTTCAACCAGCGCCGCTCCGTAAGCGTAGTGATCCAGCCCTACGATCAACCCGTACCGGTGACTCTGACCAAGTGACCGCCCAGAACTAGAACACTTGCGCGAAAGGTCCGGATGCGATTCTATAGAGCCATGAAACCGACTCGGCACATTCCCCGCGGCATCGCAGCCTTTCTCATCTTCGTCTTCTCGGTTCTTAGCGCGGAAGCAGCACCCGCCTCGCACAAAAAGTATTTCGTATACATCGGCACCTATACCGCCGAAGCCGGCAGCGCGAGCAAGGGCATCTACGGCTATCGTTTCGATTCGGACACGGGCGAGCTAACCTCCATCGGCCTAGCCGCCGAGACCACGAATCCATCGTTTCTCGCGGTGCATCCCAACCATCGGTTCCTTTATGCGGTGAATGAAACCGGAAACTATCAAGGCCAGAAAAGCGGAGCGATCAGCGCCTTCTCGATCGATCACGCAACCGGCAAACTAACGCTGTTGAATGAAGTCGCCTCCAAAGGCGCGGACCCTTGCTATATCACCGTAGATAAAACCGGCAAATACGTTCTGGTGGCCAACTACACTGGAGGCAGCGTCGCGGTATTCCCTGTGCTTGAAGATGGACGACTCGGCGATCCTTCAGCGTTCATCCAGCACACCGGTCACGGCGCAGATCCGGAGCGTCAGGAAGGACCGCACGCTCACTCGATCGATTTGTCACCCGACGAGCGCTTCGCCATCGTCGACGATCTCGGCCTCGACGAAACGCTAGTGTACAAATTCGACCGCGCAAAGGGTTCGCTTACTCTGAATGATCCGCAGATTTATACGACGCTCGCCAAGGCCGATCCCGGGGCTGGTCCCCGTCACTTTGCTTTTAATCCCAACGGCAAGTTCGCCTATGTGGTCAACGAAATCCAGTCCACGGTTTCCGTCTTCAGCTATGACGGCTCTGCCGGAATCTTGCGCCGGTTGCAGACGATTTCGACGTACCCAAAAGACTTCTCCGCCCACAACGATGACGCCGAGATTCAGGTCCATCCCTCGGGCAAATTCCTCTATGCCTCGAACCGCGGCCATGACAGCATCGCCGTATTCGCCATCGACCCAGACAAAGGCACTCCGACGCTGATCGAGTACGCCTCGACCAAAGGCAAAACTCCGCGCAGTTTTGAGATTGCCCCAGGTGGTTCGCTGCTATTCGCGGCTAACGAAAAGTCAAACAACATTGTGGTATTCAGCATCGACGCCAAAACTGGCCGCCTCACGCCAACTGGCAAAGTTCTCGAAGTATCGGAACCGGTTTGCGTGAAATTCGTGCCGATCGACTAAGCACTCCGTCAATTGGCCGTCACCGGCACTGGGGCGGCCTTCGGAGTGCTCAGGTAGCCCGTCGCTTTCTTCTTGTCCACCGTCCACACCACCAGCTCAAACAGCAAGTGATCGCGTCCCGAATAGAACTGAATCGGCTCGGAGGTATTGCGATCCT
>JBAUYE010000502.1:0-2803 GCA_049584615.1 Candidatus Sulfotelmatobacter sp.
GTACTGGCCTTGTGGGCGCTTCAACTTGATCGTGAAGTCTACCTTGGGTTTGTCGATCTCGTAGTCTTCGCCAAAAGTCTGGAATCCGGAAGCCAGCACCTGCACGCGCAGCGTGCCGTACGGAACGCCATCAAAGCTGGTCTTGCCCTCGGCGTCGGTTTTGAGTTCGAGTCCGCCCCGGCTCTGTTTGCCGTGGGAGTTGACCGGGTGCATGATGACGGCGGCGCTGCGAATCGGCTTGCCGTTGTCGTCTTTAATAACTAGAAAATTCAGGGTCGCGGTTGGTTCTTCGGCCTCGTCCTTCTGTGCGACAGCTGTGCCGAGAAGTGCCGAAGCCGATAGCAGACTCGCCAGCGTCCAAATCTTTATGATGTTTGTTCTCTTCCTGGCCGATTTCATATTTCGACATTCTAGCGAGTGTGGCGGGTGCGGGAAAGCATGAAGTGTGGCGTGCGCAGGTTTAAGATTCTCCATCGGACCGGCTTTCGCGCTCTGCTCTCCTGCTCTGGGTTGGAAGTTGCACCAAGTCGCTGGCCACCCGTGCGGTGTTGTGGCGGGCGACGCCGGCCTCTTCCAGGTAGTCTCCTATCACAGGGATCACGCCCAGAGCCTCGATGGCGTCGAGATCGGCAACGATCTGGCATGCACCCTCGAGCGCGTATTTGGCTCCGAGTTCCTTAGAAACCGGCGTTCGATTGATCAGCGCGTAGTCAAAAATCTGCTGGCGGGCGTGGCTATTGAGAGCCCGGATGTGGTCGGCTGCGGTAAGGCCGAGACTCTCGTTCGCCTGAGTCATCAGATTGCAGATGTAAACCTTGGTGGCCGGGGAGCTGACGATGGCATCGGCGATGCCGTGCACTAGCAGGTTCGGAATGAGGCTGGTGAACAGCGAGCCCGGGCCGATGCTGATCATATCGGCACGGGCAATGGCGTCGAGCGTTTGCGGCATGGGATCGACATTGGGTGGAACGAGGAACAACTCCTTAATGCGTCCTTTGCTGGCGGTGATCTTGGTTTCTCCACGGACGCGGGTGCCGTCCTCCATCAGCGCTTCGAGTTCGATATTGGAAGTGGTGGCGGGATAAATGTGGCCACGGGTGACCAGAATCTCCGAAGACAAGCGCACGGCTTCGGAGAAGTCGTGGGTGATGGAGGTGAGCGCAGCAAGAAAAAGATTGCCGAAGCTGTGACCTTCGAGGCCGGAACCTTTGTCGAAGCGGTGGCGGAAGAGCCGGGAGAGCAGAGCTTCATCTTCGCTGAGGGCGACGATACAGTTGCGGATATCGCCGGGCGGAAGCATGTTGAGTTCTTTGCGCAGGCGTCCGCTGGAGCCGCCGTCGTCGCTGACGGTGACTACGGCACAAAGATCACGAATTACAGGGGTACCAGGCGGGGCCGCGGCCAACTCTGCCGGAGTGAGAGCGAAACGTTTCAGTCCTTTGAGCAGAGTGGAGAGACCGGTGCCGCCGCCGATGGCGACCACGCGAAGACCACGCTCGCGCGCGGCCTTCTCCAGGGTCAAGAGATCAGCGATTCTGGTTTCCATCTGAGGATCGGGTGCGCCGATCTAATTTCCGTCGATCAGTCTGCGAAGAATCAGTCTGCGTCGATCAGAACGATTCGTCTTCCCGGAAAGAGCTTTCCGGCGAAGAGTCGGCAGCTGGATCCGGGTACAAGAGCTCGGTAAAGCGGGGGTCTTCGGCCAGGTTGTGGAAATCGGAGTCGTTACGCGCCTGGTAGCGCAGGCCGGAATTCAGGCGCAGAGCCTCGTCCAGATGCTTGAGAGAGTCCTCCACGTGGCCCGTAAGACAATCGAGCGCGGCTAAACCGTAGATGACGAAATCAGTCTTAGGCGCCTGCTTCAACAGCTTTTCGATGTGCTCCCGTGCGGTGACGTAGTCTCCGACGTTCATGAGAGAAACGGCGTAGTCGTAATGCTCCTCCACACTCTTGAACTGCTGGGAGGTCGAGCGCTCGAGGTGCTGGTTGCAGATGCTGAGATGGATCGTAGCCCTGTCGGTCAGCTCCTTGCTGGGCCCGGCGAGCACTTTCTGGAACAGTGGTTTCGCCTTCTCGAACTTGTGTTCCTGCAAAGCTCGCAGCCCGGCCTCGTAATTCTGCAGAGCCTGAGTGACGCGCGGGTCGTCCGCAATGGATGACTTCTTGGGGTTAGCCTTTTGAGCCATATGGAGAATTTTTCCTGTGCTCGTCGTAATAGGGACTCCTTGGCTCCTGAAACTCGAAGAGCCGACACACAAGTATCACTCAAAGAGCGGGTATTGGGCAATTCGGTGACATCCAGTACCTAGTACGGAGTCCCCAGTACCCTGCAAAATCCGGTGACGTGCGCGCTCGACGATCCAGCTCGCGAAACCTGCTCGCGCTCGCCAATCGCGCCTCAAGAAGTGAAGTCGCGCTCCGGCAGAACGACTCCATCAGCATTCCAAAATGGGAAGCCATCGCGTGAATAGGCCCATCTGGTGCGGCTGAAATGCTTGTGCTCAGGCTGCGTGGGAGTTAGCTTGCGAAATAGAGGCAACTAAATCGTGGCCGCTGGTCTAGCCAGAGAAGAAGGATGAAAGTCATGCGTAGATACAGCAATTCGAAAATCTGGTTCCCAGCATTCCTGCTGCTCGCGTTCGCCACCGGATGCAGCGACTACGACAAGCCTGGCGCCAACCCAACCGTGACGGCGCCAACTGTGAGTTCCGTGGCCCCTTTGGACGCTGCCAGCGGCGCGTGTTCCAGCACAATCGTTACCGCCACCTTCAGCGCGGCGATGAATCCCGCCAGCATCGATGGC
>JBAUYE010000503.1:0-14940 GCA_049584615.1 Candidatus Sulfotelmatobacter sp.
GAACCCGGTTCTCGTCCTGCATCTTCGAGTAGGTGGACCAGGAAGACTGGTCGGGAGGAATCGGATTGTTTTTGATCCATCCGCCGCAGGAGTACTTGAAGAAATCCACGCACGGATCAACGCTGCGGTCCATGGAAGTCACATCCATCGCCGGTTCGGGCTTCGACGGCGCGGCTGCGGACTGTTGGGCGCTGGCGAATGAGTAGGCCAACAAAAACAGAGATGCGAGGATGAAGACACTGCGAAACCCAAAGACACGCACGACTGCCATGACGACCCTCCCTGTGACTGCCGAAGGTACCCTGAGGCAGAATTGTCCGCTGAAAATCGAAACCGCAGGACTCAAGAGTATAAAACCTCGCGTCAAGCCGCGTGCGGCATTGGCGGGTCGAAGGTTCGTGAGGCCGAAGCCTGAGCTCAGATCTTGCGCAGACGGATCGAGCCGTCTCCAGTATGAATGACCAGTAGATTTCCGCCGCCGTTCAGCTTGCCGTGCACCTCGCCTTCGCGAATCTGGCCTTCAGTCGTGATGGGTAAATCCAGATCGATGTGGCCGTCTCCGGTGTGCAGATCCACATCGGCGGCGAGGTTCCCCGGGACGTCCAACGTGACCGTGCCATCGCCACTTTCGAGCCTCCAGCTTGTCGCCAGAGCGGAGCCGGCCATGGCCTGCGCGTCGACGTGGCCGTCGCCGGTCTTGAGGTCGAGCTCGTCAAAGCGGCCATGGGCGCGGATGTGGCCATCCCCTGTCGTCGCCCGCAGTTTGCCGTCTACGCTGTCGACCTCCTGCGAGCCGTCTCCGCTGCGCAATTGCATTTCTCCTTTAAAGTTTCCCAGATCGATCTCGCCGTCGCCGGTGTGCAAGTCCACGCGGCCCTCGCGCGGCATGTGGATGTCGATGTCGACGCGGTGGTTGCTATGGTTGCCCCACTCGATTGTGACCCCGTGGGAGTGCGGATAGCGCACCTCGATCTCAACCGTGTCGCCCGTCTGGCGTTCTTCGATCCGGATGCCTTCGCCGCCGATCTTGTAGCGCTCGGTGGTCACCTTGGCTTCGATGGTTTTCTGGTCCCAGGTGGAAACGTGAATGTTGGCGTCAGAAGTATCTACCCGCAAATCGGGCTGGCCGGTGAGGGTATAGGTTTTCGACCATTCATCAGCTCCCGCGCGCAGCACGGCCCAGGAGCAAACGAAGCCGATGACCATCAAAACCATGAAGCGGCGTTTAAGGTTCATCCGTCTCATAAGAAATTGCCTCCTTGAGAAGACACACTCCCATCCAGCTTCTTAGACGAGATTACGCGCGATTTGTGAGTCCGGTTCCATAGAAAATTGGGTCAAGGTTCTAGGGCGCCTGCTGTCTGACGTATGCCATGCGAATCAGAGTGCGCTCTGAGAACGGCACATAGAGTAGTCCCGCGCTGGCTGCGAAAGCCGCGCCTAGCCCGATCTTCTGCATCAGCAGGAACGGAGCGACGGCCCAGAGCTGATCGAGCGCCAGAATAAAAGGAAACATCTGCTGAAACTTCTCGCCCAGGCGCTGGTAGTCGAACCCGACGGCGGAGAGCAGATAGCAACGCAGCGGAATTCCCACGCCGGCAGTCACCATCACTACGCCCGCCAGCGTAGTTGCGCCCCACGCCGGCAAGAAAGAATCTGCGATTCCTTGAATCGCATGTAGGCGGGAAAGCGCGACCACGTAGAAGATGAGATACATCACTTGGACTAAAGCGAACAAGCCGCGCGTCAACCCGCGCCGCGGGATCGGCACTTCGAGCTCTGGGTGCAGAGTGCTCGGGGAATTCGGCGCGGATGTCACCGCCACATTGTTCTGTACTGGTGCAATAAACCGATATCCGCGACGGGCCAGCGTCTCGATATAACGTGGACTGGATGCCGAATCGCCCAACACTTCCCGAAGCTTGTTTACGGCGGTATTGAGGCTGTGGTCGAAATCCACGAAGGTGTCGGCAGGCCAAAGTTTCTGGCGCAACTCCTCGCGCGTCACCACGTCGCCAGCGCGCTCCAGGAGCAGAGCCAGAACCTGAAACGGCTGCTCCTGCAGACGAAGCTTGGCGCCGTTCTTGCGCAGTTCGCCGGCGGCGAGGTCGAGCTCGAATAGTCCAAAGCGCGCGATTCTGCTGGAGTTGCCTTGGAAAGCGGGCATGGAAAATGGGCCACCGACGACGCGTAGTGTAGCACCAACCGCGCGGCTTCCTGCCGAGCGTACAATATCTGCGTGCCTGACGCCCGGCGCCAGAACGATTCCTCCGGCAAGCACCGCCGGCATGCGATTTATGCCACGGAAACTTCCGGCCTGCTGTTGATTGCCTTTCTGTTGCTCGTCCTCACGTTGATTCGCTACTGGCACGCCATTCACTGGAGCGTGCGCTGACGGTGGCTTCGGTGCAGCCCGAGCCGTTGCTGGTGGTGGTGCTTGGCCCCACCGCCAGCGGCAAGACTGCGCTTTCTCTGGCGCTCGCGGAGCGCTTCCACGGCGAGATCGTGAACTGCGATTCCGTCGCCATGTACCGCGAGTTTGACCTTGGGACCGCCAAGCCTACGGCCTCCGAACAAGCGCGCGCCCCGCATCATTTGCTCGATTGCGTCGCGCCCACCAGCCATATCACCGCCGGCGAATATGCCCGCCAGGCACGGCAAGTGCTCGATGAAATCAAAACGCAGGGTCATTTGCCGATTTTGGTCGGCGGAACCGGCCTCTACCTGCGCGCCTTGCTCGAAGGACTTTTCCCCGGCCCGCAGCGTTCTGAAGAACTGCGGGAGCGGCTGAGACAGCTTGCTGACGGACGCGGCTCGAATTACCTTCATCGAATTCTGCGCCGCCTGGATCGCGCCGCTGCTGGAGAGATTCATGGCAACGATGCGCCCAAACTCATCCGCGCGATCGAGGTGTGCCTGGCGTCGAGAGAGAAGATGACGGAGTTGTGGCAGCGTGGACGCGACCCCTTGCGTGGCTTCCGCATTCTGCGCTTCGGTCTCGATCCCGATCGGCAAGCGCTCTATGACCGAATCAACCGCCGCGCGCAGCAAATGTTCGATGCTGGGCTAGTCGAGGAGACGCAGCGTCTGGTTGAGAAGTATGGTGAAGCTGCCGCCCCGCTGTCTGCTCTCGGCTACAAGCAGGCGCTGCAATTTCTTCGTCGAGAGCTTACGCACGAACAAGCACTACAGGCCGCTCAGCAGGCCCACCGCAACTATGCCAAGCGCCAGATGACGTGGTTTCGTCGCGAGCCGGACGTTCATTGGCTGCGTGGTTTCGGGGATGAGTCGCAGACTCAGCAAGAAGCTATGGTAAGAACAGAAGCGTCCTTTGCCGCGGATTTTCGCGGATGAACGCGGATGAAATGGTAGCGCGCCAATGCCGTTCATTTCTGCTATCGTTTCCGCATGCCCCGCACCCTCGCAATCCTGCTGCTCAGTCTCGTTTTTGCCACATCAGCATCCGCCAGAGACAAGTTTCAGCGCCCGGGTCCCGTTCATCTAACCCACGATGGCGAAAAGTGGGCGGAGAAGACTCTGCGCAAGCTGACCCTCGAAGAGAAAGTCGGACAGGTGTTCATGATCTGGTGCCGCGCCAGTTTTCTCAATGTCGAGAATCCGGAATACCAGCAGTGGCTTGAAGACATGCAGAAATATCACGTGGGCTCATTTGCCATGACGGTCCACGTCGACGGCCCATTTCTTCTGCGCAGCGAGCCCTACGAAGCCGCCGAAATTCTCAACCGCCTGCAAAGTGAGTCGAAGCTGCCCCTGTTGTTCGCCGCCGATTTTGAACGCGGGGTCTCGATGCGCCTGACAGGAACCACAGTCTTCCCGCACGCCATGGCTTTCGGTGGAGATGGCAAGGTAGAAGACGCCGAAGCCTTCGGCCGGATTACCGCCGAAGAGTCTCGCGCGATCGGCATTCACTGGAATTTTTTCCCTGACGCCGACGTAAATTCCAATCCTGCGAATCCCATTATCAACACGCGCTCGTTCGGCGAAGATCCCAGGCAGGTCGGCGATCTGGTCGCGGCCTATATCAAGGGCGCGCATGAAGACGGAATGCTGACCACGGCGAAACACTTTCCCGGCCACGGCGACACCGCAACCGATTCGCATCTCGGCGTTGCCAGCGTCAACGTGGATCGCGCCCACCTCGATTCCATTGAACTGCCGCCGTTTCGCCAGGCCATTGCGGCGGGAGTCGATTCGGTTATGGTGGCCCACGTGACCGTGCCCGCGCTCGATCCCGATCCCAACCACGTGGCCACGATTTCGCCGGCAATTGTTTCAGATCTACTCGAAAAACAACTCGGCTTCAAAGGGATCATTGTCACCGACGCGCTCGATATGGCCGCCCTGACGCACCTTTTTGCCAACAACATCGGCCGGGCCGCGGTCGAGGCTTTTAAGGCCGGCAACGACCTGTTGCTGATCCCCGCCGACTTTCCCGCCTCATACAATGCCATGCTCCAGGCGGTTCAGTCGGGAGAAATTTCCCGCGAACGGCTGGACCGCTCTGTGCTTAAGATCCTGAAGACAAAGGCATCTCTGGGTCTGCAGAGCGCCCGGATGGTGGACGTGAATGCCCTCGCCAACCTGGTGAGCAAGCCGGAGAACCTGGCGTTCGGCCAGCAGGTGGCCGACTCTGCGGTGACCCTGGTGCGGGACAACGGCAGGGTGTTGCCGCTCAAATCTTCACTCAAAAATCAGGGAACCGCGAAGGCGGCTCTTCCGTATACAACACAAGAGGAGACACGCAGTCAGGCTGTGGCAGTTCTCTTCTCCGAGGACGTGCGGACCGAATCCGGGCGAGTTTTTGGGCGTGAATTTCGGGCCCGCATTCCTGATGCCCGCGTGCTCTATGTGGATCCGCGCATCGCCGCCGGAATGAGCGACGAGGTGCTGAAAGCCGTGGCCGAAGCCAAAACGGTGGTGGCCGCGGTCTATGTGGTGCCAACGGCGGGCAGAGTGGGGAATGCGGTTGCGATGACAGATGCGTCCGGCATACTGCTGCAGCAGTTGCTGAATCGCGCGGCCGAAAAGACGGTGGTCATCGCCATGGGGAACCCATACCTGGCGTCGGACTTCCCGAAGGTTGCGAATTACATGTGTACGTTTTCCAACGCGTCGGTGTCGGAGCTAAGCGCGGTGAAGGCGTTGTTCGGAGAAATTGCCATCCGCGGGCATCTTCCCGTGAGCATTCCCAATGTTGCCCAGCGGGGCGCCGGCCTCGAGCGTCCAGTCCAGGTTGCGGGCGGAGGGTCTTAAAATGAGCACGAACAAATTCTCGACACTGGTAATAGCCGCTGCCGGCTTGGCTGCGCTCCTCGTCCTGCCGGCGTGCAGTGTGAACGTCAAGAAAGAAGCTGACGGCCAGGACAAACAGGTCGACATCCATACGCTTCTTGGTGGCGTCCATGTCAGCAATCAGGCGGATGTCGCCGACGTCGGTCTTCCCGTTTATCCGGGCGCCACGTTGAACGAGAAAGATTCCGACGGCAGCGATAAAAGCGCCAACGTCAACATCTCCGGCTTCGGCTACGGACTGAAAGTTGTAGCTTTGGAGTACAAGTCCGACGCCGCGCCTGCCAAGGTCTTGTCTTTCTACAGAGACCAGTTAAAGAGATATGGAAACGTGCTCGAATGCCATACCTCCAGGGGAAACTGGAACGTGAATATGGGATCGCACGGATCCGAGAATAGTTCGAACGAGCTGACCTGCGAAGGCAGCGGGGGCAACGACATCGAGCTCAAGGCAGGCAAGCAAGATGATCAGCATATTGTTGCAGTCCGGTCGGATGGTGGGGGATCGAGCTTCTCTCTGGTCTATGTACGCACGCACGGCAAAGATGCCGACATCTAGGGCGCGATTTTTCTGGAATTCCAGGAGGCAGAAATGTTTCGACCGATGCATTTTCGAGCAATGCGCACGGTAGTATTCGGCATCGCTGTGGCGATTTCCGGCTTGGCTGCGCGAGCGCAACAAACGGACAGCAGTCAGGATAAACATCTAGATATCCAAAGCTCCGTGGGCGACCTGCATATGGGCACGGATGCGGACGCCCGCAAAGCGGGCTTACCGCTCTATCCCGGGGCGCGCCTCCACCGCGACGAAGACAACGACAAAGGAGTGAATTTCGGCGTTGTCACCGAAGCCTTTGGCATGAAGCTGGTGGTTGTGAAATACGATTCCGACGACGCGCCGGGAAAAGTTATCGGTTTTTATCGCAACAAACTGAAGAAGTACGGCAAGGTGATCGAGTGCCACACCAGCGAATCTGGCGGCGCCCACGCCGAAATCAACGACGACGAACACTCCAAAGAACTCAAGTGCGACCGTGACAATACAGGCCCGGTTACGGAGCTGAAAGTTGGGACGGAGGACAACCAGCACGTAGTCGCCATCCAACCGAGCGACGGCCGCAGCGGCTCAACCTTCGCCCTGGTTTACGTCCATACTCGCGGCAAGCAAGCTGACCTCTAAAGCGAAGGCCAAGAAGTTTCCATCCGGGGCAGCGCGAGCCGTTCCTTGCGCCTGCCGCTCATCGTGCGATACCTTCAAGCCAGCCCTTCGTTGATCCACATGGATCATCCCTGCCACAAATGCGGACACAGTATCGAAGACGGCAAGCCTTTCTGTTCACAATGCGGCGCGCCTCAAATTCGCGTAGCCGTTCCGGAGGCTAATTCGCCGCCTATTGCGGAGAATGTCACGGCCAATGAGGCGGCGGCTTTTTCCTCGGCCCCACCCGGTTTACCAGGTTCTCTGAGTGTTCCTACACTTTCCAATGGGATCGAGTGGCCGCGGGCCCTTCGGACGTGCGCGTTTGCCGCCTTGCTCTCCATCGTAATAATGTCGCTGCGCCTGATGGTTCCCTTGCTGGCCATTTTGGGCGCTGGATGTCTGGCCGTTATTCTTTACCACTACCGCAACCCGATCTGGAAAGCGACTGCTCGTTCTGGAGCGCAGCTCGGAGCGGTTACGGGCCTTTTTTCATCTGGGGTAATTGCCATTTTCTCCGCCATCACCTTCGTCGTGCTGCAGTCCGGCGGGCAACTGCGCGAACAAGTGCTTGAAGGTCTGCAGCAGGTAGCGTCTCGTTCCAGTGATCCGCAAATGCAAGCTTTCCTCGACGTTCTGAAGAAACCAGAAGGCCTGGCTGCGAAGTTGACCGTCTACGCGATAAGCGGTTTCGTGATCTCCGTTGCCGCGGGAAGCATAGCTGGGGCCTTAACTGGCGCCTTTCTTAGTCGCAAGAACCGGCCATAAGCCATTGCACTCCCTCGATCTTCAAGGCAAAAGGCTCACGCTTGCCGCCGCCCGGGCGATGGCCTGGGAGACGGCCTTGCCTGCCCTGCGCGGTCCGCGTATGATGCAGCGTTTGCGTTCTTACGCGATGAACAAACCGGCACGCGGTTCACTGCTCGGCATCGAGCACCTTGAGGAGAAAGAAATCCTGGGCCTGCTGAAGCTGGCCCGCCGGATGAATCCGCTCAAGGTGAGGCCGTTGTTGCGCAACAAGCGCATCGTGCTGCTGTTTTACGAAGCTTCCACCCGCACGCGATCCTCTTTCGAGATCGCCGCCAAATCGCTGGGCGCAATCACCACTCTGGTGCAGTCCTCGGGGTCGAGCATCGAGAAGGGGGAATCGTTGCTCGATACTGGAGCCACGCTGCGCGCAGTGGGCGCGGACGCCATCGTCCTTCGCCACCCTTGTGCGGGAGCGCCCCAACTGTTGGCGAAGCACCTCGACATTCCCGTCATCAACGCCGGCGACGGCATGCACGAGCACCCTTCCCAGGCCTTGCTCGATGCTTTTACGATTCTGAAACACAAGAAATCGTTCAAGGGCCTGCAGGTTGCGATCATCGGCGATATCTACCACAGCCGTGTGGCGCGCTCTGCCTGCCATCTGCTGGCGAAGTTTGGGGTGAAGGTGACACTGTGTGGTCCCCCGGAGTTTGTGCCCGAGGTCGCGGCGACTCTGGTGCCCGGTCTACGCGTCTCTCGTCACCCGGAAGAGGCGGTGCGGGGCGCAGACGTGATCATGCTTTTACGTTTGCAAAAAGAGCGCCTTGCCGGCCAGAAGATTCGACTGCAGGACTACGTTGCCCACTATCAGCTGACGCCGTCCCGGCTGAAGCTTGCCAGGCGCGATGCGATTGTCATGCATCCTGGACCGATTATCCGCGGCCTGGAGCTGACCACGGAAGTCGCCGACGGCGCGCAGTCGGTGATCCTGGACGAGGTTCACAACGGTGTGCCCACGCGCATGGCGATTTTGGCGCGGGCGCTGGGGAAGGCAAAATGAGCCACGGATTTTCGCGGATCGACACGGATTGAAAGAACGATGAACGCAAAATTCAAACCGGGGTCCATTCTGATCAAGGGCGGTCACGTGATTGACCCCGCAGCGAAGATCAACGCGCCCATGGACGTTCTTCTGCGCGATGGCCGCGTCGCCGAGATTGCTTTGCCCAACAAGGTGCGCGGCGGCGCTGACGAGAAGTTCGATGCGCGCGGCCTGATCGTTGCCCCCGGATTCATCGACCTGCACGTTCACCTGCGCGAGCCCGGTCAGGGATATAAAGAAACCATCGCCAGTGGCACGGCCGCCGCGGCCGCCGGAGGTTTCACCTCGGTCTGCACCATGCCGAACACCGCGCCCGTGGTGGACACTGCCGAGTGGGTTGCCTGGTTGCGGCATTCGGAGCGCGGCGGCGTGGTCAACGTTTTCCCCATCGCGGCCGCAACCCGCAACTCGCGGGGAGCTACGCTTACCGACTTCGCCGCCCTGCAACGCTCCGGAGCAGTCGCGGTCACTGACGACGGCAAGCCGATTCTCGACGACGAAATCATGCGTGCCGCCCTGCGGCTCGGCGCCGAACTGAATCTGCCGGTCGTGCAACATGCCGAAGACACGCGCCTTACCGAGCACTGCTCCATGCACGAAGGCCCCACCAGTTTCCGTCTTGGACTGCGTGGCATGTCTGCCGCCGCCGAAGCCAGTGTCGTTGATCGCGACGTCACTCTCGCGCAGCAGATTCGCGAATCGCGCCTGCATGTAGCGCATCTTTCCACTTCGGATGCGCTCAAGGCTGTGCGCCGCGGCAAGCGCGCCAAAGCTCGCGTCACTTGCGAAGTCACGCCGCACCACTTCACGTTGCTCGATCAGGACGTGGGCGAGTACAACACGAATTTCAAGATGAATCCGCCGCTGCGGTCGGCCTCTGACCGTGAAGCGATTCTGGTCGCGCTCGCCGACGGCACCGTGGACGCCATCGCTAGCGACCACGCCCCTCACGCCTCGCATGAAAAAGAGGTCGAGTTCGAGCGCGCCGCCTTCGGCATCACCGGACTCGAGACTGCATTAGCTTTGGCGATTACGAAACTTCATCGCGAGCACAAGATTCCTTTGACCCGCGTCGTCGAACTTTTCACCACGGGCCCGGCGCGTGTTTTCGATCTGCGCGGCCGTGGATCGCTTGCCCGCGGCAACTTCGCCGACATAACCATCTTCGATCCCAAGAAGCGCTGGACGTTCGAGGCCGCCGAGTCTCGGTCGGTCTCGCGCAACACTCCGTTTGATGGCTGGCAGCTTACGGGGAAAGTGGTGGCAACGGTTGTAGGTGGGAAAATCGTGTACCGCGCAGACTAAGGCGCTGCACCATGTATATCTACTAACTCAAGCCAAAATTCCCATCCGCCTTCCCACTCGCCCCAGCATCTCCAGCGCCTGCTCCAACTCTTCCTTCGTGTGCGTCGCTGTCATGATGGTGCGGATGCGGGCCTTACCTTCGGGCACGGTGGGGAACGCAATGCCAGTGCCGAGCACTCCTTCTTTGAACAGCTCGCGGGAGAAGTCCATGGTGAGCTTGCCGTCGCCGATGATGATGGGCGTGATTGGAGTCTCACTGGCTGGAGTGGCGCGGCCGCCGATGTCGAATCCGAGCAGGCCGAGTTCTTTTTTCCAGAATCGCGTGTTCTCCCAAAGTTTTTCCATGCGCTCGGGTTCGTTTTCCAGAACATCGAAGGCAGCGATGCAGGTTGCCGCTACGGAGGGCGGATGCGAGGTCGAGAACAGGAATGGCCGCGCCCGGTGATAGAGAAAATCGATCAGATCGCGCGTTCCGCAGACGTATCCGCCGAGCGCGCCGATGGCTTTTGACAATGTCCCCACCTGAATATCCACTCGCCCGTGCACTTCGAAATGATCGATGGTGCCGCGGCCGTTGCGGCCCAGCACGCCGGACGCGTGCGCATCGTCGACCATCATGATGGCACCGTATTTTTCCGCCACATTGCACAGGCCGGGCAGCGGGCCGATGTCGCCATCCATCGAAAAGACGCCGTCGGTGATCAGCAACTTTTTACCCGGTTCATCCTTGATGCTGACCAGTTGTTCTTCCGCGTGAGCGACGTCTTTGTGGCGGAAGACCAGAATCTTTGCCCGCGACAAGCGCGCGCCATCGATGATGGAAGCATGGTTCAATGCGTCGGAGATGATGAAATCGTCTTTCCCCAGCACGGCCGAGACCGTGCCTGCGTTGGCCGCGAAGCCTGACTGGAAAACTACGCACGCTTCCACGTTCTTGAACCGCGCGATCTTCTCTTCGAGTTCCATGTGGATCTTCATGGTCCCGGCAATGGTGCGCACCGCGCCTGATCCCACGCCGTATTTGCGCGTGGCCTCGAGCGCCGCTTCGCGCAGCTTGGGATGCGTGGTCAGTCCCAGGTAATTGTTCGAGGCCAGGTTGATGACCTTCTTGCCGTCGAAAGTGCAGACCGGCGCCTGCTCGTCCTCGAGCACGCGCAGCTTGAAGTGCGTGCCCTTGGCCTTGAGTTCATCGAGTTGGTCGGTGAGATAGGAGAGCGGATTAGTGCGGGTTGCGGTGGTCATGGAAAACCTCGAAACTTGTTTGCCACGGATTTGCACGGATCAACCCGGATCGGAAGTGAGAAGAATAAATCCGTGCTGATCCGCGTAAATCCGCAGCTCAGAACATAATCGGGTTACCGGTCGCGATGCTGGCCTCGCAGAGCAGCTTCATGTTGGTAAAGAATTCCTTCTCGGACTCGGCCAGAATATCGCTGGAGTGGAGCACGGTATTGACCTCTTTCAACAATGCCGGCGACTCCTTGACGGGGATCCAATCGCCAGTGTGCGTGCCGTCGTAGAGAACTTTCTCCAGCAGAATGGGAAATCGTGGCCCGGGTTTTCCCTGCAGGTGACGCAGAAAGCTGCGCAGATTCCCGACCTTGGTGATGTTGCCGAGAAAAAACGAGAGGATAAATCCCTCATGCTCGCACGATTCCGCGAGCCACTGGTCGTGCGCTTCCCATTCATCGTCAGTAGGGTCGCCTGTGAGCATCGGTTCGCCGCGCTCGTCGAACGTGAGCCGGTCGGGGAGCGGGTGAGGCTTGGCTTTGCCGTCGCGGATGCAAGTGCAGCGGACGAACGCATCTAGGGCCATAAGTCACTTCCAACTACCATCCGCGTGTGTTTCTTAGGCGGAAGCGTTCGCGGACAAGAGTGTCCGCGCCACACAATCACCGAACGCCGTTCGGATAGACCAATATTTTACTAGCCTCGCCCGTCTTCAGCCGCTCCATGGCCTTGGAGAAATCTTTCATCGCAATGCGGTCGGTGATCACGGGATGCAGATCGAGCTTGCCGGCCTTGAGCAGAGCGGTCATCTGGTACCAGGTCTGGTACATGCGCCGCCCGTTGATGCCCTGCACGGTAATGCCTTTGAAAATAATGTCTTCGGAAAAGTTCAGCGAAATGGGTTTCGAGGTCAGGCCGAGGAGGGAAATTCTTCCGCCGCGCCGCACAATGTCGAAAGCGGTTCGAATCGAGTCGGGATGCCCCGCCATTTCGAGCACCACGTCCACGCCCAGTCCGGCGGTCTTCTCCATCACAATCGCACGAACATTTTCCTTCGAGGGATCGAGCACGTAATCCGCCTTCATCTCCCAGGCGATCTTGCGCCGGTGCTCGTTCACTTCAATGGCAAACACGCTGGTCGCGCCCACCGCCCGCGCCACGGCGATGGCAAAAAGTCCGATGGGCCCGCAGCCGGTGATAGCCACGGTTTTCGCGGCGATTTCACCTGCCAGCACGGTGTGGACCGCGTTGCCCAAAGGATCGAGAATCGACGCATACTCCTGAGGAATGGCAGGATCAAGTTTCCAAATATTTGATTCGGGAATGACCACATACTCGGCGAAGGCGCCGTCGGCGTCCACACCGATGATCTTCACGTTCTGGCAAATGTGCGCTTCGCCGGTGCGGCATAGCAGGCACTTACCGCAAGCTACATGCATCTCGGCGGAGACGAAGTCGCCTTCCTTCACGCTGGTCACTTCGTCGCCGAACGCCGCCGCCTCGCCGCAGAACTCATGCCCCGGGATCAGCGGAGGATGAATCCGGTTCTGCGCCCAGCGATCCCAGTTGTAAATATGCAGGTCGGTGCCGCAGATGGATGCCACCTTCACTTTGACCAGCACCTCGTTCCGGCCAAAGGCGGGAATCTTTACTTCGCGAACCTCAGCGCCGGGCGCGGCCTCCGCTTTGACGACCGCTAACATCGTGGATGACATGACAGCTACCTTATGAATTCAGACTCGGATACAAAACATGTAATTTTAGCACCGCTGAAATGCTGGATGCGCTCTCACCGCTGCATCAACGTTCCGGCGGCAGTTCTCGGTTGGATTTCGGCGCAGCCGTTTTGTAGTTTTCCGACTTCCCTCGGGGAATGCTCAACGTCTTCCACTCGCTCGAGCGCAGGTGCTTGGCCAGGAAAATAATCTGCCCGGTGTGCTGAGAGTAGTGCGCGATCTGGCGATTCACGGCCTGCAGCACGGTGTGGGGCTCTCCGCGAATCGTCACTGTGCGCGTGACGTCCTCTGGCTCAAGCGAGTCGATTGCCGCGAACACCCGCGCCCAGCCGTCTTCCCACGACTTCATAAGCTCGGCGCGCGTTGTCGCAGGATCGAGCTCAAATTCCTGGTCGCGGTAACGGTCCGGTTTCTCCCCGTCAGTGGTGAGGAAGTCGGTAAAGCGGGAGCGCATGTTGCCGGCCATATGTTTCACCAGGAGGGCGACGGAATTCGATTCCGGATCGAGCGTAATGAACAGGTCTTCGTCTTTGAGTTGCGCCATCGCACCCTCGGCCAGGCGCTTGTGCCCGCGCATCTGGCGTCGGGCTTCGTGGATGTAGTGGGCTGCCAAATCAGGCGTCATCTTTCTCTCCGAGTCCACCGTTACTTAACATCGGCTTGTTCCCAGCCGCCGCCGCCCGGCGACTCGATCCTTATCCGCTCGCCTTTTCGAAGCCGCGTGCTGAACTTCCCTGGCATCTCCTCGACCGAGCCGCCGCTTCGGATCACGTAGGCCTTTCCAGGCGCACCGGCTGCCCCGCCAGCAAGTCCCCACGGCCCGCGCGTCCGCCGGTCGGCAAGCAGCGTGACTTCGCAATCGGCCAGCACTTCAATCTCGCGGATAATTCCATCGCCGCCGCGATGCGCTCCGGTTCCGCCGCTGCCGGACCGAAGTGAGTATCGCAGAACCCGCAACGGATAGGCATACTCCAGCGCTTCCGCCGGAGTGTTCAGCGAATTCGTCATATGAGTATGCACGCCGGAGACGCCCGACTTACCCGGACGCGCGCCCATGGCACCCGCGATCGTCTCATAGTAAGCAAAGGGTTGGCCGGTACGGGGATCGATTCCACCGATGGTGAGATTGTTCATGGTTCCAGATGCCGCCGCGGGAATGCGGTCTGGAATGGCCTGTGCGAGGGCGCGCAGCAGGACGTCCACTATGCGCTGCGACGTTTCGACATTTCCCCCCGCGACCGCCGCCGGTGGCCGCGCATTCACCACCGAGCTTTCTGGAGCAATCACCCGGATAGGCCGCATCAGTCCTGCGGTTGCCGGAACATCATCGGCCAGCAGACAACGAAAAACATAGAAGCACGCAGAATAGGTGATGGCCTCGACCGCGTTTACGCTTCCTTCGACTTGGGGATCGCTGCCTGTGAAATCGACGATGACTACCGGACCAGTGGTCCGGCCCGTCACGCTCACCCTCACCGCGATCTTTACCGGCGTGCTGCTGATGCCGTCGTTGTCCAGAAAATCCTCCGCGCGATACGTGCCTAGGGGTACTTGCAATAAAAACGTGCGCATCAGTTCTTCCGAATACTGCAGCAACTCCTGTGCCGCGCGCTGGGCGCGGTCAATGCCGTAGCGCGTGCAAACCTCGCGCAGCCGCTCAGCCCCGGTATGGCAAGCCGCGATCTGCGCACCCAGATCGCCTTCGCGCTCCTCGGGCGTGCGCACGTTGTTCAGCAGCAGCGCCAGCACATCGCGCTCCATCAAGCCTGCACGCATGATCCTCACCGGGGGAATGCGGAATCCCTCCTGGTAAATTTCCTGGCACAGGCCCATCGACCCCGCATACGCTCCGCCCACGTCCGCATGATGCGCCCGCGATGCCACATAGAAGTCAGGCGAAGCCGGTCCCGCACGACGGCGGGGCTTCACGTAGACAGGGGCCACCAAAGTGATATCCGGCAGATGTGTTCCGCCGCGGAAGGGATCATTCAGCATGACCACGTCTCCCGGTGCCATATCGCACGCCGCGATCGCCGCCCGCACCGACATTGGCATCGAACCCAAATGCACCGGCATGTGGTCGCCCATAGCGATCACTTCGCCCGCGCTGTCGAACACAGCGCAAGAGTAGTCACGCCGCTCCTTGATGTTGGGGGAAAACGCCGTACGGCGCAGCGCCGCGCCCATCTCCTCGGCAATCGAGTGATAAAGGTTCTTGAAGATTTCCAGTTCGATGGGATCGCGCCTCATGAGGCGCAGTCTACCGGAATCGTACGCCTCAATGGTCGAGAGTCGATCAACGCCCCTGA
>JBAUYE010000504.1:0-5877 GCA_049584615.1 Candidatus Sulfotelmatobacter sp.
CCACGCCCCCCTTGCCCGAACCCACGGCAATGATGGCATCGACTCCCGGCAACGGCTGCGGCCCCGGCGCTGGCTGCCCGGGATGAGACGGCATATGTGCACTCAAGGGATCACACTCCAAAGAATAAAGTCAGGATGGATCGAACACCTAGATTATACAGGGGGCAGCGATGGTGATGTGGAGACAGCGAGAAGCCGGATAATCAACTCTCGGGGCCCGCCTGAAGGAGGGTTTAGTACCCTTCACCTTCCAGCCGCACCTTCCCCCGAAACATGCGGAACAGCATAGTGAAGTATCCCAGAGCCAGAACCATCCCCAGAATCCACCATGTCAAACCGACCGTGAGGCCGTGCCGCCCCGCGGCAGTGTTGTAGATGGTGAGGCTTCTGTGAGCAGGATCGGTGCTAGCCGGCAGCACCACGGGATACAGCGCAAACGCCGCTCCCACCAGCATTCCCACGATGTAAAGAGCGGATCCCACGAAAGCAACTTTGTCCCGCCCTTTGCGGATGGCATAGATCATGAGGGCAAGACTGCCAAACACAATCACAGGAATCAGGAAGCCAATGGCATGCTGCTTGTAGTTGTCGAGCACGGTCGGCTGCACATAGCAAGTCGCAACCAAACCTACGATAGTCAGAATCAGCTGCAGCGGCCACGCCCACAACGCGATCTTGCGAGTTCTCTGATTCAGATCGCCGTCCGTTTTGACCGCGACATACAACGATCCATGTGCCGTCAGGGTCACGAGCGCAATCACACCGGTCAGTACCGTATACCAGTCGAGGATTCCGGTATTTGCGCCCATGCGGAAATTTGTCCACAGCGGCTCGAAGAAATAGCCGTCCGGACCCAGAGGCACGCCGCGCACCACGTTTCCCAAAGCAGCGCCGAAAAAAATCGCCAGCAGCACACTCGATACACAGAAGATCAAATCAAAGAAGCCGACCCAAACCGGATTCTCCATATGCGCCCGCAACTCAATGCCGATCCCGCGCAGCATCAGCAGCCATAGCACCATCATCAGCGGCAGATAGAAGCCGCTGAAACTCGAAGCATAGAGCAACGGAAACGCGAAGTAGAGCGTCCCTCCTGCCGCGATCAGCCACACTTCATTCCCATCCCACACCGGCCCAATCGCGCGCAGGATTTTTCGCCGCTCGTCGCTCGTCTTGCCCGCGCTCAGGTAGATCGCGCCGGCGCCGAGATCGAAGCCATCCAGCACCACGTAAGCCGCCAGCATCAAAGCGACGATCATGAACCATAGGGTTTCCATCGCGTCCCTCGGGGGCTAAAGCCCTCTCACTTGACTCTCTTGACGCAGGCCTACAGGCCTGCTCCACCTTGCTAGTAACCCGAACTAGTGTCCCGAACTCACCTCGGCCACCGGTCCGTGCTCAATCTCGCGCCGCACCAGAAAGAGAAACAAAATCCCCAGCACTGTGTACATGCCGAGAAAACCCAGCAGCGTGAACATCACATTGCCCGCCGACACCGCCTTCGAATATCCCTCGGCCGTGCGCATCAGGCCGTAAACCAGCCAGGGCTGCCGCCCTAGTTCTGCCGTCATCCACCCCGCAGTGTTGGCGATGTAAGGAAATGGCAAGGCCAGCAGCAGAATCCACAGCATCCATTGCGCAGAAAAAAGCTTGCCGCACCACAACAGAAACGCCGCTACCACCATTATCGCGATGAAGATCGTCCCCAGCCCGACCATGATGTGGTAGCTGTAGTAGAGAAGCGCGATATTCTCCGGCCACATATCCGAGGGGAACGCGTCGAGCCCCTGCACATCGGCTTTCCATGCGCGGTAAGTCAGAAAGCTGAGCGCGTTGGGCACCTCCATGGGATTATCAATTTTGCGCTCAGCTACATTCGGCTGCCCCAGGATCACCAGCGGCGCCCCCGCCTGGCTCACGAACAGCGCTTCCATGGCTGCGAGCGTTACCGGCTGATGCATGGCAACCATCCGGCCCTGACCGTCGCCGGTGGGGAACAACTGCAGGACGCTGAAAATCAATCCAGCGACGACGCCCACCCGTACGAAGATCCGTGCTTGCACCTCAAACTTTCCCCACAACAAGTAGAACGCGCCCACTGACGCCATTACAAACGCGCCCGTAATCACAGCACCGCTCATGTTGTGTGCATACTGCCACCATGCCCATGGATTCAGCACGAGTTCCCAGAAGCTCGACAGCTGCACTGAGCCATCGCTGGCCGCAACAAAGCCCACGGGATGCTGCATCCACGCATCGGTTGCGATGATGAAGAATCCGGAAAGCCACGATCCCAGAAACACCGCGACCGCCGACCACCAATGCGCCCGCGGACTGAGCCGCTTCTCTCCGTAAAGAAACAGCCCGAGAAACGCCGACTCCAGAAAGAAAGCGAACAAGCCTTCCATGGCCAGCGTCTGCCCGATCACCCCACCGGCGAAGCGCGAGAAGTGCGACCAGTTCGTGCCAAACTGAAATTCCATCGGAATTCCAGTCACCACGCCCATCACGAAGTTGATGCCGAAGATCCGCGCCCAGAAACGCGCCGCCTGGTTGTATGCCTCGTCATTGCGGCGCAGTGCGACCGTCTTGAGCACCACGATCAGCAGCGCCAGGCCCATCGTTAGTTGCGGAAAGAGATAGTGGAAGGTAACTGTGAATGCGAAGTGAATGCGATCGACCAGAAGCGCGCTATCCATGAAAATCCCTCGGTGGCAACGGTGTAGACTATCTGTTTTGCCAAGGGCCCGATGTGACGCCGATCACATCTGCTTGCGGATTATCGTTTCGCCTTGCGCCGCCGCTCCAGCTCCGCGCGCCGGATCTCGCGCCGCCGCCCCGCGTCGTCGTAGCGCCGCTGCTGCTCCTCCGTATCGGGAATCACGGGAGCGACCTTCAAGTGGTTCCCCTTGCCATCGATGGCCACAAACGTCAGGTAGGCCGAAGCCACGTGTTGCGCCGTATCCGCTATATAGTTCTCCACCCAAACCTTTACGCCCACTTCCATCGATGTATGAAACACGCGATTCACTGACGATCGCAAAATCACCAGATCCCCAACTTTCACCGGCACCAGGAAATCGATGTGATCCACCGAAGCCGTTACGACGTAACTGCGCGAGTGGCGGTGAGCCGCCATCGCTCCCGCCATATCGATCCAATGCATCAAGCGGCCTCCCAGCAGCGCGATCAGGGGATTGGCATCGTTGGGCAGAACAATTTCCGTCATCTCCGATTGCGAGTCCCGAACCGGCCGGGGTGTCAAACTCTCTTCACTCATGGTCGCGTTCCTCGTTCTGCTGGTTGGAATTCCTGACTCGAAACGATTTCCTGATCTAGGTCTGCATTTCTTTAACTGGCTGCCGCTCGCGCCACTTCCTGCTTTTTCCTCTTCTCCAGGAACGACTCCAGAAAACACTCCGCCATCCGTTGCACGCGGTCATCGCGATGCCGCTCGACCCATCGCGACTCGAACGCATCAAACTCCAAAGTCCCACTCCCCGCCGGACGATGCCCGCGCTCGCAGACGTAGCGAAGGTGAATGCGCCCCTCAGTTCCATTCTGCACGTCTCCCACGGTTCTCGCTGCAAAGCGGACTGAATCCCACTCCCGCTCCCGAGGCAATCGCCCGCAACCCTCCGCATACCCAAGGTTGCAGAACTCCCGCAACTCCCCCTGCGATGGAGTCTCACCTTCATGTCCCGGCGCCGAGCACCGCCCGCTCCACCCGCATCCTAGCGGAAGCCGTGTCGCATGCAGCCAATTCCCGTTCTCCAACTTTTCCTCCGGCATGAAAAACGGACAAGCCACCAACCCCTCCGCAGAACAGGAAATGTTGAAATGTTATGGACTGCATTCTACTCATCTCAGCAGATCCAATCCAATCAAGAACTGATCCGGAGCCAAAGGCACGGTTTGTAGTAACCTCATCTCAACTGAGAACCGAGAACTGAGAACTGCCTTATGGACCGCATTGCCGCCCTCAACGACGTCCTCACGCAGAATCCCAACGACACCTTCGCGCGCTACGGTCTGGCCATGGAATATTCCAAGCAGGGCGACCTCGACCGTTCCCTGGCCGAATTCTCGATCCTGCTCAAATCCAGTCCCGACTACACTCCCGGTTATTTCATGGCCGCACAAACGCTGGCCCGCGCCGACAGAATCGCTGAAGCCAAAACCATGCTAACCGACGGCATCGCCTCCGCCCGTCGCACCGGAAACCTTCACGCTCAAGGCGAGATGGAAGCTATGCTGGCAGAGCTGGGATAGTTTTAAGAGTTACCCCGTGAACCCCTGCGTCCTCTGTGTTGAAGATCTTCGCCTAAGCAGTCACCCCGCCATCCGCCCCATTGCCCACTCCACAAACCCCGGAAAGTGCTGGTAGATCTTCACCGGCACGTACATAGTCCAGGGCACGATCACTTCCCGCTTCCGCTTCAAGTATCCGCGCAGCGTAGCCCTCGCCACACGCTCGGCGGTAATTCCGCGCACCGATCCCGGACGCACGCGCTTCAACTCATTTCCCTGAATCGCATTCTCACCAAACGCGGTCCGCACATATCCCGGACAAACCGTCAGCACGTGAATCCCGTCTTTCTTCAACTCGACGCCCGCCGCCTTGCCCATCGCATTCAGCGCAAACTTGGTCGCGCTGTAAGCGGCATGAAACGGGATCGGAATATGCCCCGCCACGCTCGAAATATTGATGATCGTCCCTCCGCCCTGCTGCCGCATCACCGGAATCACCGCCTGCATCGCCCCCACCGCTCCAAACAAATTCGTTTCGAACATTTCCCGGCACGCCGCCATGTCCATCTGGGCCACCGAATCGAGCAGCCCATGCCCGGCATTGTTCACCCAGATATCGATCCTCTGAAAGTGATGCAGCGTCAGCCCAACCGCGCGGTCAACATCCTCGCGATGCCGGACGTCGCAGGCCATCGCCAGCGTCTGCTCGCCGTGCCCCACGCGCCCGCGCGCCGCTTCTACCCGGCCCGCGTCGCGCGACAGCATCACCACGCTCGCTCCCTGATCGGCAAAAATCTTCGCAATCGCTTCCCCAATTCCCATGGAAGCGCCCGTCACCACCACAATTTTCCCTGCCAGCTCCATAGCGCGCTTGTATTCCTCTGCGACTTGTGAAGTCAAGCTCGGGTACAATTTGGGACAGCGCGGTGCTTCCCGAAGCTCATCCCGCGCCTGCCACCGGAGACTTCTTGGACGCGCTTCTACCCCTGTTCCCGCTCGACGTCGTCCTGTTCCCCGGCACTGCCCTGCCCTTGCACATTTTCGAACCGCGCTACAAAGAAATGATTGGCGAGTGTCTCGCCCAGCATCGCACCTTCGGCGTGGTGCGCGCCCTCGAGCAAGGTTTAGCTGAGATCGGATGCACCGCCGAAATCATCACTGTAGTAAAAGAGTACCCCGACGGACGCCTCGACCTGGTCACCGAAGGCCGCCAACGTTTCGAACTCCTCCGCGTCAACCAGGAACGGTCCTTTCTTCAAGCCGAGGTTCTAATGATCGACGACGAACCCGGAACTCCGCATCAAGCAGACGCCTCGCGCGCGGTTCAGCTGCACTCCGAGTTGCTCGCGATTGCCGGCGCCCGGCAGGATCTTTCCGCCGCCGGCCCCACGTTGCTGTCCTTTCACCTCGCCGGCTCCGTGCCCCTCGATCTGGATTTCAAACAAAAGCTGCTCGCGCTGCGATCCGAGCCGGAGCGCCTGACTTTATTCATTTCGTATCTTGAAACCATCCTCCCGAACCTCCGCCGCGCCGCCAGCGCCCGCGAAAAGGCGGGCGGCAACGGCCACGTACATTGAGAACGGTCGACCTTCAGCCCAGTCAGGGGTTACCCTGTGAACCCTGTGC
>JBAUYE010000505.1:0-17323 GCA_049584615.1 Candidatus Sulfotelmatobacter sp.
GCAAAACGCCCGCACACCTTGAATACGCCCACCCGCTAGAGGAACTTCTGACGGGTCTGCTTATCGAAGACCAAATGCCCGCGAATGAAACTCCATGACCTCGGTGAAGTGAGCCAGGAAATACCCGAGGCTGTGGTCGCCAGGGTACGGGTGATATTCATGTGCCACCTTTTCCTTTTGCAGTTGCTCGTCGAGCGCGGCGGCGCCCTTTTCAAAGCCGTAGTTGTCATCCTGACCGCAGTTGAAGTAGATGGCCATGTGTCGCAGGGAAGCCTGGTTCCGTGTCGCTAGAACGAACGGACTATTCTCTTTCCAGTGTGCGGCCTCTATCGGGCTTCCGAAGACCGTCGCGAGCAGCTTTCCCATCGGAGCGCCGGACTTAGCCGCGGTGTCGAGTTCTTGCGGAGTTTCCGTGATCAATGCCGCACTCTGCGCGCTGACTGCGGAGAACATTTCAGGATATGAGAAAGCAAAACGCAGCGCTCCATAACCACCCATGGAGATGCCGCTGATCGCGCGATTCCTTCGACCCTTGCTGACTCGGTATCTGGTTTCGATCAGCGGGATGAATTCATGCAGGAAAAAATCGCTGTACCGCACCGAGCCATCGGCAGAATTGATGTAGAAAGTTCGTCCGCCCTCGGGTGCGGCGATGACGAATTCTCCTATTTTGTGCTGCTGCCGGAGATCGTCGAGCAGCGTCCAGCCTCCGCTGTTGAAGAGAGTTTGCTCGTTGTCGCCCAGGCCGTGGAGGAAGTAAAGCACGGGATAGCTTTGTGGAGGACGCCTGGTTGCGCCGGCGTCGTAGCCGGCCGGGAGATAGACGCAATAGTGGACCTCGTGTTTCAGGATCCGGCTGTTCAGCGCGTTGCAATCGATGCGGCTCTGCGCGTGAACTGGAAGCGAAGCCGCCAATGCTGCGGACAGGATGATGATTCGGAGACAGCGATCCATCGCTTCAGTTTACTCGTAGCGTAAGGCCTGCACAGGATCGAGCCGGGCCGCGCGTCCCGCCGGATAAAGGCCCGCTGCGAGACTCACGAAAAAAGAAAACACGACGGCGAATGCCACCAGCCACAAGGGAACCGACCAGAAATGCTCCGGTGGAAAGGATTGGCTCTTGAGGTAAATGTTCGTACCCAGGTTGATGGCCTGGCCGATCACCCAGCCCAGCGCGACCCCTACGATGCCGCCAAGAATACCCATGGCGCCGGCCTCGGCAAAGAAAAGCCGCTTCACGTCCCCGTCGCTGGCGCCGATGGCTTTCATGATTCCAATCTCGCGGCGGCGCTCGAGAATTGCCATCACTAACGTGTTCACGATTCCGATGAAAGCGACCGCCAGGGCGAGGCTGCCGAAGATTCCGAGGAACACGTCCAGCACTTTGAAGAATTGCTGGATGCTGCGGCTGGCGTCGAGAATCGAGAAGGTATTGAAGCCCATCTTCTTGACCGCGTCTTCCACCGTCTGGATCTGGCTGGGGTTTTTCACACGCACGCTCACTGAGGAATAAACCGGCTCATCGGTGGCCGCGCGCGAAATTTCCCGCAGGTCCGTGGGCTGCATCACATGCAGACTCTCGGCCAGCTTGAGTGGAAGAAAAACTCGCGCCCGGGTCGGCCCTCGCATACTTTCGGGGTCGAGATCGGCGACTCCGACAATCTTCAGCTTCTGCTCGCGCGAGATCACGGAGTATGCCGCGCCGGCGAGGTTCTGATCCGCTGGAGCCTTGGAATTGTCATTCGCAGACTTCAAAGGCGCGGTTGGCACTGTCTCACGCTCGGCGTAGCGCATCGTCAATTCCTTGCCGAGAAGCGGAGCGGCTAGTTCCGCCACGTTAGTTTCGTCGACGCCAGCTTTAGGCGTTTTTCCCAGGAGTTCTTCTGCAAAGGCCTTCTGCAGAATCGCTTCGGGGGCCGTGTCAGACGAAAAGAAATGTCCTTGCACAGCTTCGAACGCGTCGTTGGATTGGGCAGACGGAGGCAGCGCTGCGACCATCGTCAAATGCGGCTTATCTTCATAGCGCAGCTCGGTGATGAAGCGGATGTCAGGATACGCTTCCAGCACGTTAGGCAAACGCTCGATCTCCCGGCGCGTGGGCTCGTCGAGAATTCGGCTCTCGGCAGGGGCAGGCCCGTTGCGTTCTTCTTCGCGACCGAAGTTGCGTAGATCGCGCCGGGAAGTGACCACGACCGTATCGAACAAGCCGGACTTCATCAAACGCCGCGACGCGAGCTGTTGTAGCCCGATTCCCAGAGAAAGCATGGCAACCAGCGAAGCCACGCCCACCGAAATGCCGATGGTGGTCAGAGAATTTCGCAGAACCGATTCGCGCAGGTTGCGCAGGGCAAGTTCGGTGAGATCAGGTAGCTTCAAGGTCGCCCTCCGTTCTCTCGATCACCGGCAGCGACCACCGAATTCGATTCCTCGCCAACCAGTTTGCCATCCGCCAGGAAGATCAGGCGATGAGCGTAGCGCTCGGCCAGAGCGCGCTCGTGCGTCACCATCACGACTGTCATTCCCAACTTCTGGTTGAACTCGCGGACCATATTCATGATTTCGGTTCCAGTGTGGCTGTCGAGATTACCCGTAGGTTCGTCGGCGAGCAGCAACTGAGGGCGGTTGATGAGCGCCCGCGCCAGCGCAGCCCGTTGTTGTTCCCCGCCAGAGAGTTCGCTCGGCCGATGGTTCATGCGCGCTCCGAGGCCAACTCTCGCAAGGGCTTCGCGCGCGAGGCCGTCGCGCTTCTCGCGATCGACCTCGGCAAAGCGCATGGGCAACTCGACGTTTTCTGCGAGCGTCATGCTGGCGATCAGGTTGAACGATTGAAAAACCATGCCTACGGTGTGCAGCCGATACTTGGCTAGCTCCTCGCGTGAGAGTTGCGCAAGATCGCGTTCCTGAACAATCACGCTGCCCGAGGTTGGACGATCCAGGCCAGCAACCAGATTCAAGACCGAAGACTTTCCAGAGCCAGAACTGCCCAGCAGCGCGACGAATTCGCCAGTGGCGATGGTGAGCGTGACGCCATCCACAGCCCGGATCAGAGTCTCGCCCATGCGGTAATGGCGGCAAAGTTGATCCGCATAAATCGCGGGAGCGCCGTTCAGCGAGCTTCGGCCGGGGCTGCTCATGAGGCTAGCGAACCTCTCCCTTGAGTACACCCAACGCGTCGGCGGGTTTGACGTCGCCGTTGCGCGCCGGACCCGCGCTGCCGTTCCCGTCTGCCTCAAGCCTGTCGCCCTCGCCCGGCGCGAGAAAGAGGTTATGCTCCAGGCCATGCTGCCGGGTGTAGAGATCGTAGTAGCGGCCCTGCGCTTCATAGAGCTGTTCGTGCGTGCCGTGTTCCACGATTCGTCCCTGCTCCATAACCAGAATCTGGTCAGCGCGGCGTATAGTCGAAAGCCGGTGTGCGATCACAAATGTCGTCCGGCCCTGCATGAGGTAAGAGAGTCCGTGCTGAATCATCTGTTCGGATTCCGAGTCGAGGCTGGAAGTTGCTTCGTCCAGTATCAGAATGCGGGGCTCGGCGAGAATGGCGCGGGCAATCGAAATGCGCTGCCGCTGGCCGCCCGAGAGTTTCACGCCGCGCTCGCCGACCACGGTGTCATATTTCTCAGCGAAAGATTCGGCGAATTCATCCACGCGAGCGATTCGGCAGGCGCGCAGAAATTCTTCCTCACTCGCGCCGGGACGCGAGAACATAACGTTCTCGCGAATCGTTCCATCAAACAGAAACGATTCCTGCAAAACCACCCCGAGACGCGTGCGGTAGGAATCAAGGCGGACCGTGCTGAGATCCGTGCCATCCACGAGAATCATGCCTTTCGTGGGCACGTAAAAGGCGGAGATGAGGCCGATCGTCGTCGATTTCCCTGAGCCGGAGGAGCCCACCAGCGCCGTAACCGTGCCGGGTTCCGCGCGGAAGGAGATATCATGAAGAACTTCGTGAACGCCGTCGTAGCTGAAACTTACGTCGTCGAAGCCGACGGTCCCGCGAATGTCGTCCAGTTCCACGGAGCGTTTCGGATCCTGGTCCTCGGGACGTTCGTGCAGGATTTCCTGAGTCCGCTCTAACCCCGCCAGAGCTTCGGTGAGCTGTGTTCCAATCCCCACCGCCTGCGCCATGGGTGCAATTAAAAAAGCCAACATAGCAGTGAAAGAGACGAGGCCGCCAATCGACATGGTTCCCGCCATAATCTGGCGTGCTCCCACAAACGTCACCACCGCACCGACCACGCCTAAAAGCACACTGGCAGAAAGGCTCATCACTGACGTCGCAGTGAGCGTGCGCATGATGTTTTCAAGCAGGCGTTTCACGCCACCAGCGAAGACCGCCTCCTCGCGCTCCTCAGCGTGGTAACCCTTGATGACGCGAACGCCGCCCAGAGATTCCGTGAGCCGTCCCGTCACTTCGGCGTTGATCTTGCCGCGCTCGCGAAAGATTGGCCGAATCGTGCCGAAGGCTTTGGTCAGAGCGACCGCAAAACACAGCAAGAATCCCAGCGCGAGAGACGTCATTACGGCACTGATGCGAAGCAACAGCACAAGTGCGATGGCCGAGGTCAGCAGTCCGCCCGCAAAGTCGACCAGGCCGGTCCCCAGCAGGTTGCGTACGCCTTCCACATCGCTCATGATTCGCGACACCAACATGCCGGTTTTGTTCACGTCGTAGAACGCAACCGGAAGCCGCGAAATGTGCTTCTGCACCCGCTGGCGCAGTTCGGTAATCAGGCGCTGCGCCTCCTTCGAGAGCAACTGCGTCAGCGAGAACGACGTGATTCCCTGAATCAGCGTTGCGCCCAGGACCACCAGGACGAGCCGGTCGAGCAAATGGAGGGAGTGCTTGGGGATGACGTTATCGAACAAGAATTTGGTGGAGTAGGGGAGGACAAGGCTCGCGACCCGGTTCACAATCATCAGCAAAAAGCCGACGCTCAGCAGACCTACGCGCGGACGGGTCAACTCCCAAACGATAGGGAGAACGGCGCGCAGCCGCTGGACTTTTGGGGGCTTCGGGGCTGCTTTAGAGTCTGTACTCAATCTTTAATTGGACTCCGCCAGACTTCGATTCGCTTCATTATTAGCATTGTGACACGTCTGGGTGGCGCGTTGTATCCTCGGGGCGTGGCACGTTCGCCTTCTCTTGAGCGCTCTCCAACCCTGGGCCTGTTGCTCGGCCTGATCATCACACTTGCAGCGGTCGTGGCATACTCCGCTTATATCACGCGGCAAGTGGCAGGTCTGCGCCAGCTTCAGTCCGATCTGATCGACCGCAACCGCAAGGATTCTCTGCAGTTGCTTCGCATCCAGAACGACCTGAATCTGCTCGCGGTCGCCATGCGAGATATGATCGACAACGACGAACCTTACCCGCTCACCGCCTGGTCGGCGCAGTTCCAGCGCATTCGCACCGATCTCGACGATGCCATGCGCCTCGAAGCTGGGCTGACCCCGACCAGTCGAACGCCGGAGCAAAGCGCTTCCCTCAGCAGTTCGCTGACCCAGTTTTGGGATGCCGTCGACCGTGTGTTTGTGCTCGCCGGTTCGGGTAAAGAAAAAGACGCGAGAGTGCAGATCCAGCTTTCGCTGCAGGCGCGACAGGCCGCTCTGAGCACGACCGTGGCCCGGATGCTGGTGCAGAACAGCGAAAATGAGGAGCAGGCGGCGCAGCGCATTGTCCAAATCTATAACGGGGTGCAGCGGCAGGTGTATGTGTTCCTGGCCGCGACTCTGGCGGCGATCCTGCTGACTGGATTTTCCATGATCCGGTGGAACCGGCGGCTGTTCGCGCGCATGGCTGAACTATCGGAGCGGCGTAGCGAACTGGCGCAGAAACTGATCGCTACGCAGGAATCCACCCTGCGCTATATTTCGCGCGAGCTGCATGATGAGTTTGGACAAATTCTGACAGCGATGGGATCAATGCTTGGCCGTGCCGGAACTCATGCTCCGGAAGGTTCGTCCTTGCGCAGCGATTTGCAGGAAGTCAACCAGATCGCGCAGGACACGCTCGACCGGGTTCGCACGCTGTCGCAGGCGCTGCATCCGGTGATGCTCGACGAGGCCGGGCTGGAGACTACTCTCGACTGGTACATCCCCACCGTGGAAAGACAGACCGGGATTGCCATATCCTATGAGAAGCAGGGCGTGCCGTTCGGGGTCAATGGAAGCGCGGCGGTGCAAATCTACCGCGTGCTGCAGGAAGCATTGAACAATGTGGCGCGCCACTCCGGCGCAAAACAGGCTTGGGTGCGGTTACGTTTCTTGCCTGCGACGCTTGAGTTGGAAGTGGAGGATCACGGTGTAGGCTTTAACCAGCGGCCTGCGAAGCATGGCATCGGACTCGTCGCCATGCGTGAGCGTTCGGAATTGATGGATGGACGATTAATCTTTGCGACTCCCGCCGCGGGAGGTACGCTATTGCACTTGACAGTACCTCGCGAGAAAGTTGGGTCGCGAGACGGAGATCCTCGCGAGAAAGATCAAAGTCAGAAAAGTAAAATATGACCAAGAAGATCAGTGTGTTGCTCGTGGATGACCATAGCCTCGTCCGGCGCGGCTTTCGGCGCATGTTGGAAGATGAACCGGACATGGTTGTTGTCGGCGAGGCTGGCGACGGCGAGGAGGCGGTTAAACTGACGCGGCAGCTGAAGCCGCAAGTTGTGGTCATGGACTGCGCGTTGCCCAAGATGAACGGACTCGATGCGACGCGGCAGATCCTCGAAGACTTGCCCGAGACCGCGGTGCTCATGCTCAGCATGCATTCGGAGAACACCTGGGTGCGACAAGCGACCGAGGCCGGCGCCAGGGGATATATTCTGAAAAATGCGATCAATCTGGAACTGGGGTCAGCCGTAAGGCGCGTAGCCAGCGGGGAAACAATCTTCGATCCCCAGGTCGAGCAGCCCTCTGCGCTCAAAGGCGAACGCAGCGGCGGGCTGACGCCGCGCGAACTCGAAGTCCTGCAGATGATCGTGGATGGCAAGTCGAACAAGGAAATAGCTATCGCGCTCGACCTGAGCGCCAACACGGTTGCAGTTCATCGCGCCAATATCATGAACGCGCTCGGCATTCACAAAACGGCCGAGCTTGTGGTCTACGCGATTCGCTCCGGGCTGGTGAATGTTCCGTGAAACGTTCCGTGAATCGCAGATCTTTTCTGCAGGGCATGGCGGGTCTGGCCTCGGTGTCACAGTGGCCTCTGTTGCGGGCTCTGGGCGCGGTCTCTGGAACGGAGGCCTCGCCCGGCTTTCGTCTCGTGGATGTCAGCTCCAGCGCCGGCATTCAGTTCCAGCACAACAGCGGCGCCTTCGGAGGCAAGTTTCTGCCGGAAACCTTGGGCTCCGGCTGCGCCTTCCTCGACTACGACCGCGACGGCTGGCAAGACATTCTTTTGATCAATGGAATGGACTGGCCGGGCCACAAGCAGCGGCGCTCCACGCTGCGGCTCTACCACAACAACGGAAACGGTACCTTCACCGACGTCACTTCCCGCGCCGGACTGGATATTGAAATGTACGGCATGGGTGTCGCCGTCGGCGATTACGACAACGACGGATTCCCTGACATTTTCGTCACCTGTGTGGGGCAGAACCGGCTGTTCCGCAATACCGGCCACGGAACTTTCACAGATGTGACCAGCGCCAGCGGATTGGGAAAGCGCATGGCATTCAGCACGTCTGCTCTCTGGTTCGATTACGATCGCGACGGTCGGCTTGATCTTTTTGTCTGCAACTACGTCAAGTGGTCGCCTGAGCACGATGTGTTCTGCAGTCTCGATGGCAAGCACAAATCCTATTGCACGCCGGAAGCGTATCGCGGCGAAACCTGCTGGCTATTTCACAATCGCGGCGACGGCACCTTTGAAGATGTCACCGCATCGAGCGGCATTTTCGACAGCAGTTCCAAATCTCTGGGCGTTGCCATGCTGGATGAAAGCCAGAGTGGTTGGCCCGATCTGCTGGTGGCGAACGACACTCAGCCCAACAAGCTGTATCGAAATCAGCACAACGGCACTTTCAAAGACGCCGCAGTCGAGGCGGGACTGGCTTTCAGCAGCGAGGGCAAGGCGCGAGCTGGCATGGGCGTGGATGTCGGCGATTTCACGAACTCAGGCCATTCCGGTGTGGCCATCACGAATTTCGACAACGAAATGACCGGCCTGTACGAGTTCAGCGGTAAAACGTATGAAGATATCGCTGCGCAGGCGGGCGTGGGATTAGCTTCCAAGAACAGTCTCGGTTTTGGATGCGTTTTTCTCGACGCGAATCTCGATGGCTGGCTCGATCTCGCGGTGGCTAACGGCCACATCGACGAGACGGTGCGCAACATTCGCGGCAATGTTGGCTATGCCCAGCCGCCGCAGCTCTTTCTGAACGACGGCAGGGGAAGTTTTCATGACATCGCCACAGAAGTGGGCGGCGGGTTCGAGCAGCCGAAGGTCGGACGCGGGCTGGCCTACGCTGACTTCGATCGCGACGGCGATCTCGACCTGCTGCTGACTACAAATAACGGTCCCGCTTACCTGTACCGGAACGACCAGCTTGCCGGGAACCGCAGCATTCGTTTTCGGCTGGTCGGCACCAAATCGAACCGCGACGGAATCGGTGCAACGATCCACATTGTCTCCGGCGGCCAGAATCAGTCGCGGATGGTGAAGAGTGGTTCCAGTTATTTGTCGCAATCGGAATTTCCGGTTACGTTTGGATTGGAGAAGCGCGATCGCGTGGAGCGCGCGGTCATTCTCTGGCCCAGCGGCCGAACTGAAGAGTTCACGAATCTAGCAGCCGGACGATGCTACGAATGCACCGAAGGTAAGGGGATCTCGCCGCTTGACGGGTTTTGACTCGGGTTCCAGTGTGAAGTCATTGCAAGGCCGGACTTGCAAGGCCGGGCTATCAATGGACCAGGGTTCCGCCCGTGGTCAGGTCAATGTCGACCGATTCACTGACTCGCAGAAACAACGTGCTTGGATTCTTCATGCCCCAGTTCGCATAAGGCACCGCAAAATGAAGGGTCGCGGTCCAGCGGCCTGGAAACATCTCGACCTCGGTCGGGACGGTTAGTTCATGATCGGATCCGTGAATAGCAAAAATTCCATGCACTCGCACTGAAGATTTCCCTAGCAGCGCCACAGCCCCGTCGACGCGATCAGGACGAAACACAATTTCCGGATAACGATCGCTCTCCAGGATCTCTCGATGCATTTTGTGGTCACGCATTCCGCTGCCGCTCTCACCGCTTTTTGCATCCACTATGATTTCGCCCGCGAGCTTGCCCGAAGCAGGGTCACCCGAAGAACGATCAAGGCGCAAAGAACCTTGCTTCAGGCGGAAGGTTCCACGAACCGTGTGGAGCGCATCGGTGAGCGTGAAGTTAATAGTGGTGTGCTGGGGGTCGAGCTGAAAGGCTACGCCCTGCGCTAGGGAAGCGACGCCGGAGACTGCAAGAAATGCAACGACAGCCAGGAGCTTCCTGCACACATACCTTCGATAAAATCTCCGGTCGGCGTCTTTCATCGGGCTATGCAGTGAACAGCCCCCAGCCCAGGGTGAGCCCGTCGAGCGCGATGTGAAAAGGCGACAGACTTCCTACATGCAGAGCCAGCAATCTTCGAAAGACCTCAGGATATCTGCGAAAAGCCCGCAGAGTACGTTGTTGAAACCCGGAATGGCCGTCGAGCGTAAGCATCAATCGCGCCATTAGCAGCGGGCGTAACGCCAGGCGGCGATGTTTGTTTTGATAACCACCGAGATTTCCGGACCTGAAACAGTTGGCCAGCACCACGGCCTGGCTGAAGGACAGGCCGAGGCCTTCGCCCGTGATCGCATCCACAGTACCCGAAGCATCGCCGATCAGCGCGACATTCCCTCGACAAACACGCTTCAGTTTGCGATTGGCGGTCACAGATCCCTTTTCAGCAGAGACCGTCTCAGCTCCCCGAAGCCGCGCGTTCAATTCAGGCAACTCGCCTAACGCTTCTTCTAGGCGAAGCCTGGGATCGCGTGAAGCCACCGCGACACAGACTTGTTCGTTGCTCACGGCGGTGGCATAGCCTTGAACGTGCCGCCCCCAATAAATTTCCATGCGATCAGTCCACGGCTGGATGCGATAATGCCGGCGAAAAGCATAACGGAGGCCGGTCCGCGAGTGGGCCTCAAGATTCGCCCATCGGCGTACGCGCGAACTGGCGCCATCGGCGCCTACAATCCACCGCGCGCGGATCGAGCGCTCACCCAACTGGACGCCATCACTTGAAATCCCCGTGACCGTGGTCTGCCAAAGCAGATCGGCTCCCAGCGCGGCAGCGCGTTCCGTCATAATGCGATGCAACGTGGTCCGGCGAATCGAGAGTCCAGAAGTGTCAGACGGGAAGACCGTTTCCGCCGACAATCCGGAACTGAGGAAGCGCACCCCACGAAGGGCACAGGCGTCAGAGGCGGGCACGGCAACTCCCAGTTGTTCCAGGGCGGTGATCGCGTCCGGCATCAGCGCCTCACCGCATGCCTTGTCGATCGGCGGCCTGGCGCCATCGGCGACGACGACGCGTAGTCCTTGCTGACGCGCCGCAATTGCTGCTGCCAGCCCGGCTGGGCCGCCGCCGATTACAAAGACATCTGTCGAGTTCACCAACTACGCGACCTCACCATTGCAGAAGCAGAAGCTCGGAACAAAACCCCGGTCCCATGGCGGCCAGCAGACCGAGCGTGCCCGGCTCAGGGCGCCGGTTTTTCATCACATCTTCCAGGACACACAGCACAGACGCTGAAGAAAGATTTCCTACCTTGCGCAGGCAATCCCAGGAAGCATCGAGCTGTCCATTGTGCAAACCCAGCGCGTCCGCCGAAGCATCGAGCACCTTCGGCCCTCCGGTGTGGAGAACGAAGCTTTTCAGGTCGCCTCGCTTGTGCCCGTTGTCCGCCAGAAACGCGTCCACATCCCGGCCGAGGTTTTCTCGGATCAAGGTCGGAACTTCGGTGGAGAGTATGATGCGGAAGCCTTTCTCAGAGATGTTCCATCCCATCATCTCTTCGGTGCTGGGATAGAACACAGAACGAGTCGCGAGGATCGCAGGCCCGGGAATCTCTGGTTCGGGCGCTTCAAATTCCGGACCGGTCACAATGACAGCGGCAGCGCCATCGGCGAATAGTCCGGAGGAGATCAGGTTTGCTACCGACAGATCTTCGCGCTGCAACGTAAGCGAACAAAGCTCGACCGATACCAATGCCGCCGCCTGCTTTGGATAGGCGCGAACATAATCGGAGGCGCGCGCAATTCCCGCTGCGCCGGCTACGCATCCCAGCCCGAAGATCGGAGTGCGGCGAATATTTGTCGGAAGCTTCATGCGGTTGATCAACAGAGCGTCGATGGAAGGGCTGGCGACGCCGGTGACGGTCGTGAAGAGCAGACAACCCAGGTCGGAGGGCTCCAGTCCCGCATTGTGCAGTGCGAGGCAGAGAGCCTTCTCTCCCAACTCTTGCGCGACCCTGATCCAGATGTCATTAGCCTGGCCCCAGGTCTTTATGTCCACGTATTGCTCGGCGGGAATCGCCAGGTAGCGGCCATCCACGGTCACGTTACGGTGCAACCGCGCCAGCAGAAGCGGATTCTTGAGTTCAGGTCCCCAATAATCCTGGAGGCGTTCGAGAAGAACTTTCTGAGAGTAGTAATGTTCCGGGAAGGCGCTCGCCGCGCTGGCAATCCTCATGGATTCTGTGTCCTGAAGTGAGTCTCGGCACGGAATCAACCCCCAAGCCGACCGAATCGGGCTGTTCTCCGCGATTCGATGTTCAGTCCCGTGATGGTTACACAGGGGGGCTCGCGCCGGATTAGTTATTGTCGCAGAGTTGGGAGTTTTTGTATGTCATCGGCTTGTTAACAGCAAACTCCGTCGTTCGTGAAGCGGCCTGTTCCCAGGAGCGGCTCATGGCGACATTCATGTGTAGCCGCTCTCAGCAAACTAACCTATTCTGGCTGGTTCGTCCAGTGCTGCGCGCCGGGGAATCCCTACCGAGTCGATCCAAAGCTGAAGCCGTGGCTGGTTTTCACTACGGCGCCACGGCGATCGAAGTGGGTGTATTCCCGACACCATACGTTAAGAGAGGATTCAAATTCCCGCTGTTGACGCCAAACGCCTGAATTCCCGGAGAGCCACCTTCGTTCCCGACAAATAAATAGTTTCCGTTCGGGTCCTCAACCAGAAAACTAGGACTACCTTCGGTGGTGAAGGCACCGGCGCTGGTGGAGGTGGTAAGCGCTGTTGGCAATCCAGTAGTGGAGTCGATCGAATACACGGCAACATTGCTCGATCCTTGATTTGCCACATAGAGATACTGACCTTTGGGATCCATGAGCAGCGCAAACGGATAAATATATTGGGTGTCCTCCAGTGGCGAGCCGATGACCTCCTGCAATGTGCCAGGCGGGGTATTCGGTGGACTGATGGACAAAATCGAGATGGAGTTTGACTGGGTATTCGCCACGTACAGATAGCTGCCGCTTGGGTCGATTACGAGTCCATTAGGGTTCACCCCATCGGCACTGGTGAGAGGAGGATTGAGCAGTTGGAGCGACCCCGAGCTCACGCTGAAGCCTAAGATTGAGCCGTAATCGGTTCCGATTTGTCCGCCAGCGACACTGACGTAGAGAAAGTTGCCCGATGGCGTGAGCACCATATTAAGCGGCGTCAAACCGATGAAAAATGGGGAATTCGGAACCTGCGTGAGCACGCCACTGCTGCTATCGATGGAGAAGACCGAGATGTTTTCCGATCCGGTGTTCATTACGTACAAGTAATTGCCCGCAGGATCCATCGCCAGAAGTGCCGGTTGCGTGCCGTTGGGGGCAACCGTCGTGCGTGGGGGGATCTCATTCACATAGCCGTTACTGAGGATGTCGAACAGGGAAATATCGTTTTCATTTTGACCAGGATTCGCTACGTACAGGAACTTTCCCGAGGGATGGATCACCACAGAGTGAGCTCCATCCCCCACGGTGTACGGCGTTCCCGCGAGTTCCGTGAGCGTGCCGGAGTACGGGTCCTCCCGGTAAACTGCCAGTTCATTGGCAGCCGGTAGTGTGGCGTAAACATAATGACTGGTTGTGGTGCAGCCGACGCAACCGGCAATCCCTGCGACGGCAAAAACCAGGATCAACGCTTTCTGAAGCATCCGTGACTCCTAAGAGAATTTGAAAAGCGAAGTACGATCATACCGGGCACTGGGACAATCAGGTGTCCGAACGAAACCACCATCATACGATTTTCGGCGGGAAAAAGGGCATCTACTTCACGCACCCATCCCGCGCTCGCCTCCGTCCTTCTCAGACGAAGGAAAATCCGCTTGCTTCTGGCCGTTGGCTTCCACCTCTGCGATGCGGTGCTCGGGAAAACAGGTTGCACGCAGCCTGTCGCGGCTACTGAAATCAACCTTCAGAGATCTTCGAGTCACAGGTTTCGGGAAGCGAGCGTCTTAGCGGGCCGGACTCGGTGCGGGGGTGCCCGAAGGATCCTGCAGCAGAGGTTTGGCTTCTCCGCCGCGCAAGGCCAGCCGCAGGCGGTCGAGATACACGTAGACGACGGGGGTGGTGAACAACGTAAGCGCCTGGCTAACAATCAGGCCGCCTACAATCGTGATGCCCAGCGGACGGTGCAGTTCGGAGCCAGTACCCCTGCCCAGCGCCAGCGGCAGACCTCCCAGCAGAGCTGCCATGGTGGTCATCATAATGGGACGGAAGCGCAGCAGGCAGGCGTCGTAGATGGCTTCGACCGGCGGCTTTCCTTGCGTCCGCTCCACTTCGAGCGCCACGTCGATCATCATGATGGCATTCTTCTTCACTAGGCCGATCAGCAGGATGATGCCGATGGTCCCAATCACATTGAGCTCGTTGTGAGTCAGCAGCAAGGCCAAAAGCGCACCCACACCCGCTGAAGGAATCGTAGAGAGAATCGTAAACGGGTGAATATAGCTCTCGTAAAGCATGCCCAGCACGATGTACACGGTTATCAGGGCGGTAATAACCAGCACCAGTTCGCTGGAAAGCGAATCTTTGAACGCGGCCGCCGTGCCCTGGAAACTTGCCTGAATCGTCTCCGGAAAGCCGATGGATTGTTGGACTTTTTCGATGGCTTTCGTTGCCTGCCCAAGCGAGGCTCCGGGAGCCAGGTTAAATGAAATCGTAACCGACGGAAACTGGCTCTGGTGATTCACCGCCAAGGGCATGTTGGACGGAACGAAGTGGGTGAATGCCGCCAGCGGTATCGGCGCACCAGCGCTCGAGCGCAGATAAATACTCTGCAAAGCCTCAGTCGTCTGTTGGAACTCCGGCGCCACTTCCATCACCACGTGGTATTGGTTGAGCGGCATGTACATGGTCGAGACCTGGCGCTGTCCGAAGGCGTCGTAGAGTGCGTTGTCGATATCTTGCGCAGCGACCCCCAACCGGCTGGCCGTGTCCCGGTCGATCACCAGTTGTGCCTGCAATCCTTTATCCTGCTGGTCGGTATTCACGTCGCGCAATTCCTGTAGTCCGCGCATTTTCTGCAACAACAGCGGACCCCACTTGTTCAGTTCATTCAAGTCCTCGCCTTGTATCGTGTACTGGTACTGCGCCTGCCCGTAGCGCCCGCCAATGGTCAGATCCTGCTGCACTTGCAGAAACAGCGTGGCTCCCGGAACCACCGCGAGTTTACCCCGCAATCGATTGATCACATCGTCGGCGCTAATGTAGCAAGGGTTCCAGAAGTGGGGGGTCTGGCATTGGCCCCGCTGCTCCAGTGGCTTCAGCATGACGAAGAACCGCCCCTGATTCGTCGCCCCGCCTCCGCCCGCGAACCCGACCGCTGTGGCGACTGCCGGGTCCTTCAATATGATGTGCACGAACTGTTCCATCTTGCCGCTCATGGCCTGGAATGAGATGTCTTGTGCCGCCTGTACCGAGCCCTGAACCCGCCCCGTATCCTGCTGCGGGAAGAAGCCCTTGGGCACGATGATGTACAGGTACACGCTTAGGCAGGCTACGAGGATGGTCACGATCAGCGTGAGAGGCTGGTGTCCCAAAACCCATTTCAGAGCGTGCCGGTACGTCGTCAGAACGCTGTCGAAGAGCCATTCGCTAGAGCGATAGAAAATATTATGCCGTTTGTCCGATTCGGAGGGGCGAAGGAATTTAGCGCACATCGTCGGCGTCGTCGTCAACGACACTACCAGCGAAACTCCGATCGCAATGCTCAGCGTAACCGCGAACTCACGAAACAGCCGCCCTACAATCCCACCCATCATCAACAGCGGGATGAACACTGCCACCAGCGACAGGCTCATGGAGAGCACGGTGAAGCCAATTTCCGCCGCTCCCTTGAACGCCGCCTGCACCGCGTCCATCCCCTGCTCCACGTAGCGCGTGATGTTCTCCAGCACTACGATGGCGTCATCCACTACGAATCCAGTGGAGATCGCCAGCGCCATGAGCGACAGATTGTCCAGGCTGTAACCCAGCAGATACATCCCGCCGAAAGTGCCGACCAGCGAAAGTGGAACGGCAATGCTGGGAATCACCGTCGCCCGCACCGTCCGCAGGAACACGAACACCACCATGATCACCAGCGCGATCGAAATTAGCAGCGTTGATTCAATGTCCTTAACCGACGCACGAACCGTAAGCGTGCGGTCCGAGACAACCGCCAGTTTGATAGCCGGAGAAATCGAGGACTGGAGATAAGGCATCAGCGCGCGCACCCGATCAACGGTCTCGATGACGTTGGCGGCGGGCTGCCGGAAAATAACGACAAGAACCCCGGGTTTGCCATTGGCCAGGCCGAGATTGTGCACGTCCGCCACCGAATCCTCAACATCCGCCACGTCTCCCAGACGCACCGGACCGCCGTTACGGTAGGCGACTATCAGGGGCCGGTACTCAGCCGCGGTAAAAAGTTGATCATTGTCGGCGAACTCCTGAGAGATCGCCCCGTTCGAGACTTGTCCCTTGGCTTGATTGGCATTGGCCAGATTGAGCGCATTGCGCACCGTGTCCAGGCCCACTCCGAGCTTGTTGAGCAGCATCGGATTGACTTCGGCTCTCACCGCTGGCGGCGCCGAACCGTACGTAAACACCTGGCCCACCCCATTCACCTGCGAGAGCTTCTGCGCCAGAATCGAGTCGGACGCGTCATACAAACGCGCCACTGGAATTGTGTCCGAGGTGAGCGCCAGAATCAGGATGGGAGCGTCCGCCGGGTTGATTTTGCGATAGGTGGGATTGCTCGGCAGGTTGGCAGGAAGCTGGCTGCGGGCGGCATTGATTGCCGCTTGCACATCGCGGGCCGCGGCATCAATGTTGCGGTTCAGATCAAATTGCAGTGCGATGCCGGTCGAACCCAGTTGGCTCGACGAGGTCATCTGGTTCACGCCTGAGATGCGTCCGAACTGCCGCTCCAGCGGCGTGGCCACCGCCGAAGCCATCGTCTGCGGGTCGGCGCCGGGCAGCTGTGCGCCCACGCTGATTACGGGGAAATCCACCCGCGGCAGCGAAGCCACTGGAAGATAATTGAACGCAAGAATCCCGGAGAGCAGCAGCGCCGCTGCCAGCAGCGACGTGCCAACCGGACGCCGGATAAATGGAGTCGAGATACTCATCGCTTAACTCAACTTCTGCTATCGCAAGTCGGGTACACCAGTCATCTATCCCAAATCAAGTAAACCTGTCATCCCGAGCGTAGCGAGGGACCTTGGTTCTTGCCGCAGCTGTTGCCTCTGACGGCAAACACCAGGATCCCCCGCCTTGCTCGGGATGACAGCGTGCTCTGGTTCACGGTATCCCTGAAATTGCTTCAACCCCGAATCCGCTTAATCCGCCGGCATTTCCTGCGGAATCGGATTGCCGATCTTGTACTTCGCAAATCGTTGACCCAGCCGGTTAAACCATAAGTAAACCACCGGCGTGGTGTACAGCGTGAGCAACTGGCTGAGAATCAGACCACCTACGATGGTGATGCCCAGCGGCCGGCGCAACTCCGCGCCCGTCCCTGATCCCAGCGCCAGCGGCAAGCCGCCTAGCAGCGCCGCCATGGTCGTCATCATGATCGGCCGGAAGCGCAGCAAACATGCCTGAAAGATGGCTTCTTCCGGCGGCTTGTGTTCTTCGCGCTCGGCCTCCAAAGCGAAGTCGATCATCATGATGGCATTCTTTTTTACGATACCAATCAGCAGGATGATACCGATCAGCGCCACCACAGTAAGATCGTTCCCCGTGATCATCAGAGCCAGGATCGCGCCCACCCCGGCCGAAGGCAAGGTGGAGAGAATCGTGATGGGGTGAATGTAGCTTT
>JBAUYE010000506.1:0-17265 GCA_049584615.1 Candidatus Sulfotelmatobacter sp.
GCCGAGGGCGGCTGTCCCCACATTTTAGCTTTCCCTTACTTTTGGTCGACGCGCGGGGGCTTTGCTTTTCAATTTGAGCTGGTTGTAGAGAATGGCAGCGCGTACGAGATTTTTTAGGGCACGCTGATTAATTTTGTCGCCCTCGAAAACATCGATGGCTCGCCAGGCGTTGCCGCCCAGGCCGGCGTTGAAGAGCTTGTCGGGATCGGGGAGGTTTGCGCCGTGGGAAAAGGTGAGCTTCACCTTATCCTTGTGAGCGTTGCCGACTGCGATCATTCCGTCACGAGACCACACGGGGCTTCCCATCCACTTCCATTCCTCGATGATCTCGCGGTCGGCTTCGAGGATGGTCTTGCGGATGCTGGCTAGCGTTTTGCCGCGCCAGTCGGGGAGTTCTGCGATCAGTTGGTCGATGCGTTCTGATGGATTCATTGGATTTCATGCCTCCAATTTCATGCGAGTGGTTTTATTAAGCGAGCTTATCAGTCGTCGAACGACATGGCCTTTCCACATCCACAATCCCGAGAGGATCAGTACAGGAAGAAAGACGTACCGAATCGTGGGGGCGTAGTGTGGAGTGTTCGTGGGTGAATCATAGATGTAACCGATTATCGGAATGCCGAAGATGATGTGAATCCAGCGAAAAATCGAACGTTTGGTGGCTTCTTTCATAATTGATTTGTCCTCCATTTCTTAGCGATACGGGGTCATTTAGTCCGTCTTGGCCTTAGGCGGCCAGTTAGGCGGTTCGATTCCGAACTGCTTTGCGTACTCGGCGTGCAGGCGCTGCCAGCCGAACTTCATCGCGTCGGGGCCGACGATGCGGCCGAGGGGAGTTCCGCCGAGCAGGTGATCGAGAACATCGAAACAAATGTGCCAGCCGGCGGCGCCCATTGCGATGAAGCGGTGGCCGATGTTGGTCCAGAGCGTGAGGCGCGTGCCGCTGCCGGAGGGTTCGAGTTGCCATCGCATATCGTGGTCGCCCCAGTTGTACTCGAGGACGTTGGGAGCGTCGGCTCGCGTCACTCTGGCTTCGCTGACGTTCACCTTGGGCGCTGCGACTGTGGTTAGCTTCACCGTATTTCCGACAGTGCCGAGGCTGCCATCGGCGTCGAAGGGAGCCCACTCGCGCAGCTGCGCCGGGTCGGTTAGCGCCTGCCAGACTTTTTCTGGCGAGTGGCGGAGTTCGCGGACGAGGACGAGCGTCCACTTCTCTTCTCCGTTTTGTCCCCGGTCTTTCTGTATCCGCGCCAGGTTGGCGGGACCCGGTGTGTACTGCGCGCGCTCGAGCATGTTGTTCTCCTTAGTCACCAGCGCTTCAGCTGGGTGAGTTGGATGAGGTTGCCGCAGGTGTCGTTCAGCATGGCAATGGTCGAGCCGGTGACGTCGGTGGGCGGCATGGTGAACTCGGCGCCGCGGGCCTTGATGCGCTCGTAGTCGCCTTTGAGGTCGTCGGTAAAAAAATTGGCCGCGGGCTGGCTCTGTTGAAAAATCGCCTGCTGATAGGTTTTGGCTGCGGGATTGTTGTTCAGCGCGAGTTGCAGCTCGGTGCCGTCCGGCTCCTCGGGCGAGGCCACGGTCAGCCAGCGATATGGGCCCTGACTGAAATCGGTTTTCTTGGCAAAACCCAGAATTTCGGTATAGAAGCGCAGGGCTTTCTCCTGCTCGTCGACGTATAGGGTGGTCACTTTGATTTTCATTTCGATTCTCCTTTATCACGTTCTTGGTTTGGACCGCGTCGTCTTCTCGTTGTCTTCCTTTTCGTTGGTGTTGATTGATCGGGTCTAGGTTGCCCTGTGCGGTTGCGCTCCATGCGATCGAGGTGGCGCTCGAGAGCATCTACGTGAGCGGACCAGAAGCGGCGGAACTGAGCCAGCCAAGCATCGAGCTCCTGAAGGGGCGCGGGATTCAGCCGGTAGAGACGGCGCTGCGCGGCCACCTCGGATTCAACGAAACCGGCCTCGCGCAGCACTCGCAGGTGCTTGGATACGGTTGGCTGGGACATGCGAAGCTGGCGCTCGATCTCTCCCACCGACTGTTGAGAGGAGACCAGGAGGCTTAAGATCGCGCGGCGGTTGGGCTCGGCAATGACTTCGAAGACAGATTCCATGGGTCTGATATACTCCACGGCGCATATACTTGTCAAGGCATATTTAAACAAAGATTTGGTCTCGCTGCGAGCTGGCAAATCCGCCGCGAATACTGAGGTGCGGTCGTTGTTATTGCAGGCAACGCAGAAACGGGTCGGCTGCGGAGTAAGGTGCGTTATCCACTTTCATCCTCAGCTTTTCCACAACTGTCGCGACGGAAACATCTGACGCACCCGGCGCGGAACGCTTCCCTACTCAATAGGATAGAGACTTCCTTCCACGATGTGATCTCTGCCGTTGACAAAAATTTCTGAGGGGCTAAAATACGCCTCGCTCCTTGGCCTGTTAAATTTAAAACATGACTTCTAAACTTCTTGACCCCGTAGTGCTGCAGACCGATTTCCCGGACCTTAAACTTCACGCCAGCGGCAAGGTACGCGATGTTTATCAGTTGGATAATGAGCGTCTGCTGTTTGTCGCTACCGACCGCATTTCGGCTTTCGACTACGTGCTGGCGACCGGGATCCCGCAGAAGGGACGGGTGCTGACGCAGATTTCTTTGTTCTGGTTTGACTTTCTTTCTGACATCGTTCCGAACCATTTAATTACCGCGGACGTTGAGCAGTATCCGCAGGCGCTGCAGAAGTATGCCGAGGTGCTGCGCGGACGGTCGATGATTGTGCAGCGGGCGGAGATGTTTCCAGTGGAGTGCGTGGTGCGGGGATACATTTCAGGATCGGCCTGGAAGGAATATAAGGCTAGCGGCAAGGTGTGTGGAATCGAGCTGCCGGCGGGGCTGCGCGAGTCGGAAGCATTTCCCGAGCCGATCTTTACGCCGGCGACGAAGGAAGTGAGCGGGCATGATGAGAACATTTCATTTGCCCGGATGTGCGAAATTCTGGGCACGGAAACTTCCAGCACGCTGCGCGACCTGACTTTACGGATCTACAAGAAAGCTGCCGCGTACGCCCGGCAGAAAGGTATCATCATCGCCGACACGAAGTTTGAGTTTGGACGGACCGCGAAGGGCATCACGCTGGCCGATGAAGTGCTCACGCCGGATTCGTCGCGCTTCTGGCCCGCCGACAAGTACGCGCCTGGCCGCGGGCAGGAATCGTACGACAAGCAGTATGTTCGCGATTACCTGGAAGAGATTCACTGGAACAAGCAGCCTCCTGCACCGGCATTGCCGGATGAGGTGGCGCGCCGGACCAGCGAAAAGTACCTCGATGCCTATTTCCAGATTACGGGACACAAGCTGGATGTGTAGGAGTGAGGCTCGAGGGAAAGCGGCGGACAGGAGAAGAGAATGACCGCGGCGGACTGGCTGATTGTCGCGGTTATACTGCTCAGCATTATTTCAGCCGCGGTACAGGGCTTCTTTGCGGAGGCTCTGAGCATGGCTGGACTGGTGGTGGGTTACATTGTTGCCGCGTGGAAGTATCCGGGGTTGTCGGATTGGTTCATGACGTTTCTGAAGAACGCGTGGCTGGCGGATATTTTCAGTTTTCTCATCATCTTCTTTGTGATCCTGCTGGTGTTCAATGTTGCAGCCAGGGTTGCACGCAAGTTGATGAAGGCAGCGGGGCTGAGCGGGTTTGACCGTTTTATGGGAGCGTTGCTGGGCGTGGTGAAGGGGGTTTTAGTTGTCACCGTGGTGCTGATGGGCATGACCGCGTTCACGCCTACCTCAACCATGCTGAAGAGGTCGGCGTTGGCGCCGTATTTCCTGGTCGTGGGCCGGGCTGCGATGTGGGTGGCGCCGGCGGAGTTGCGGGCGCGGTTCAATGATGGGTTGGAGTTTCTGCATCGGGCGCCGCAGGATTTCACCGGGGCTCCGGCTGCGAAGCGGAAATAAGTGTGGGGCGAGTAGAAAGTTAAAAAAAGACATTCAGAAAAAGAGAGAGACCTACCGTGAAAGATCAACTGGAAGCACTCATTCTGCAAATGTATAAGAGCAACATCCTGTATTCCGAGGGTGTGCGCGAATTCAAGAAACGCTTTATCCTGACTGTTCTGCAGGAAAATAAGGGCAACCAATGCCGCGCGGCGCGCGAGTTGGGGATGCACCGCAACACGCTGAGCCGGACCATTGATGAATTGAAGATCGACGTGCGCCAGCTTCGGGATGGTGCGAAGCGGCCGCCGCGGAGTGCACGGCCGGCGTCTTTGGAACGGGATCGGGAAAAGAAGGCGGTGCGGTAGAGCGAGACGGCCGTTGTGTCTTGACGGTTTCAGTGTGGACAGAGAGAGTAAAACCTCTTAACCGCAAAGGTCGCAAGGGTACACCCGCAAAGACCGCCAAGAGGAGCGTTCTCTGACGCACTACGCTGTGGCTTGGTGCGCCATATCCCGGCTCCTACAGCTCAAAAGCAAAGGCAGCCCTTTGCGGGCTGCCTTTTCTTTGAATCGGACGACTATCAGTTCGAAGCCGGTTTGTGATGGACGGGCGGAGTCTTCGGTTTCGGCAACAAGCCCTTTTCCATGGTCATCATGAATGGGTTTGAGGTGTAAGAGGCGGGGTTGCCCTGGAAATCGAGGCTGGCGCCTGCTTTGGGGATTAGTCGCAGAGGAACTTTCTCTTCAAAGGTTAGCGTGATGTCGGCTTTCTTGGCGTCGATGTCATCGGAGCTGGCGGCTATATCGAATTCAGTCGACGTGGCGCTGATGACTGTGCCGTTCATGTAGACGGGCTTGCCTTTGATGGCGTTCCAGACGACGTCCTGATCTGCCTGGGTGCCGTTAGAGAGTACGAACTCCCAAGTGGCGAAGTCCATCTTGTCGGGCGGAGTGGCTAGCACCATGTTGTGAGCCTGTTCTGCGGGAGTGGGAGCGGGTTTGATGGTGAAACCGGCGGGCGGCGTGGGGTTGGCTTTGGCTTGCGCCAGAACATCTGTCCAGCCGTCGTCTCCAGCGTGGTACTTCACGTATAGCGATCTGGCGTATTTCTCAATCCCCGCCTGCGCCTGCGCCGGAGCAAGCGTGGAAGCGCGAGCGGCGTACCAGATAGCATTGATCGGGTCGGGAGTTAGCTTCGGGTCCGGAGGTGTGGGCCCAGCATAGGCCAGGGCTAACGGCCACACCACGGTGAAATCCTTCTGGAAATCAGGGCTGCTATCCACGGCGATGCGCAAGTCCTTGCGCGCGGTGTCATAGTCCTTGGCAGTGAGGGCAGCCAGACCGAGGGCAGCGTTGAAAACCCCGGTCATCTGATCTTTCATTTTCTGAAAGTCGGCGTCTGACATGCCATCGGGCTTGGCGAATTTTGCCAGGCCATCCATTCCCATCTGCCCGTACTTCTTCGCGTCCGCGAGATCCTGCGTGGCGTTGGCGTCACCGCCTTGTGCCTTCATTCGATCAAAATAAGCCAGCAAGAACATGGCGCGCTCGTTGGTGGGATCGGCCGCTAGCAGCCTGGTGGCTGTTTCGACGGTTTTCGCGGTGTTCCCCGCCTGTTGGTAGTCCTGCATGAGAGTCTGCAGGGCGGCGGTCTTCATAATGCTGTTGGGATACTGGGTGAGAAATGCTTCGAGGCCGCTGATCTGTGCGGCATCCTTCTGCCCGATTGCGCCGACGTAGGCGTTGTACTCAGCTGGGTCTTTAATAACCGGCGCCGCGGTGGGTTGCGACTGCGCGGGCTGGGCAGCTGACTGGGCGGGTGCCGCGGACGGTTGTGACGGTGCCGGCTGAGCGCCCTGGGCGGCCGCCAGCGCGGCGGCTCCAAGCACAACCGTGACCAGAATCTTTTTCATCAGTGTAGCTCCTTGGAATTTAGGGGATCGACGATTTCGCATCTGCGTAAGACGTATAGCGACCGACCCATCATTCGGGTTTCGCCGGATTATAAGTACGTCTTCTTCCGAAGGCAAGCAACTTCCTAGTTTGCCCACGGAGCTATTGTATAAGATGCACAAATCGAGGCTGGCGCACAGGCTCCGATCCTGCTGTGCGGGGTCGAAACTGGACAGGAAGGCTTTTTCGATGGCTACGGGGCGAAACGAGGCTGCTCGGGCGGATGCGGCGCAGCCGCTGGCTGCTCAGGTAGCCGTGGTTACGGGGGCGGGCCGGGGTATTGGACTCGCCATTGCAAAGGAGTTGTCGAGGCTGGGTGCGACTGCCGTGCTGTGCGGGCGCACTCGCGCGGCTTTGGATTCGGGGGCGCAGGCCATCACGCGGGCGGGTGGGACGGCCGAGGCCGTCCCTTGTGATGTGACCAGTCTGCAGTCGGTTGAGGCGGCGGCTGGGAGCGTCGAACGCTTGTTTGGGCGCGTCGACATCCTGGTGAACAACGCGGGCATCGGCGGGTTTGGCGGGCCGCTGCACCAGCTTCCTCCCGACGCCTGGGACCGGATTTTGAACACGAATCTGCGAGGTGTTTACTACGCGGTGAGAGCGTTTGCGCCGCTGATGATTCGGGCGCGATCGGGGCACATCATCAACATTTCGTCGCTCGCGGGGAAGAATGCGCTGCCGAATGGCGCGGCTTATGCGGCGTCGAAATGGGGATTGAATGGACTGAGCTATTCTGTGGCCGAGGAACTGCGCGGATACAACATCCGCGTGGCGGTGATTTGTCCCGGGTCGACTAACACTGAGCTTAGCCCGCATGCGGGGAAGGATCCGGCGAAGATGTTGCAGCCGGAAGACGTGGCGCATGCGGTGGCGATGGTGGTGACGCAGAGTACGCAGTCGTTTGTGAGCGAGATTCTGTTGCGGCCTGTGCAGAAACCCTGAGCGAGGTGGCGCAGCCGGGCTTTGCCCAGGCTGGACGGCCGAGGCGGCTGTTTCCATATGATCGGTCGGGGTTACTTCTTGAACAAATTTTCGAATGCCTGGCGGGCGTCGTTGGGGCGCAGGCTGGCGGGCGTGGAGGTTTCTTTTTCGCGGGTCACGCGGATTTCGAAAAACGTGCAATCGTTGCGGGCATCTTTTTTGGCGATGCGCTCTTTGATGGGCTGCATGCACTCGAAGCGACTGCCGGGATCGAAATACATGCACTGCTTGCAGGAATGCAATTCGAAGCCGCACTTGGGGCAGAGACCGGTTGGCGGAATTGCCTGCAGCACGGTGCCGCACTGGGCGCAGCGGGAGACGGTTCGCGTGCCGGGCATGTTCACGGGCTTGGGGCCCATGCTGTAGTCACGTCTGGCCGGCGGTAGGGGAGCCGGCTTTTCCCTCGGCTTTTCCTGGAACTCCGGACGCGGCTTTTGTTCGCGGTCGCGGTCCTGATATCCATGCTGACGGTATTTGGCCACGGAACCTCCGAGCACGTTGGCGTATTGTCTCGCCAGTCGCGCTTCAAGACAAGTGTGAAGTGATTGGGGAGCACACCTCAGGGGCTAAAGCCCCAACCGCTGGAGCGTTTGTGCGGCACGGCTGAAGCCGTGCCCTTCCCGAGCCCATTCTTACAAGATTTTCCTAGATCCGTGTCCCGGTCACGCTCGGTATTCACTTCGCTACAATGGAAGCATGATTCATGAAATCTTCCCTGTGGGGCCACTGCGGTGCAACTGCTCGATCATTGGCGACGAGACAACTCGCGAGGCCATGGTCATCGACCCTGGCGACGATATTGAAGATGTGCTTGCGCTCATCCGCAAGCATAATCTGCAAGTCAAGCAAATCGTGATTACGCACGCCCACATTGACCATGTGGGAGGCGCGATGAAGCTGCGCGCGGCTACGGGAGCGCCGATCCTGCTGAACCAGAACGATTATGCGCTGCTGGAGATGCTCGACGTGCAGGCCGCATGGATCGGCGTGGCTGCGCCGGGCGAGGTCAAGATTGACCAGAGTCTGGGAAGCGGCGATACCGTTAAGGCTGGAGCGCACGCGGCTAACATTCTGCATACGCCGGGGCATACGGAAGGAAGTGTCTGCCTTTACTTCCCTGCTGAGAAACTGCTTATCGCCGGTGACACTTTGTTTGCCGGATCGATCGGGCGCACGGATTTGCCTGGAGGATCGATGCAGAAGATCATGCAGTCGCTGCATGGCACGGTGATGGCTTTGCCAGATGAGACCGTGGTTGTGCCGGGGCATGGACCGTCGACTACTATCGGAGAAGAGCGGGAGAGCAATCCGTTTCTGGTGAAGCGGTAGTGTTTTTCCAGGATTTGCCGGCGCGGCTAAGGCCGTGCCCTGATACGAGGCGTTCGACGTTCAGGGATCAATTACCCAGCACTTCTAAGAGACCGCCAATCCCTTCGGCGAATTCAACGTTCGGCGTAATCAAGCTGAGCACGAGATATCCGTCGATGGGGAAATCGTAGAAGTGGCCGGGATGGACGAGAACGGACTTGCGGCGCAGGAGGTCGAGCGCCAACTCTTCGTCCGTCTGCGTCACCGGGACACGGAGAATTGCGTACCATCCGCCTTCCACTCTTAAACGCTGACAACTCTTCTGACCTGCGAGCTGGCGGTCGAATTCTGCAAGGTTGTCCTGCACACGATCGCGTAATTGTGGCTGAATGGTTTTCCGCTGATCGAGCAGTGCTGGAGCCGCCCACTGGATGGGCGCACTCATAGAAAGATACGTGTCGGCGATTACTTCCAGCCGCGCCTGTGCCGCTTCGACCTCAACCGCCGCGCCAGTGGTTACGATCCAGGCTACTTTCATTTGCGGGAGCGCTGAGATCTTGGAAACTCCACTCAGGGTGAAGGTGAGCACGTCTTGATTAGCGGCGAAGCTTTGCCGCTTTTCTCCGTCGTGGGCGTAGTCGAGGAACACTTCGTCGGCGATTAGCGCGAGTTCGTGTTCCCGGCAAAAACGATTTAGAAATTTCTGTTCTTCCTGGTGCACATATGAACCAGTCGGGTTGTTGGGATGGACGACGACCACGCCTCGCGTGCGCTTCGTCACTGCTCTATGCAGCGAGGGAAAATCCATTTGCCAGCCGTGATCGTAGATGAGCGGATAGGGTACGAGCTTGACGTCCTGCAGGCCGGCGAGGAATTCGAATAATGGATAGCTGGGCTTTGGGACCAGCAGCTCATCTCCGGGATTGCAGAGCAGGCGGAAGACGAAAGAATAACCTTCGCTGGTGCTGGTGGTGAGAAGCAGGAGATCGGAGTCGAGGTTGATTCCGTGTTCGGTTCGATAGTAATCGGCAACGGCTGCGCGGGCGCTGGGCAAGCCTTTGGGCTGGGGATCGTAATCCATGGCTTGCGGCGAGGATAGCGATTGCAGAATTTTCTGCTCGTCGTAATGCAGGCCGGCGCGCGTTGGATTTGAGATGGTGAGATCGAGCACATGCGCGCCGCTCGAGCGCACCTGTTCGAGCGCTTCGGTCAGGCGATTTTGCTCGAGCTTCCAGTTGGTGCGGTTGGAAAACATCTAAGGTGTGATTTACGGCTGCAGATAGAATCCTAACTCCTGTGGCTGAGTCAGAGTTTTGGTTGCATCGTATTGGCGGTGCGCCTGGCGAACGGCTACGATTTTTTTCTGGAATTCCTGAGCCAGGTCGTCGTAGCGAACCAGGACGTTGTCGAGCCAGTATGGGCCGTATTCCCGCAGGTAGGCTTCGCGGTACATCTCGCCGAGGCGGGTGGTCGCGTCGCGCAAGTCTTCGAGGCGCGCGTTGATGGATGTGATTTCTTCCAGATCGCCGCCTACACGTTCTGCGTCGGTTGGGTTCAGAAAAGCGTCCCAGTAAAACTTGTTGATCTCCTGCGTGAACTCAGCCTTCATGCCGAGTGCGTCCCAGCGCCAGGCAGCCAGGGTCATGTCACCCAGCGTGTCCTGATTGGCGTGGGCTTTGGCGCGATTGCGGCGGAGCGACTCGAGCGCGTGCTCTGCGCCAATCCGCATTTCGGGAGCTGCCGCGGCCAGCTTCTGCATCATCCTGGCTCCTTCAGGAGTGAAGGGATCGATCCAGAATAAGTCGTCGGTCTCGTTGTCGATTTTTGCTTTGGCCAGCGCCTGATGGCCGTGGTCAAGATTCTCGAGCGCGTCGCGGAAGGTGGCGTCGTTTCCGTTGCGGTAGAAGGCCCAGTCGTACGCGTCTTTGAATTGATCGATGCTCGACTCGGCGGACTGCCATCCCGCGGCTGCTCCGTAGACGAGTGTCGGCCACGCCATGCCGTAGATGGCCTCGCCGTCGTCATTCCACGTAGTGTTGAGCATGCCCATCGCGCCCAGACTCTGGCCATCGCGAACAAAGTTGCGGATGTTGACGTAACCCGCGTCGAGGTCTGGCCAAAGTTGATTCCAGGTTTGCGCGCCCGGGGCCACAACCACGCGCAGGCCGGCATCGCGGTAGGGTTTGATGATGCTGTCATAGCTCGGCTTCGGATCATAATCCCAGGGGACGGCGATCATGTCCTTGGGCAGGATGCCGAGCAGTTGCGGATATTTTATTGCGATGTCGCCCCAGAACATGAGTTGCTTGTGATAAGGCTCGAGAATGCTGAACACCTTTTGCATGTGGTCGAGATAAACCCGGCCCAAGCCGACTTCTGAGACTCGCTGGGCGGTTTGTCCGCGACCCAGCTCGAAAGTTTCGTCGCCGCCGACATGCAGGAACGGTCCGGGGAAAAGCGGGACCAGATCGGCGTACATCGCCTTGATGATTTCGTAGGACTGCTCTTTAGTCGGGGTGAGCACATGGCCGTGCGGCCGCTCGGCGACTTCGGAATAAATTTCGTACTTCAACATGTGGTGGAGATGTCCGAAGGTCTGCTGCTCGGGAAGGATGGTGACGTAGAGCTTTCTGGCGTAGTCGACCAGAGCGTTGACTTCCTTGGGAGTGAGTGCGGCGCCGGTGGGAGCGAGCAACGGCTGGCTGGCGAAATCGAACACATGCTCCATGTACAGCCCGAACAGATTTACTTTGTAGGCGGCCAGGGTGCGGATCTGGCGCTTCATGAAATCTTCGGTGGGAATGGGGCCGCGGCTGATGTCATCCTGCACGCCGCGCCATTCCATGCTGGGCCAGTCGCGGATGGAGACTGCGGGGCAGATTAGTTTTCCATCGTCTTCGCGAAGCAGTTGCCGCAGCGTCTGCACGCCGTAGAACAATCCCTGTCCGGTGTTGGCAGCGACGATCAGATGCGTCTTGTCGGAAAAAAGCAGATAGCCCTGGTCACCGATTGAATCTGCGGTCAGGCCCTTCGATGCCAGAAAATCTCTGACGCTGCGATCCTGCAGGCGGGCCAGCACGATGGCGCTTCGCACCTCTCTCGCTTTCTCTTTCGAGCCGGTGATGCTTACCTTTAATCCAGATTGATCCTGGATTTCTTCCGCCAGCGTTTCGGCGGCGATGCGGTCTTCTTCCTGATGCCCGAACTCGACGAGAATTCTGGTGGTTGGCTTCACGCGGAAGCCGCCTTGCTGAAGGTGTACTTCTTTGGGCGCGGGGATCAACTTGAGTTGGTCTTCTTTGAGTTGATTCCCGGAGCCGGGGGTTTCGGCGGCGATGAAAGGAACCAGAAGCAGCAGAAGCAAGGAAAGAAAGAAAGCGTCTCGTTTTCTCATTCGTGTCCTTGGAACAAAAGCGACGACGCTACATTCTAACGGGAATGCGCCGCCTGGGGAACCCATGAAATAGAGAATTGTCAGTGAGCGGCAGGTTATTTTTTCTGGGCGGCCCGCATGAGCAGCGTGATCAACACCCCGGCCGCGGCGGCCACGCCTAGGAGTCCGAAGACTTTGCGCAGATCAGTCTGCAGGTCGGCAGCTTTTACCAGATCAAGGATGTAGAGAGAACAAAGCAGCGCCGCCAGGATAACTGCGATCACGCCCAAGAGCAGAAGGAATTGTTTGATCATTTCGACCCGCCCTGAGAATCCGGCAAATCTGTCATGAGTCAATATAGCCCGGGTGAGGGCTCGGCGCTATCTGTTGGCAGTTTACTTTCCGAACGCCTCTTTGTTTACGACGTAGGGCATTTTGGTGATGTCGCCGCCGTATTTGGCTTCGAGTACGTCGATTAATCCCTGGACGCAGCGGCCGGCCATGCCTTTGTTGGGATCTGTCGAGAGGCGGGTGATGCGGGCAGCGCTGGCGAAGTGCGGCATGAGGCGGCAGCGGTCGGCAATGGCGGGATCGCGGAGCGGGGAATCGGCGGGCAGCGGCTCTTTTTCGTAGACATCGAGGGTGGCGCCAGCGATCCAGTTCTCGCGGAGGGCTTTTGCCAGAGCAAGTTCATCGATGACCGGGCCGCGCGAGTCATTGACCAGAAAGGCAGTCGGCTTCATCAGCCGGAGGGTCTTCTCGTTGAACAGATGATAGGTGGGCGTGGTGCTTTCACCTGGACGCAGCAGGGGCACGTGGACGCTGACGAAATCGGCATCGCGCAGAGCTGGTTCGAAAGCGACGTACTTGATCCAGTTCTTCTCCTGAGAAATGCCGCGGGCGTGCCGCAGGTCCATCGTCTCTTGAATGGCTTTGATGAAGTTGTGATTCTCGTAGGCCGGGTCGTAGCACAGCATGTTCATGTCGAAGCCGGCGCACTTTTTGATCATGGCGAGGCCGATGCGTCCGGTGCCGATGATGGCGATAGTCTTGCCGGTCACTTCGTCGCCCAGGAACGGCAGATAAGGATGCCAGTATCCCCACTGGTTGTCGCGGGTGAGGTGCTCGGCGGGCCACATTTTGCGGGCGAGCATACCGAGCATGAAGAAGGCGAACTCCGCGGTGGCCTCGGTGAGGACATCCGGCGTATTGGTGAAAGGAATCTTGTAGCGGTTGGCGTCGGTGCGGTTGATGTTGTCGAAGCCGACGGCATACTGCGCCACGACTTTCAGCGTGTTTTTGCCGGCTTCATTCTTACTCGCCTCAAAGACTTCGGCATCGATGGGATCGCGCAGCGTGGTGATGAGGCCGTCGATGCCGGACTTGACCTTATTGATGATCAGACTTTTCGGCGGCGGCTCCGGCTGTGGATAGACTTCAACGTCGTAGCCGCGGCGGCGCAGCACGTCGATGGCTTCTCCAATGTCGCAGGTGGCAAAGACGCGGAATTGTTTGTCCATGTTTTTATTCGTGGGACTAGCGGTTGAAACGAAAATGCTACACCGCATCTCGCGATGCGGAACAGCGAAGATGAAAATATCATACGCGACGGGGAGATGTTCTTACTAAGTACGTGGCCTTAATTACATGGCGGCGGGTCGCCACGCGCATCGCCAAGGAGATTTCGACGAGCCATACAAATGTACTTCCGGGCCGTTGACCCGATTCCGCATCCGGCCTAGAGTCGCAGCAACGTTTGCTCCTCTTTCCTTGCCTGAGGAAAGTTTCCACTGTGGGATTCCGCTCCCGCATCGCTGTTCGGTTCGCGGTGAGGACGGTATCGGCTTCCTGCGCCGGCCCGTAGCCTCAAGCTGAACAGCTAAGACCCAACTTCGCGCCGCGCTTCGCCAGAGAACAAAACCGAGCTAGAAGTGTGTCCCTCACCCTGCACGGAGGTGCAAAATGAAGTGTCGAAATCTGAATCTCGCAGTTGTGTGTCTCGCGCTGGCGGCCATCGCCGTTCCGTTTCTCCACGCTCAAAACGATCCCGGCCCTCGACCCGGGCCGGCCGCGACGGGAAGTTTTTATTCAACCCTCAACGCAAATGAGCAGGCTCTTTTCAATCAGGCACAGCTGCGTTTTCAGGAAATCGATTCGGTTTCCGGCGGCATTGCCGGCGAAACAGGATCGGGTCTCGGTCCCACCTACAACGGCAATAGCTGCGCGCAGTGCCATGCTCAGCCCACGATCGGAGGCGCGAGTCCGGGTCTTCTCAGTCCACAGAACGCGATTCCTAATCCGCAGGTAGCGATGGCCGCCCTCGATGGTGCGACTAACGCTGTTCCTTCATTTATTACGGCGAATGGTCCGGTGCTTGAGGCCCGCTTTATCAAGACCTCGAGCGGCGCTTTGGATGGCGGGGTTCACGACCTCTACACCATCGCGGGACGGTCCGACGCTCCGGGATGCACGCTGGCGCAGCCTGATTTTGCCACGGCGATTTCTACCAACAACGTAATTTTCCGAACACCTACACCGCTGTTTGGTCTGGGCCTGGTGGAAGCCACGCCTGACGCCAATCTGCAAGCCAACCTAGTGGCCACACAATCGGCGAGAGCGGCGCTGAAAATTGGCGGCGTCTTCAACACCAGCGCCAACGATGGCACCATCACCCGCTTCGGCTGGAAGGCGCAAAACAAGTCGCTGATGATTTTTGCCGGCGAGGCTTACAACGTGGAGCAGGGAGTATCGAATGAGAATTTTCCCAATGAGCGCAGCGCTGTCGCGGGATGCGTGTTCAATGGGACTCCGGAGGACGCCACCAACTTGCTCAACCAAAATGCCAGCAGCCCGAACTGGGGCACGAGTCTGGGAACGGAATCAGAAATGTCGTCGGATGTGGTGAACTTTGCCGCATTCGTTCGCCTCTCAGGGCCGGAGGCTCCGGCTGCGTCAACTCAATCTACTTTGAATGGAGCGGCTGACTTCAATGCCATCGGCTGCAACTTGTGCCACTCGCCGACGCTCACCACCGGGACGTCCATTTTCACCGGCATGTCGAACGTTGCCTACCATCCTTATTCAGACTTTGCTCTGCACGATATGGGTACCGGGCTCGCAGACGGCATCCACCAGGGGGCGGCCGGCCCCAATCAATTCCGCACGGCGCCACTGTGGGGACTGGGACAGCGCTTGTTCTTTCTTCACGATGGACGGACCTCAGATCTGATCCAGGCCATTCAGGCGCACAGCAGCAGCGGATCCGAAGCGAACATGGTGATCCGCAAATACGATTCGCTTAAACCATCGCAGGTGCAGGACCTTCTGAATTTCCTGCGCTCGTTGTGAGTGGAGTTTAAGTGTCGAAACGAGAACGGCGGAGAGCCTAGTAAAGCTCTCCGCCCGTAGGCTTCGCGCGCGGCGGAATTATTGCGTTTCGAAAGTCCAGCGCGTGGACTTGCAAGAACTGATCGAACTCGCCAAGCGAGTGTACAATCACGGGGCTACGAAGCAGTGTACGCACGTCTCATTAAATCGTTCACCGTGCCTATCCGGCGGTTTCCAGTTTAGAATTATTTTGGGGAGTCCATCGCGTCGGCGACCAATTCCAGCTTCGCTCATCTAAGTTTTGTTAGTAACTGTTTGCGCACCGTACAAGGAGATGAACATGAAAGCAGTTGTTGTCCACCAATACGGCGGTCCTGAAGTACTGAAGTTTGAGGACTATCCTGATCCAGTGCCCGGTCCGGACCAGGTGCTGGTGCGGGTCGCAGCCGCGAGCGTGAATCCGATCGACTACAAGCGGCGTGCGGGATTGACGAAGGATTTTTATCCCATGCACTTTCCCGGCCTCATAGGAGTCGATATGGCCGGGACTGTGGTCAAGATTGGGCCGGGGGTGGAAGGGTTTTCCGTCGGCGACCAGGTGTTCGCTATGGCGGACAATACTTACGCCGAACTTTGTGTCGTAAACGCAGCGGTCTTGGCGAAGGTTCCCAAAGGGCTCGATTTGATCCAGGCGGCGGCGCTGCCGCTGGTGACGGTGACCGGCAACCAACTCCTTTCAGCTACGGAAATCAAAGCGGGCCAGACGGTGCTCGTCGTAGGTGCTGCTGGAAATGTCGGGCGGTCGGCGGTATTCACTGCGAAGCAACGCGGGGCGACTGTGATCGCAGGGGTTTTGAAGAGGCAGATGGATGAGGCAAAAACTGTCGGCGCGGACCGGGCGGTCGCAACCGACGACGACACCGCGATTGCGAATCTTCCGCCGCTCGACGCGGTGGCGGATACGGTCGGCGGAAAAACCGCCGAGAAGCTGATCGCCAAGGTCAAGCTGGGTGGAGTGTATGCATCGGTGGTGGAAGCACCGCAGAACGCCGCAAAGTATCCCTCCGTAAAGGCGGTGCACGTATTCTCGAAGTTCGACAGGAAGACGCTCGAGTTCATGGCCGAAGCGGTGCGAGATGGCAAGCTGGTAATCCCGATCAGCCAGAAACTGCCACTTCGTGAAGCGGCCGAGGCTCAAGCAGCAGCAGAGAAAGGCGCGGTCGGGAAGATTTTGCTGGTGGCTTGAACTTTTTGAGGGGCATTGCAAGGTCCAAAGGAAAAATCGAAATGAAGAAAGGTCACCCCGGAATCAATCCCGCTTCGAAACCAAGTGGCGACGGGTGTGTGGAATGCCTGGCGTCACCGAAAGGTTGGTGGTTTCATCTCCGTCGGTGTGCGGAGTGTGGGCACATCGGATGCTGTGACAGTTCTCCGAGTCAGCATGCGTCGAAGCATGCGGCGGCGACAGGACATCCGATCATCGCCAGCTTCGAACCGGGTGAGGACTGGTTCTACGATTACGAGAAGCAGGGCATGATCAAGGGTGTGGCGTTGCTTCCGCCGCATTCGCATCCACCAAATCAGCCCGCACCTGGACCCGCAGGAAGGGTGCCAGCCAACTGGGAATCACTTCTACACTAGCTGCCTGTTCTGTGGCCAGAGATCAACCCGCAGGGCGGCAGTAATCAACAAGCTTCCGGCGAGGACCAAATAATACAGATCTCGAGCAAGCGTGGGTTGGCAAATCGCGGCGAACCTTGAGCGAATCGTTTTCTCTAGTCCAATCGAAACTTATGTATAATCCGCCGATGCAAGGCATACCGTGGAGCACCATTGCGCTCGGCTCGCTGTTGCTTATCTCGGCGTCAAAAGGAGGACACGAAGTGCAATCTCCGCAACCTGAAAAGTCGAAGCCACCTGTCAAAACGGAGCAGCGGGGGCGCATCCTTGGAATCGGCGGTGTCTTCTTCAAGTCCGCTAATCGTGATCAGATGCGCGAATGGTATTCGAAGCATCTTGGGCTCACCGACAAGGGCTCAGGCGTGATGCTACCGTGGCGCGAACATGACGACCCGCAAAAGGAACACGTTACAGTTTGGACGATTTTTCCCGCCTCCACTAAGTATCTCGATCCCAGCCCCGCACCGTTCATGATCAACTACATCGTGGATGATATGGATGCTTTGCTCGACCGCTTAAAACAAGAGGGAGTAAAGATTGACGCCAAACGAATGGATGAATCCTACGGTCGCTTTGCCTGGATCTATGACCTGGATGGGAATAAAATTGAGCTCTGGCAGCCGCTGCCCGCAAAGCCCTAAGGGCCTTCCACTGTACTTACTCTTAACCGGTTTGCAGAAATTCAATTTACACTACTTATGCGTAAAATATTAT
>JBAUYE010000507.1:0-4488 GCA_049584615.1 Candidatus Sulfotelmatobacter sp.
CCACCGGCCACCCACATGTCACCCGGCGAAATCGTGGTCATTGGATGGCCCGCCGAGTCGAGCAACGAAATATGCCCTCCAAACCCCGGCCCTGAAATGAGTCCGTGCAACTCGCCTCGCGAATCGAAGACACTTACGACTCCGCCAGATAATCCATTTCCACCTTCCACTTTTATTCGTGTGCCACCCTTCTCATCGAGCAGGACCAATTCTGAGTTAGAGAGGGATTCATTCATTGACAATCTCGCACGTACATTCCCGGCGCCGTCCCGCAAAATGAACTCGTTCGCCTCGACAGTTTTTTTCGAAGAAGTCTGTCCCATGATGACTAGCAAAGCTACGACAATCAGTCCTGCAGCTCCGGCGTGTTTGAATCTGCGGTTCTGGCTTTCGAGTTTAGCCATCCTTTTGTCTAGCTCTTCAAATATCGACTCTGGATTCATAGCGGCTCCTATCGAAAAGTTTAACCGAAGAACCCATCGCCAGTCTCTGTATTGGAGCCAGCCAAGCTGCGCGATTGGCCAATTGTTGTAACATCCCCATTACACTCATGGACCCCGTTTTTAGCGAAGAAAGGCACATGCTTGTGTATCCGAAGGGGGTGAAATCAGCGCAAAGTGCTACCATTCTGACGACGAGCGCGCACCGCCATGCCGAACCTCAATCCCACAGTTCTGAGCTGGGCGCGGGCCACTGCCGGACTCAACCTCGATGATGCGGCTCGCGCGATCGACCTCAAAGAAGCTTACGGAAAATCAGGCGCCGATCGCTTAGCTGAGATTGAAGCGGGACAGGAAGTACCTTCTCGAAGTCTAGTTCTCAGAATGGCGAAGGAGTATCGCCGGTCTCTCCTGGTTTTTTATATGGCAGAACCGCCTCGAACTGGAGATCGCGGCGATGATTTTCGCACGGTTCCCGGAGCCGAACCTCCGCTCTACAATCCGCTCCTTGATGCGTTGATCCGCGACATTAGAGGACGCCAGAATATTCTCAAGTCGGGCCTAGAAGACGCGGATACGGAGCGGTTGACCTTCATCGGCTCCGCAAACACGAATGTTTCCGTCGAAGCTTTAGCGCAACGGATCGCACGAGAACTCGACTTCAGGTTGGATGACTTTCGCGCTCAACCTGGTATCGGCGATGCATTCGACTACTTACGCTTCAAGATCGAAAGCGGCGGCATCTTCGTTCTACTTCTCGGGAACCTCGGCTCTCACCATACAAACATCTCGGTTGACACCTTCCGCGGTTACGCGATCGCCGACGACATGGCCCCCTTGATTTTGATAAATGATCAAGATGCGAGATCAGCCTGGTCGTTCACGGCTTTGCACGAAGTGGCACACCTATGGCTCGGCGCGTCGGGTGTCAGCGGATGGGCGGACGGATCCCAAATTGAAAGATACTGCAATGATGTTGCCAGCGAGATCCTCCTACCAGAACGCGAGAATAGAGACCTCGCAAGAATCCGAGCGGGTTCGCTGGACGAGCTCATCGACGGAGTCTCCGCGTATGCTCGGAGCCGTCGAGTTAGCCGACCGATGGTTACGTACAGGTTATATCGACTAGGTGTGATCGACGAACGGAGATGGAACCAACTAAGCGCGCGCTTCAAACAAGAATGGCTCGCCAGTAGGGAGCGAGAAGCGATCGAACGCAGAGGTAAAGAAGGCGGTCCGAGCTACTACGTTGTGAAGAGGCACAAGCTTGGCGACGCTCTCGTGAACTTCGTTACCCGCTCGTTGGGAGAAGGTCTCCTAAGTTACACGAAAGCTGGGCGGGTACTTGGAGTGAAGGCGCGCAACGTCAATCCACTCCTTTTCCTGGCTCCGCCGAAACGCGGAGATAGATGATGCTGTATCTTCTGGACGCGAACATCCTCATCACCGCGCACAACACGTACTACCCTATCGACAAGGTGCCGGAGTACTGGAGTTGGCTCCAGCACCAGGGAGCAGCGGGTTTTGTGAAAATTCCGGTTGAGATCCTGGAAGAGGTTCGCGAGGGTCGTCATGATGACATGTTGCTCAATTGGATTACAAACGACCTGAATCGAGGATCGCTCCTCCTCGGCGAGGAGGTCTCTCTTGATCTTGTCCGGCAAGTGGTCACAGAGGGTTATGCACCAGACCTGACCGACGTTCAGATCGAGGAGCTCGGCCGTGATCCCTTCCTGGTCGCCTATTCGATGGCAGGAGCAGAGCGTTGCGTGGTGACCACGGAGGTTTCAAAGCCAACAAAAACTCGCCAGAACCGACAACTGCCGGACGTGTGTCAAACCTTCGGAGTGGCGTGGTGCGGTCCGTTCAAATTGAACAGGGATCTCGGATTCAACACGGCCGGATTCAGGGCCTGAGTCAATCAGTCCGTCCCTTCAACGCAATTCCGTCGCAGGGTAACCGTGGTTTTTGGCGAACACGTCGAATATTTCTGGCGGTGTCGGCGACTGGACTGTGGTTTGACGAACGGTGAATTCTCCCGCTCCCAGTGTCTTTTCCAGTTTCCGAGCACCTCCACCCCAACCGCAGGCAGCCGCCGGAAAGGGCAGTACCAAGCATTTTAATGGCGCTAAACTCCCATTACCACTCATTGAGCTCCCTCAAGTCTGCGTTGCGATCATTCTGCCTGTCTGATAGCAGACGCTAGCCTATTGAACCCGCCTTTAAAGAAGGCCCAATTTCACTCGACCGTATCTTGCTTGGCAGCCGCAGAGTGGGTCGTCCTTTTAGTTCATGGCTCGCAGATCCCTCAACAGCCATCTCGCACCCCTGGGCGAAAGCTGATAGACGATGCGCCCGCGGATGTCGTGACCTCGGCGAAGGTAATGATACTTGTGCAACTTCTTAAGATAGCGATAAGACGACCGGATGGGATACATGCCGACCGCTACGGCGTACACGGGTACTTCTACCCACTGTCGGGTCGCAAAGAATTCAAATGTTTGACGCTTTCTCTCGTTGAAGATCATTCTCCCTCTCTCACTTTGCCAGATCCAGCCCCGGATCACTGGATAAGGGACACTAGACCGACCGTATCGAACCCCTGGAGTTCAAGGGGTCCCTGGAAGAGAAGAGTTCTAAAATCGTCTGCTAAGGCCGACCATTTTTTCTTTAATCATTTGAGACAGATAGCAACGGTTCAGCGGCGATTATTTTTTCGCTCGTGTTGCCGCTGTGCCCAAGATTGTGCTCACGCAGCCGGTCTAGAGCAGCGAGAACTGCGCCTTCGCTACCGATAAACCAGAAGCAAGTTAGACATCAACGAATTGCGCCGATGCCAGGCGCGAACGTGTCTTCTTGTCCCTCGTTTTTGGAAGTTCGTCACTTTCTCTTTTTCTTCGCATCGCGAGAGGTATTGTATGCATCCAAGAAAACTGGCATCTTTACCCGCCGCTCGCATTCACACTGAATTAATTGAACTGGATCAATCGAGATGACCGTCGCGAGAGTGTTGCAGAATTCATTCGCTGTGATCGCTCTGACAATTTGCCTGGCCGCCGCGCAGACGTCCGTGCCTTCGGTGGCCTTCCGGCAGTCGCTCAATGACGCCTGGTGGACCGGCCCTTTGCTGGCGCCGAACGCCTCGACGCTGCCGCAAGGTCACGTGCTGGTCGAGCCCTATCTTTACGACGTGATCACCGAGGGTTTCTACAACTCCGCAGGCACTCGCGTCAGCGCACCGCACCAGAACGGGTACGGCTCTCTCACCTACATCAACTACGGCCTGGTCAACAAATTCACGGTAGGAGTGATCCCCACATTCGGCTACAACGAACCGGGTAACGGACCCGGCAGCGGGGGCGTCGGCGATCTCATGGTGCAGGCGCAATATCGGCTCCACTTATTTCATGAGGGCGGCTGGCTCCCCACAACTTCGGTCAACGTGCAGGAAACGCTTCCGACTGGAAAGTACGATCAACTCGACCGCCCCAGCGACGGCTTCGGCGCCGGCGCTTACACGACTACCCTCGGTCTCTACATGCAAACTTTTTTCTGGATGCCCACCGGCCGCATCCTGCGCACGCGCTTCAACGTCACGCAGGCGCTCTCCAACTCTGTGAATGTTCAGGATGCCAGCGTCTACGGTACGTCCCAGGGATTCCGCGGCCATGCTAGCCCCGGCGCCGCACTGCTCGTTGACTTGGCCGCCGAGTACAACGCGACCCGTCATTGGGTACTTGTCATGGAAGGTGTTTACCGGCACCAATACAGCACGCACGTGGCTGGATATAACATGGCGAGTCCGAACCTTCCGATCCTGCTCAATTCTGGATCCAGCCAGGTGTTCGGTCTGGCTCCTGCCATCGAATACAATTTCAACAGCCGTGTGGGAGTGATCCTTGGCATGCGGCTGTTCCCTGTGGGCAAGAACACCACCGAGTCGATTACGCCCGTGATGGCCGTCAACATTGTTCGCTGATCGACGCGCTCTTAAACACGCCTGAAGCAATGTTTCCAAACTCGAATAACGGCCGCACCTGTGTGGTGC
>JBAUYE010000508.1:0-3573 GCA_049584615.1 Candidatus Sulfotelmatobacter sp.
GGGATCGACAAAACTCTCATACCGCCCCTCGATATCGTTGTCGACCTCAATCCCAAACACCCCATCTTCCTGCGCGCTCTGCACGATCCGCTCAGCATTATCGCTCCCCAACCCATAAGCCCCAATGCGCACGTAATTCGTCCAGTTCTGGTTCGTCCTATCCCGCTGCGCCATATCAGGACTAGCCAGCAGCGCCCCAGACAAAAACACCAGAACAAGTACAGCGACCCACGATCCGGCAGACTTAACCGTCGACCGCGAAGAAGCCCTTGCAAGTTGCGTATTGTTTCGTATCATTGCGTCCTGTAACTTTTACTTTCGCCACGGCTCGACTGTCAAGTGTAAAATGCCCACCGGGGAAAGGGAAACTAGAGGACTTAGCTCATGTTTGACGAAATTCCATCTCCACCGAATCCGAATCTCCCGAGCAAAGTGGCATCAATTGCGGGCTTCGGCCTCTTTTTGGCAACCTTCCTGACCTGCTCGGCAATCGCATGGTTTCGCTGGTCAAGTCCACTGTCGCTAAGTCGCAAAATCAGCGTAGCTGAATTTGTCTTGGGCATATTGTTCTCAGGAGTGTTCCTCCTGACGGCCAAATCTGCCTCGCCGGAGCGCAATCGAAGGCGCATGACGGGCTTGGTCGTAGCCGTTACCATACTTGCTCTTATCGGCACCGTCCTTCGGTAGCGATTTGGATTCGTGAAAGACATAAGTCCGGCAAATTCCCTTGACAATCCCAATAAAACAAAAGTAAAAGTAATCGTTCGCAATTCACCTTAGTTCAACATCATGACAGTCCCCATGACCCGCCCCCCTGCTCTAGCTCTAACCACACTAGCCCTGCTGATCCTGCCCTTCGGCCGGAATCCCGGACAATCAAGCAAAGCCCCGCAGCCGCCAGCCGCGGTCGATTCCTCCGCCAAGCCGCAAATCGAAAGCAAGCTCCTCCGCTTAGAATTCGACCACAACCTCCACACCCGAGTAACTCCGCTCTTCGCCACGAAACCGCTGACCCAGTTCTCCCCCTCAGAAACTCTCGAAGGCGCAACCCGCACCTGGACCGACTTCACCCTAACCTCCGCCCAGACCGACCAGATCTCCGATGGCTTCGGCCCCGCCCAGCACCTGACCGTAACCGGCAACGACGGCACTCTACGCAAGAAGGTCGAGGTCACCATCTACAACGATTTCCCTTCGATCGCAGTCTTCGAAGTCGAATACACCAATCAGGGCGCCACGCCGCTAACTATCCGCGGATGGTCCAACAACCACTACCGCCTCCGTGCTTCCACCGCCGCGACGACTCCAGCATTCTGGTCCTACCAAAGCGGCTCCTACGAAAAGCGCCCCAACTGGATCGTCCCCCTCCACGCCGGATTCCACCAACAAAACTATCTAGGCATGAACGCCAGCGACTACGGCGGAGGCACTCCCATCATCGATGTCTGGAGAAAAGACGTAGGCTTAGCAGTAGGCCACATCGAGCCAGTCCCGCGCCTGATCGAACTCCCGGTCACCATGCCAGACGCAACTCACGCCACAGTAGCCGTGAGTATGAAGCACGAGCAAACCCTGCAGCCAGGAGAAAGCTTCCACACGCTCCACACTTTCGTCTCCGTCCACCGAGGCGACTACTTCCGCACCCTATCCGAATACCGCCGCCTGATGATCCGCCAGGGATTCCAAATGGCAACCGCGCCCGACAGCGCGTTCGGCCCCATCTGGTGCGCCTGGGGATACGGCCGTAATGTCCAGCTAAAGCAGGTCTACGACACTCTCCCGACAGCGAAGAAGCTAGGCTTCTCCTGGGTAACGCTCGACGACGGCTGGCAAAACAACTACGGCGACTGGCAACTGGATCCCAAAAAATTTCCCAACGGCGACGCCGACATGAAAGCCCTGGTCGACCGTATCCATCAAGAAGGATTCCACGCCCAACTCTGGTGGTCTCCGCTAAGCGCCGTCCCCGACTCAAAGCTATTAAAAGATCATCCCGACTACGTCCTGCTGAATCGCGACGGCTCCCGCCGCAAAATTTCCTGGTGGGACTCCGACTATCTCTGCCCCGCCGACAAAGACGTAGTCGAATACCACAAAGCGTTAGTAAGAAAAATTCTGGGCGACTGGGGATTCGACGGTCTCAAACTAGACGGCCAGCACATGAACGCCGTCCCCGAATGTTTCAATCCGGCGCATCATCACAAAAGCCCGGAAGATTCCGTCCAGGCCCTCCCAGATTTCTTCCGCGAACTCTACGAAACCGCCCGCAGCGTAAAGCCCGACGCGCTAGTAGAGTTCTGCCCCTGCGGCACCGCCTACTCCTTCTTCACCATGCCGCACTTCAACATGTCGGTAGCCTCCGACCCCGAAAGTTCCTTCCAGGTTCGCTCCAAAGGCAAAACCCTGAAAGCCCTCATGGGCGACAACATCCCCTACTTCGGCGACCATGTGGAGTTAAGCGACGGCGGCAATGATTTCGCCTCAACCGTAGGTGTAGGAGGAGTGGTAGGCACAATTTTCGTCCTCCCCAACGAGGTAAAAAAGCGCAGCAAGTCCGACCTGACTCCCGAGCGCGAAAAAGTCATGGCCAAGTGGGTAACCATCTACAAAGACAAAATGCTCTCCCGCGGAGAATATCTAGGCGACCTCTACGACATAGGTTTCGACTTACCGGAAGCCCACGCCATCCGCAAAGGAAAAGAAATGTACTACGCCTTCTACGCAAAACATTGGACGGGTCCAGTAGAATTGCGCGGCCTCGAGACCCGGGACTACCACGTAGTAGATTACGAAACCGGCAAAGACCTGGGCAAAGTCCACGGCCCGAAAGCCACCATCCTAGCCCACTTCGACCAACATCTCCTCCTGGAAGCGCAGCCTCAATAACCTTTGTCATTCCGACGCGCGAGCGAAGCGAGGCAGGAGGAATCTGCTTTAGGGGAGTCGGATGACGCCTTCGCGCAGCCGCCGTCACCCCAGAATCGCGTGCGTGATCCCCTGCCACCACGAAGGGTCGCCGCGCCACATGTAGACCGCAAGGCTCTGCCCCACGATCAACACCGGCAGCGCATAGCGATACACCTTGTACACCCGCCGCTCCACCAGCAGATCGCGCACCACCCCGAGAACAATCAGCAGATCCAGGCAAGGGAAGAAGAGATTATGGTCGAACACATAGTCAAAGCGGGCAGTGGGCGCGTCCATAAGCCCGCAGGTTGCAATGAAGATCAGCCGCCGATGCAGCTCCGGCTTCTTCCGCCAATAGATGGCAAGCCCAATCAGTACGCCAAAGGCGATCATGTCATAGAACGGGATGCTCAGAAAGGCATGCGCGTCCCTCGCGTCCTGATGCAGTCGCACAATATTAAACCGCGCCATCACGATCGACGTGGTAACGCCCAGCGGAACCATCACCGCAGCCAGCCCAGCGCCAAACCATCCAATGAAGCGATGCCAACTGACTTTGTGCACCCGCACCAGCGTGGATTGAAAAATGAATAAAGCAATCCACCCGCCGAAAGCCGCCCCATTAATCCACAGAATAAACGGCCGCGGCACCGCAGGATGGAACAG
>JBAUYE010000509.1:0-8166 GCA_049584615.1 Candidatus Sulfotelmatobacter sp.
GGATTCGCACGGCCATCGCAAATATCTTCGCGAGTTTAGCCGGGCCTTCCGCAACTACGATTCGCTCCTCGACTCGCAACAGCTTCAAACCGCTCTGCACGCCGCCGACGTCGTACTGATCGGCGACTACCACGCCCTGCCCGGCGCCCAGCGCTATGCCGCATCTCTCCTCGAGCAGCGCGCTTTGGCCGGAGATCGCCCAGTCGTGCTCGGAGTCGAAACCATCTTCGCCCGCGATCAGCACATCCTCGATGAATGGTGGCGCCGCGAAATCGACGAAAGCGAACTGCGCCAGCGCATCCGCTTCGATCTCGATTGGGGATACGACTGGGCTCCGTTTCACGAACTGCTGGTAGCGGCCCGTGACCATGGCGAAGGCATCTACGGTCTCGATTGCATGCCCCGTGAAAACCTGCGCAAGATCGGTGCCCGCGACCGTCACGCGGCGGCCAAGATCGCCGAGATCCGCGAGCGCCATCCCAATGCCGTGGTCTTCGTGCTGTTCGGAGAATCGCACCTCGCTCCGGGACATCTCCCGCGCGTAGTCCACAAGGAACTCCCCGGAGCCAGAATCCTCACCGTGTTGCAGAATGTAGACGCGCTTTACTGGCGCGCCGCGGGCGAGCGCGTCGACAAAGTCGACGCCGTCCGCGTCACGGACAATGTCCTGTGCGTCTTCAACGCCACCCCGCTCGAGAAGTATGAAAGCTATCGCCTGTTTCTCGATCAGTGGAGCCGCGCCGATAGCGGCCCCGACTTCGCGCCAACCATCTACAACCTGATCGACAGCCTGGCCAGTTTTCTCGAGATCAACCGTTATTCCCCGCACAACGGCACGCAACCAAAGTTTCTGATCGACCTGCTGCCTGAGGTTCACGGCAACTCCTCAGACGCGATGCTGCGCCGCCTGCTCTCCCGCAAAGGCATCACGGAGCAGCAGCTGAAAACCATGCTGGCCAGCGTTGAAGAGCGAGGCAGCGCTTATTTCCCCGAGGTGAATGCGTTCCACATTCGCGAATTTCAGATGATGCACGCCGCCGAAGATGCGGCGCGTTTTCTGCACCACGCCTGCCGGGGTCTGCCCCAGCGCCTGAATGGGCACGACGCAAACGGCGGTAGCGTTCAGGAAAATGCGAGCGCAGTCCTGCCCACCGACGCCTTCTACACCCGGGTGATCGAGCATGCAGTTGCCTACTTCGGTTCGCGCGTTCTGTATCCCTCAAGGCCAGCACCTGAACCCGAAGACGCGCCCGCGTTGTCGCGAGCGGCACTCGAAAAAGCCGCGCAGTCGGCGATCCACTCCGATGCGGATAAATTCGAATCGATCGCGCAGGATTGGGGATACCGCCTCGGAAGCCAGATCTACGCCGTCTACCTCGCAGGTAAGGTGAAACAGCACGGCCTCCGCCGCCTCTTCCTCACGCATCTAGACGAGCCGGGCCTGGCCCACAAAGTCTGCACCGCCGCGATTGCCAAAATCCGCAACGCACGGTAGCGCCGCCGTCTCGGCGGCTGTCAGGCGGGCGTCCCGCCCGCCGCGTCGAGGTGAGGAACGCCCGTCGGCGATTTCAGAGCAGTTCTAGGGAGCCGGCCGGACGCCGGCGCTACGGCCTTGCCCAATGTTAATCTAGAATCCGCCTTGAACGCCGAATCCATCCGCAAACTCTTCGAGCAAGTCCGGCACGGCAAGCTCACGCCCGACGAGGCAGTCAACCGCCTGCGCCATTTGCCGTTCGAAGATCTGGGATTCGCCAAGGTCGATCATCATCGCAGCCTCCGCGCCGGCATGCCCGAAGTGATTTTCGGTGAAAGGAAGACTCCGTCGCAGGTGGCCGAGATTTTCGCACGGTTGGCCAAGCATGGCGGCAACGTCCTGGCCACCCACGCCGATAAAAAACAGTTCGCCGCAGTCAAGAAGAAAGTGCGCGCAGCAGAATATCGCGAACTGGCGCGAGCGATCATACTCGAGCGCGATCCCAACACCCGCGGCAAAGGAACGATCGCCGTGGTTTCCGCGGGAACCAGCGACATCCCGATAGCCGAAGAAGCCGTCGTGACGGCCGAACTCATGGGCAACCAGGTCGAACGCTTCTACGACGTCGGCGTCGCCGGAATCCACCGCCTGCTTGCCAATCGCGAAGCCCTGACCAAAGCCCGCGTAGTGATTGTCTGCGCCGGCATGGAAGGCGCCCTGCCGAGCGTCGTAGGAGGCCTGGTTGGCGTTCCGGTCATCGCCGTTCCCACGAGCGTCGGCTACGGCGCATCGTTCAAGGGGCTGACCGCGCTGCTCGGGATGCTGAATTCCTGCGCCTCGAACGTGAGCGTGGTGAATATTGATAACGGATTCGGCGCAGGCTACGTCGCGTCCCTGATCAACCGACTGTAAGATCAACCGCTTGTAAGCAGAAGGGCGCGGCCTGCACCGCGCCCCCTCTGCCCGCCCCCAAACCGCATTACATCCCGGACTGTCCCGACTCGACCACTAGCTTGTTCTCCACGCTGAAGGCGCCAGAAATCTGATTCGCTCGCAGGCCAGCGACGTTTCTATCCATGGTGCTATCAACCGAGCCGTAGATCGTCACGTGGCCGTTCACCACGATAATACGAATCGGCCGCGCCGGGTCCATCGCATATTTGCTCAGCACCGAGTCGCGGTAAATAGCCCGGGCCGTGCGCAAGCGCAGTCCCTCGTCAAACGGCGATACCGACTCGAGCGAAATGTTCGAGATCACGTCCTTCACCCCGGGCATCGAATAAATGTCGGCGAGAGCTTCGTCCCGGCCCAGACCGGTCAGATCCTGGCCCTCCACCGTGACAACGCCATCCTTCACGCCGAGCGCGAAGTAGTCGAAAGTGCTGTCATAGCCTTCGCGCACGTAGTTCAGCTTCTGAGCCAGTTTCCGCTCCAGTTGCTCATCGGGAACGTTCGCCCCCGCCACCGTGATCAGATTGTCCACGCCCTGCACGCTCGCAGTTTTTCGAGCGAGCTTGGCTGCGTCCAGTTTGCGCTGATAAAGATCGACCGTGCCCGTCAGCGTAACAATGCCGTCCTGCACGCTGGATTTCACGTCACTGAACTGATTCTTCTTTGCCAGTTTTTCCGTGACGATGGTTTGAATTTGACTATCGTAGCGAGCCGCGGCTGCGGTCTGGGCGACAAGCGTAGCGCTCAACAATCCCGCGGCCAACAAAGATCCCGCCACCTTCAGCAAGCTTCTTGCAATCATAAGGTCACCTCCGACCCAATTGACAATTCTTTACGATTTAACCGTATGGTTAATTTGTAATAAGTTGAACCCGGCGGGTCCCAGAAAGTTGCGGAGGAAGTCAGTTGCGAAAGAGATCAGCTGCGGCAGAAATCAGCGCCGCTTTTTTGTCGTGCGGGAGCGCTTGGCAGGCCTGGCAGCATTCGATGGGCCAGCGCTTCCCGCCGCCCGGCCGGCGCCGAACACCCGGGCAAAGATCTTGTCTATGTTCTTCAGCTGGCGCTGCAAATCAAAAGCATGCTCGACTTGCTTGCGTGGAACTCTCTCCGTGATCTCCTTGTCAACGAGCACAAGCTGGTGGAAGTCGAGACCCTCCTTCCACGCCCGCATGGCATGCGATTGCACCAACCGGTAAGCGTCCTCGCGAGAAACTCCATGCTCCACCAGGTCAAGCAACAATTGCCCGCTAAAAATCAGCCCATGCGTGCTCTCCAGATTGGCGCGCATGCGCTCGGGATACACGAACATCATCTCAATCAAGTTGGCAGTCTTGTTCAAGAGATAATCAACCAGCGTGGTCGAATCCGGTAGAATCACTCTCTCTGCCGATGAATGCGAAATATCGCGCTCATGCCACAAGGCAACGTTTTCAAACCCTGCCTGCGCATTGCCGCGCACCACGCGCGCCAGCCCGCTGATCTGCTCGCTGGTTACCGGATTCCGCTTGTGCGGCATGGCCGACGACCCCTTCTGCTTTTCACTGAAGAACTCCTCAGCCTCGCGTACCTCGGTCCGCTGCAGATGCCGAATCTCAGTAGCGATCTTATCCAGGGTCGATGCGATCACCGCCAGCGTCGCCATATACTGTGCGTGCCGGTCGCGCTGGATCACTTGCGATGAAACCGCCGCCGCCTTCAGACCCAACCGCGCGCAAATCTTCTCTTCGATCTCCGGCGTCAGGTGGGCGAAGATTCCTACCGCGCCGGAAAATTTTCCCACCCGCAAGTCCTCTGCCGCAGCCGCGAAGCGAGCAATGTTGCGCTGCGTCTCCGAATACCAGTTGGCAATCTTGAAGCCGAACGTGATGGGCTCGGCATGAATTCCGTGCGTCCGCCCCACCATGGGCGTGTCTTTGAATTCCCACGCGCGGCGCTCCAGCACATCCGCGAGCCGCTCCAGATCCTGCGCAATCAGCGCCGAAGCCTGTTTGATCAGCAGCGCCTGCGCGGTATCGACCACGTCGTTGGACGTGAGGCCATAATGAAACCAGCGCGCATGTGGCCCCACGATCTCGGCCACAGCCGTAGTGAAGGCAATCACATCGTGGCGCACCTCGGCTTCGATTTCGTGAATGCGCGCCACGCTGAAATCGGAGCGCTCGCGAATCGCCCGAGCCGCCTCTTTCGGCACCATGCCAGCCTCGGCCAAAGTCTCGGTCGCGGCGACCTCCACGGCCAGCCACGTGCGAAAGCGATTTTCGTCGCTCCAGATGCGGCCTATCTCCGGACGGGTATAACGCGGAATCAAGGCGGATGCGCCTCCTATAGATTCTGCTGCAAGTGGGACAGAGGATTCTAAATGGTGCGGAGACAAAGAGGCCAGCCCAGCATTTCCTCCACCCCATCCCGGCTCAACTCAAGTATTCTTTATCGTTCCGCGCAATCATTCCGCGCAGAGGATCTCATGAAGATACGAGCCAGTCTTTGTCTTTGCCATCTCCTGGTCGTCCTAGCTGTTTTCGAAACCGGCTTCTTACGCGCGCAGACACAAACGTCCTCAACCGCGAAACACGCTTCCCAGCAGGCGATGGATCGAGACCTGCTCGAAATCACCATTCCAAAGTTGGAACAACTCTACCGCAGCCACAAATACACCGTGACCGAAGTCGTTCACTGGTATGTGGCGCGCATCGAGAAGTACAACGGGATCTACCGCGCCGTGCAAAACCTAGACCTGCCCGGAGCTCTCGCCACAGCTGCTCGCGAAGACGCGGAAGCAGAAGCGGGTGGCAGCAGTTTTGTACGCGGCCCGCTGTGGGGCGTTCCGATTGTCACGAAAGCGAACACCAGCATAAAAGGTCTAATCACTACAGATGGATGGAAAGGCTACCTCATCCCCGGCCATGAGCTGGTCGCACCCAAGGATGCGACCATCATCGCCAAGCTGCGCGCGGCCGGAGCCGTCATCCTCGGGCAAACCAATATGCCGGATTTCGCCGCCAGCGACACCAATCGCAGCACGGCCTACGGACGCACCGGCAATGCCTACGACGTGCGCTTCAGCCCCGGCGGCTCCTCCGGAGGCACAGTCACAGCGGTCACTTCGAACTACGCGGTGCTGGGCAACGGAACCGATACCGGCAACTCGATCCGCATGCCCTCTGCCACCAGTTCGGTCGTAGGTGTCTTCCCCACGCGCGGCCTGGTAAGCATAGCCGGCATCGCGCCGCTCGACTGGCTGCTCGACAACACCGGTCCAATCGCCCGCGACGTCACCGACGCCGCCATCGCGCTCGGCGTAATGGCCGGAGAAGACCCTTTAGATCCCCGCACCATCGGCTCCTCCGCAGAAGCCCAGCCCGGCCCCTACACGCAGTACTTGAAACCAGACGCGCTCAAGGGAAAACGCTTCGGCGTGCCCACCTTCATCCTCGCCGGAGCCGGCATCCCGTTTCAGGGTATTCCCGCCTCCGAATCGCCGGCTGAAGTTGCAGCCGACACGGAAGCAGCCCGCCTCCCGCTGCGTCCAGAAACCCGCGAGGCTTTCATGAAGTCGCTCGAAGGCCTGCGAGCCGCCGGCGCAACCGTAGTCTTCGACGATTCCATCCTCCCCGACAGCTTCGCAGGAATCATAGCTCGCGTCGGCACGTTCCCTTACGTCCGCGAAGGAACAGAAAAATTCCTGGCCGAGTACGGTCCGGCGCAATACCACTCGGCCGACGAATACCAGAGAGCCGTCGGCTCTCCCTTGCCCTCCACCGTCATCGGAGGCGTCGATGAGAACACCCGAAAAGATCGCTCGCCCGTGACCCAGGCCATCTTCGAAACCGACCCGCAAGCCGAAGCCAACGTCCTTACGCCCAGGCGGAAGGCGCTCGAACTGTACTACGAAACGCTCGACCGCCTGCACCTCGATGGTTTTGTCTATCCCGCGACCCAAATGCCTCCGCCCGATGAGACCATGCCACAGGATGGAAAGATCAGCGAAGGTCCACACAGCGACACGGGATGGGTCAACATGATCGGTGTTCCCGCGGTAGTCGTTCCCGGCGGATTCTATCCCAGCGGTCTCCCCTTCGGACTGGAGATCTCAGCCCGCCCCTGGAAAGACGGCGACTTGCTCGGCTGGGCTTACGCCTACGAACAGGTCACTCGTCACCGAAGGCCTCCGATGCTGGTCGAAAAAGGCCTGTTGCCCAACGCAAGATGAAGTTCGTCAATCACGGACTGGCCCGAAAGAACCCGCGCGCTGGCAGCTTCGTGCCCAAACGGCATACAATGTTGATTCGAGCTCCGCTATGTCGCCCACGCCAGAAGATTTAACCATCATCAAAGATGACATGATCGCCTTCATCGAAGGCCACGGCATGAGCCGCTTCCACGGTTACGTGGATTACGAAGAAGTGCAGTGCGTCATGTGGGAGATGGGCACGAATCCCGATGGCTGGAAGGATTTCGTCGAGCTCGCCAAAAGCGCCGGCACTCCATTCCTGACCATGCATTCCTGGAAGCTCGAGCGCGAGGAACTCGACGAACTGGTACAACGCCTCACCCACTCCGAGTTCTCTGACGGCGACGACGTGGAAGACGCGCGCTGGCTCCGCGCCCACCTCGGCAAGGTAGGATTCCTGCAATTAGGCTGGGCCTATCAGGGATCGATGTTTCTGTGCGAAGTCAGCACCGATTGGTACGACCGCTACCAGCGCCTGCTCGAAGTCTCCGAAGATTTCGGCGGCATCCCCATTGACGAACCGGACCAGGACGACGAAGGTTAAGACGAAAGTGCGCTGGGAACTGGCTGCCGAAGACCCGGTTCGCGTGCAGAGCCTGGCGACGACCCTCCGCGATCTATCTGATCTCCCGATTCCGAATCAAGCGCGGGATCATTACAAGCAAGCCAGTTCGCTTCACACGCTCGCCCGGCTCCTCATCCGCCGCGGCATCACAGATCTCGACTCCGCAGCTCGCTTCCTCTTTCCGTGTCTCGATCACCTGCACGCCCCCGAAGCAATGCTCGGCCTGCGCACCGCCGTCGACCGCATCGACGCCGCGATCGAACGCAAAGAGCCCATCCTCATCTACGGCGACTACGACGTCGACGGCACCATGGCGGTCATCATCCTGAAGACGGCAATCGAACTCTGCGGAGGCGCCGCCGATTTTCACGTGCCCCACCGCATCCACGAAGGCTACGATCTCCGCGACGATGTGATCGAGCGCGCCGCAGTCGCCGGCATTCGCCTCATCATCAGCGTCGACATGGGCATCCGCGCCTTCGCCCCTGCGGAAACCGCGCAGCGGCTCGGCGTTGACCTCATCGTCACCGACCATCACTTGCCCGGACCCGATGGCGTTCCCCGCGCGTTAGCAGTAGTCAATCCCAATCAGCCGGGGTGCCAATATCCCTGCAAACAGCTTTGCGGAGCCGGAGTAGCCTTCAAAGTCGCGCAAGGATTGATGCAGCGGCGTCTCGAGGAAAAAGATCAGCTTCGCATGCTGCGATCATTCATGAAGGTGGTGGCGATTGCCACCATCGCCGATTCCGTTCCGCTCACCGGCGAGAATCGCGTGTTCGCCAGTCTTGGCCTCGATGCCCTGCGCCGCGCGGTGAATCCCGGTCTCAAGGCCCTGCTCGAAGTAGCGCAGATTTCTACCAAACGCCCGCCCACTTCCACCGAAGTTGCATTCCGCATCGCGCCACGGATTAACGCCGCCGGGCGCATGGATGTCGCCCGCGATGT
>JBAUYE010000510.1:0-2748 GCA_049584615.1 Candidatus Sulfotelmatobacter sp.
CATGAGAGCTGTCTTTCAATGGAGCCTCAGGACGCGCACGCTGGAACTGGGCAAACGCACGTTGATCATGGGCATCGTCAACGTGACCCCTGATTCTTTTTCTGACGGGGGCCTTTATCTTGATCCCGAAAAGGCAACGGCGCACGCCATACAGTTGCTCGAGGAAGGCGCCGACATCATTGATATCGGTGGGGAATCGACCCGCCCCGGCGCCAAAGTCACCGTGAACGCGGAAGAAGAGTTGAAGCGCGTGTTGCCGGTGGTCGCCGCGCTGAAGAAACAGCGTCCCGATGCGGTAATCTCCGTTGACACATACAAAGCCAGTGTTGCGCGAGCCGCGGCCGCGGCCGGAGCCGAGATCGTCAACGATATCAGCGGGCTGCGCTGGGATGCGCAGATGGCCAGCACCATTGCTGAAATAAAATGCGCCGTCGTTCTGATGCACACGCGCGGACGTCCCGACGAGTGGCGTACCTTGCCGCCGCCCGGCGATATCTTTCTGCTGGTCAAGCGCGAACTCAGAGAATGGGCAGAAGCGGCCGTGCTGGCCGGCGTGCGCCGCGAAAGGATTGCGCTTGATCCCGGCTTTGGCTTCGGAAAAAGCTTCGAGCAGAACTATCCGCTGCTGGCGCGCTTTCAGGACTTCCAGTCCCTGGGGTTTCCCCTGGTAGCGGGAACCTCGAGAAAATCGTTCCTCGGCCGCACACTCGCACGAGGTGGTGAAGACGTCCTCGTCGCCGACCGCCTCTACGGGAATCTCGCTGCGCACACGGCTTTGATCCTGAAAGGCGCGCACATCTTACGGACGCACGATGTAAGAGCCGCAGTCGATGCGGCCCGCGTAACCGACGCGATCCTCGACGCGCGATGACGAACCTCTAGGAGCGACGTTCATTGCTGAGAGGCCGGCGGAGCCGCGGCCGGCACTTCGGCAACCCGCATGACGGTGCATTCCACTTCTTTGCCGCTGCCGTTTTTCACTTTACCCTTGTCGCCGTTGATCTGGTACGTGACGTCGCTGCCGACGACAAAATCGGTGGCCTTCAAGGATTCTTTCTCGACCGATCGGCAAGTGTAGAGCTTACCCATGGCGGCGAAAGAGAGGTCGTACTGCTGGTGCTTGTGGGTCTTCTTGTCGACAGTTCCGAAGGGTTGGAAATCCTTCAGCGTGGTTGTGCCCTCGATCTTCGGCCCGGCCCATGCTGTAATTGCAAACATCATTATCAGGATCGCAATCGCATTGCCTTTGCGCATTTAATCACCCCGCGGTTGATTGTACGTTGAGGAAAGTGACCGCCGCCAGAGGCGGACTCAGACTGGAAACTTCTTCTGCCGATAACAGCGATCAAAGATCCCGAACATCAGCGCGAGCACTACAAATATCATCCAGCTCGCTTCGGGACCGAGTAGGCCGCCGGTCAGCATTGCGGTCCTTGCCAGCGGGTCTCAAGAAGATAGCCGACAGCATACTCGCCGGCGTTTTGTCCCGACCACACGAAAAGGTTCGCCAGATCGAAGGCAGTGTGGAAACCAATGGCGAACGCCAGCGAGCCAGTGCGGCGCAGCGTGAAGCACGTGAACAGCCCGAGCAGGCCGGTGGAAGCAAAGTCCTCCCAGCGTTCGTGCGGCTTCAGGAAGTAGTGCAGCGCCCCAAAGCCAATGGAAAGCAGAATAGCGGCTGCCCAGAACCCGATACCGTCGGCGAGGGTGGCGAGGAGATAGGCGCGGAACTGGAGCTCCTCGGCAAATCCGATGAGCAGATTGGCAATGATCCAGACGCCTGCGAAATACCAGAGCGCGCCACCATGAAGGGCGAACCCTAGGATGCGATAGCCGCCGAAGGCTGCAATCAAGCCAACCAGCAGAGAAGTGGAAGCTGTGCCCCAGGCAATCCCCACCCAGAAGGTGCTTCCGAGGGCGTTGCGCAATGGAATGCCGTAATCGAGAAAGCGCCGGCGCTCGATTCGGGCCATAATCCAGGTCGCGATCAGCACTTGGATGAGACTCTCCAGCTCGCCGAAGATGGTTCCTACGGGATCGAGAAAAGAGCGCTCCTTGGGGTGGAAGATTTTTGTAATGATCCAGTCCGAAAGGAACCCGAGTCCCACGAAAATGCCGACAAAAATAAGCAGGCGCCAGCCGGCACGGAAGCCACGGGAGTTGAAGAAGATCTTTCTCATATGGCAAGGATGCTCTGCTCACAACCTCTCGCTCTCCCCCTTGTTCTCGTGCATTTGGATATCGCTAAAATGTCTTCGCCGAATCCAGCAGAATAGTTACCGGCCCTTCGTTCGCCAGTTCCACCTTCATCATTTCCTGAAAGCGCCCGGTCTCGCAGCTTAACCCGGCGGCGCGAATCTGTCCCACGAAGAACTCGTAAAGCTGCCGCGCTTTTTCCGGTGGCGCCGCGTTATCGAATGACGGGCGCTTGCCGCGCCTTACGTCTCCGTAGAGCGTGAACTGTGAAACTGCAAGCACGCTTCCCCCAACATCTTGCACGCTGCGGTTCATTTTCCCTTCGGCGTCTTCGAACACTCGCAAGCCTGCGATTTTTCCAGCCAGGTAGGTGGCATCGGCCTCCGTGTCATCCCGGCCGACGCCCAGCAAGACCAATAGTCCCAGACCAATCGTGCCCGTGATCTCACCGTTCACGGAAACCTGGGCGCGGCTTACCCGCTGCACGACAGCACGCATAGAATTCTCAGGCTCTTCTACTTATGGCGTCCCAGCAAGCATCGATTCATGCGC
>JBAUYE010000511.1:0-2594 GCA_049584615.1 Candidatus Sulfotelmatobacter sp.
TAGCCCCGCTAACGCCGAGCGCCAGCGTCGCTTCCGTGACTCCAGCCGAGGTGATTTCGTAGAAGTTCGAGCTGCTATCGCCGACAAAAATATCGCCGGTGTTACCTACGTCGACCACCGGGGATGAAAGGAAGTTTGATCCCTGGGTAACAGTCGCGCCGGTGACGATGCACCCAGCGCCCGTAGTCGCGGCGGGTATCGCGGCGTCGAAAGTTAACTGGGTTATGCTCGCCGTAACAGGGATTTGTACTCCATTAATGGCAGCGGCGTCAGCCGTGCTGCAGTTGGCGCCGTTGGCGGCAACGCCTGCGATGGTGACCAACTCTCCGATGCTAAGCGAGTTGGCCACGGTGACCGTCACTACCGTGGTGGTTGCCGTCACCGCAGTCGGACTGGCTGACGGCGGGGTGGTGGCGTTTACATGCACCGGAAAATTCCCCGCATACGCTGGCGTTCCGTTGAACGTCGGGGTGATCGCATACAGGTAGCCGTTGTTATCGCCGACGTACGTCGTATCGTTGGCATAGTCGGTGAACGGGGATGAGAAACTATCCACGGCTCCTGCCACTCCGGTGGCTGCATTGGCCGCAACCAAACCCAATGGAAGCATGAAGTCCGTTGCGGTGCTTCCCGAAGTGCTTCCGGGGATCACCGGGCTGGTGGCGCAGGTCGGCAGCGTGGCGCCGCCGTTGTTGTTGCCGGTGCAACTGGCACTGGTTCCGTACTCCGTGTTGCCGCTGCCGAATGTCAGCACATGCAGAATTGCTCCGATGTTCGGATCATTCTCCACGTAGGCAACTTCTGTGCCACCGACGGAGAGGCCGGGCGAGGTGGCAACCGGTCCGACGCCAGAAGCATAAGAGAAGATGAATTCAGGATTCGTGAGACCACACTGCGATGCACCGGACCCGCTATAGAGGTGATTGAAGGCGACGATGTTGGCTTGGGCCCCGTTCGTGCCGGCAGTAACGCCGCCCCAGGTTAAACCGGTTACGGTGGTGGGTACGGTCAGCGCCACCCGTGTTCCGGGCGTGAGCGTGTACACGGTGACGGCGTAGTTGGCCGTGGAGGCAATGGCCACGATGCGGTCAAGGGCAGTGCCACTGAGATTACGATTGATCGCGGCGGCCAGATTGGTTGCGTCGCTGGCCGCACCCGCAGTGCCTGCGGCAGTGGACACCTCAAAGTCTGTTCCGGTATTGGTGCCGGTGCTGGCGGTCAGGCTGAGGGAAACCGCGGTTCCACCGGTTGGGGTTACCGTGAACTTTACAGTGCCCGTGCCGGCCACAGCGGTGGTGCTGAAAGTGCCGACAACCTGAGAGCGAGTGTTTCCGGTCGATGCGTTGACGGGGAATACCACGAAATCGGCGGTGCAACTCGGCGGCGCGTTCACGTTGAACGAGTACTTAGCGGGCCACATGCCTTGAGCGACGCCGGCGGCACCGAGCGAAATGGCCCAGTCCTTTTTCATGCGCCCCCTTGAATGCCTCCGCGATATTGGCCTCGGTATTGGCCATGGTATTGGCCGCCAGCGTATCAGGCCTGAATCGGCCGGCGCATTCCCGTGCAGAAGCCACTGGGCATAAGCTCGCGGCTCGTTCCACGTCTTCACCGCCTGGTCCGGCGTGTAGCCGCCGGTGAAGATGACGTGGCTTGAGCTCCAATCGATCGGCACGGGAATCGAACCATCCGGCCTGGCGAAGCCCTGCCCGAATGCTGGTGCGGTAAAGCTGGCCGCCAGCAGCAGGACCGCGCATCCGATAAAAAAGCCCACATCCTTGTTTCGTGGAGTTCCAAACCTATCCACAGTTAATGCGCCTCCGGTCTCCTTATTGAGGCATCCGATCATTCAAGTATTCTCACCCACCCAATCAGCGCCTTTGACTAACCCATTCATCTCGGAACAGCGGAGTCGAGGGATGCGTTTGCCAGGGCCTGGATCTGAATCAGTGGGCCCCCGTAAGCTGCTCCCGTCTGTCTCAGCATGTTGGCCGAGGGGATGCCGGTTCTCTGGAACGACTTCTCGCAATCCGCAGTGGAGGGCCCGCGCATGTTGCCCTCCATGTAAGCCAGGCCCGGGCAGCGCGTGCACGTTCCCACATGGGAGCATGTCGAACAGGTTGGAAGATCCCGGGCGTGGATCGAGCGAACCTCCTCCAATTGTGGTGAACGCTGCCAGATGTCGAGGAACTTCTGCCGGCGCACATTGCCGCTGGGCAGAGGAAATTGCACGCAGGGAAACACATCGCCGTAGGGAGAAATGTAGCAGGCGGTGTGGCCTGCGCTGCACGGAAAACCATCCATCACATCTTCGCCAGGGGCGGGTGGAGGCGCGCAGAATTCTTCCACGTTGCCCACGAGTTCCTGGTTATGGAAAACCTGCTTGAGATCTGATCCAGGAATTCGCAGCGCAAGGATGGATCTGTCTCCGTCCATTTTCGGCGTGATGGTGGGGTCGAGCGTGTAGGTGACTCCCAGTTCCCTGGAGAGCGCGATCACGCCGGGCTGGTCGGAGAAATTGCCCGCCATGAGAACGTTGGCGAGAGCGACCTTCAGTCCCTGCGCCTTCAAGAATCGAATCGCGCGGATGGTTC
>JBAUYE010000512.1:0-4321 GCA_049584615.1 Candidatus Sulfotelmatobacter sp.
TCTGCGCTATTCGATTGTCAAAGATCTAATGCGTATAGAAAATTGTTGCAGCATGGACGATCGAAGTCAAGGGAATTTTATCCTGCGGCAGTTTCGATCTCGGTGCGATGGTGAGTGCTAACGCCTGTTAACAACAGTTACTTCCGGTTTGCCCGTCATTCAACGGGCAATCAAGAGACGCTCGACGCTCGCGACCTAGCGCAGCGTCAGGCCACGCAGGGGTAGTGGGCTACTTTGAAATCGGCCTTTTGAAAAGTATCGGCGTGTCTTGGGATTCGTCGTAGTCTCGCGGTTCGGGAAGGGAGTAGCCCACTACCACGCAGGGCGCAAGACAATCTCAAATGGTAAACTCGCCATCATGTCGACGTTCGTCCTTGTCCACGGCGCATGGCAATCGACCGGTACGTGGGACCTGCTGACGCCCTTGCTGGAAAAGCAAGGGCATAGGGTGCTAAGACCGGTCCTCCGAGGGCTTGGTACAGACCAAGACCACCTTTCAGCCGACATTACGCTACAGCAACATGTTGAGGATGTTTTGCTCGAGTTGTCGCGGTTCCCGGACCAAGTAATCCTTGTAGGTCACAGCTACGCAGGCATGATCATCAGCGCTGTGGTAGAGGCAAATCCAACTCAAGTACAGAGATTGATCTTCCTGGATGGTTTCATTCCGGAAAATGGACAAAGCGTGTTGGACTTGCTTCCTACGGAGATTGGCGCCCATTTCCGCAAAGTTGCCCGAGAGCAGGGAGATGGTTGGCGGTTACCGGGCGGCGAGGGCCAACTTGATCTCTGGGGACTGAAGGCAGGCGAGGCGCGCGATTTTGTGCGAGCGAGGCTGTGTGATTTCAGCCTCCGTTGTTTTGAGGAGCCGCTTCATCTACCGGCTAATCGAAAGGCTAGCATTTCGGCCATCTTCGTTGCCGGCGTTGCGGAAGGATATCCGGCGCGGCCGTTCTTTGAACCGTTTGCCGAAAAAGCTCGCGCCTCCGGTTGGGAGGTCGCCGAACTGAAGACTGGCCACGACTGCCATGTCGAGCTTCCTAGCGAGGTCGCGAACATTTTGCTATCAGCGGCTCCGTCGCAATGAGATGCAGTCTTTCCCACGGGTGTACAATCCTTCCCGTTCGTGAAGTTCAACAAGGAGAGTTCGGATTAGAAACCCGAACGCCTCGTATGCGACAGCTCTCTAGCGCTCACAGGGGGTAACTGATGCCCGTGAAACAGGGCGATCTTGATCTCTTGCGACATCCAGCTTCGTTGACGCTGCTGAAATCGACAATTCCCGCCCGGCTGGCGTATGTCTGGACCGACGGTACGCCCAGAGTTGTACCCATCTGGTTCCATTGGAATGAACGGGAGTTCGTTCTGGCCAGTCCGCCCAAGGCGCCAAAGCTGAAGGCGCTCAGCAGGAACCCGAAAGTGGCGCTGACGATTGATGATAATAATTTCCCACACAAGGTGCTCTTGGTACGAGGTACGGCGCAGCTACAAACCGTGTCCGGAATCGTTCCGGAATATGCCAGGGCTGCCGAGCGCTATTTTGGAAGCCAACAAGGTAAGGCATGGGTCGAGCAACTAGGCTCAATGATTCAAGAGATGGTGCGTATCACCATTACACCGGAATGGGTTGGATTGCTCGACTTCCAGACTCGCTTCCCCAGCGCCTTGCCGCTTTGATGGCACGGTAAGAATCGTTTTAGGTCGGCATGTATTGGTGTGTCCGAATTGTCGCTAGCCTTGATCGGAAACGCCTCGGGGCAGACTGTTGGGGTGGCGCGGGGTCTCGGAACCGAGGCGTTTTCGATAAGGAGACTAGGAGGAAGCCGCTGGCGTTTGCGGCGGACGCGGTGCGCTATGGGATTTGAACGGCAGCGTGGATCTGAACGGGGCTTGGGGAGAGCAGCGAAGCGTGGTGGGAACGCCGCTAGGATTGTCGGAATGATTTTGAAGATGAGCCAGAGCGTATGCGGAGAGTGGCCGGAGAGACGGTGGCGAGGCGGCGGGCACACGAGTGCGCCGGCGTGCGGGAGCACATCCCTGGGCCGCCAGTGGTGGACACGCTACGAAGAATCGAAGTAAGCGCATGGGGATAATTCCGCAGCGGTAAATCTCTGAACCACGATCATCGCCGCGCCGCAGCGTGGGCAATGCCAGACAGAAGAATTCTCCGCCGGAGCTTTGCAGGTTCCAGCCTCGACCAGCGTGGAGGAGATACTGGACAGCAGTTGTCGGGATAGTGCCAAGCGGGAGGCGCGAAAGCGATTGGCGAGGAATCCGAAGTGACGGATGCGCACGAAGCCTCTGGGGAGCACGTGCAGAAAGAAGCGTCGTAAGAACTCTGTGGTGCCCAGCGTCATCTTGCCTTGCTTACCGCCGTGGGCGTAATCCTTCCAGCGAAAGGTGACGCGCTCCTGGTCGAAGTCCAACAAGCGATGATTGGAGATGGCCACGCGATGGGTGTAGCGGCCGAGATAGCGCAGCACCTGCATGGGGCCACCGAAGGCTTGCTTGGCATAGACAACCCAGTCATGTCGGTGCAGGCGGCGGATGAGTTTTGCGAACTGCAACGGATCGGCGAGAGCGGCGGCGGGGCCAGCGCAGCAGAGTTGGTGGCGGCGGTGGAGACGTTTGAGACCAGCGAGGAACTTACCGCGAAAGACGCGGCTGAGAACCTTCACGGGTAAGAAGAAAGGATAGCGTGGGCGGACCCATTGACGGTGATCTGGCGAGAGTCCGCCCGCGGGAATGGCGCAGTGAATGTGGGGATGCAGGAGCAGGTTCTGTCCCCAGGTGTGAAGAGTGCTGATCACGCCGATCTCGGCACCCAGGTGTTTGCGATCGATGGCGATTTCGAGCAAGGTTTGCGCGCTGGCAGTGAACAGCAGGTCGTAGAACAAACGCGGGTTCTCTAAAGCCAGCACGTTGAGTTCGTGGGGCACGGTGAACACGACATGGAAGTAACTGGTGGTCAGGAGTTCGCGTTCGCGGGCCGCCAGCCAGCGCTGGCGCGCTTGCGTCTGACACTTGGGGCAGTGCCGGTTTCTGCACGAGTTGTACGAGATGGCCTGATGACCGCAGCTCGGGCAGGCATCGCGATGACCGCCCAGCGCAGCGGTGCGACAGCGCAAAATGGCACGAAAAGCTTTGAGTTGCTGAAAGTCAAAGCTCGATCGATAGCGCTCCAGGAAGCGATCGCCTTGCGCACGCAGAATGTCGGCCACCTCGAGGGTGGGCCGAGTCATTTTTCGTTTTTCCGTTTGAAGCTGCGGCTGATGTTCTCGGTGCTGGAGAGCGCGAGGCCATCCAGCGGATTGCTCACCACTTGCAGGTGCCGCTGCGACAGGTGCAGGTACTGAGCGGTAGTTTCTAGGTCGCCGTGCCCGAGCAGAACCTGGATGGTGCGCAGGTCGGTGCCCGCCTCCAACAAGTGAGTCGCCCAACTGTGGCGCAGCGTGTGCGGGGTGACGCGCTTGCGGATACCGGCGCGGCGCGCAGCCTCGCTGCATGCAATCCAGACGGTTTTGTCCGAAATGGGCTGATCGAGTCTGTGCTGACGGGTGCGAGTGGGGAACAGATAGAGTCTGGGTTTGCGCCAGCGCCAGTACTCGCGCAGGGTTTCCAGTAGGGTTGGACTCAGAGGCAAATCACGATCCTTGCCGCCCTTGCCTTCCACCACGCGGATGATCATCCGTTGGCTATCGATATCGCTGACTTTGAGACGAGCCAGTTCGCTACGTCGCATGCCGGTGGCGTAGAGCGTCATCAGCAGCGTTCGTCGAAAGAGTGTTCCCGCCGCATCGATCAATCGCGCAACCTCCTCTAGGCTGAGCACCGTCGGCAGTCGGCGCCGGTCCCGAGGGTAGGGCAAGAACTCGCGAAACTGATGGCGCTTGAGTGTCTTGACGAAAAAGAAGCGCAGCGCCGCTACCCGGTTGACCACCGTGCCGGGCGTTAGCTTGCACTCCGTCAGCAGATAGGCTTGATAGGTTCGAAGTTCGTTGGGGCCGAGCTTGTCGGGAGACTTGCCGAAATGCTTCGCAAAATCGCTTACCACCCGCAGGTAGTTGCGCGTGGTGATGGCAGAGTAGTTGCGACGCTGGAGTTCCTCCAGCATCATCTTGCGTAAACGGGTCACAGGAATCTCCTTTCCCTATGACCCACACTACGTCAGCAGTTCCTGAACTCTCTGGGTCGATCCACGCGGTAGCGTCCGCCGCGCCAGCGGCTTAGTCCTGGTCAGCTAACCGGAAGTTATCCACAAACGATGTCTCGCCAATTTGACCAGGCGGGATTGCAAAATCCTGGATCTTGACGAGGCTCG
>JBAUYE010000513.1:0-40681 GCA_049584615.1 Candidatus Sulfotelmatobacter sp.
GAACTGAGGGCTTCGCCGCGGTCATTTCCGCCATGGCTGGCGTCCACAACCGCGAAGTAACGGCGCGCGACCGCGCTCGACGGTTTAGGCGCCGGCAGCTGCGCGGCTGCGCTGTTTTGCGGAGCCGCGGCCGTACTGGAGGTCGGCGTTTGTCCGGGTGCGTCCGCCAAGGGCGCACCGGCTCGGGTGACGGGCGCTCCGGTTGTAGCGGCAGCGCTTTCAGATTTTACAGGAGCGAGTGTGATGGTCTTGCCATCGTGGCTGAAGCTGGCGATAAGAGGGATCGTGGTGCTTACCGTGATCTGGGCGGCGCCGTTGCCCTCTGAATAGGTGGCCTCGGGAATGGTTTTGCTGCCGAAAGTAAGTATGGGGGAGGCTGGCGCGGTAAGTGGTTCGTGGCTGAATGTCATGCGCAGTTTTCCCGGCTCGGTGGCAACGGACGGATTCACCGGCGCAGTGAAACGAAACACCAGATGCGAAGGGTCTTCTGGAGGCACCGAGGCCGTGAAGTGAGTCGCGATGTTGCCAATGAAAAGACGTCCGGACTCCTGGTGCAGAGTTGCGGGACCGCCCAGAAAGCGTGGCAGGAGCGCGCCTAGAGAAGCCAGCGGGACCAGGCCGCGTCCGTTTTCCATGAGGAATTTTCCGCCGAGGTCGGCGTCGCGTCCCTGGACGCGAGCATGGCTGTGGCCAACGGTGAATTCGCCGAGGATGTTGTTGTAGTGGATGCGCCAGCGCGGCGGGTCGAGTTTCGCACTCACTGTTCCCAAGGGATCCAGCAGTTCCAGCAGACCGATATACTCATGGCCTTGCCGTTGCACGATGGGCAAAGAATAGTTGGCAGCAGTGGAGTAGACAGCGAGATGCTTCTCCGGAGCCGCACTCGAAGCCAGCAGGCCAGCAAAAAATAAGAGGATGCAGACTGCAGCTCCACCTCTTCGCCATCCGCGAATCGACTGCCCGCTGGTCGTATGCCCGAAACTCCCTGTTCTAGTCGAGCGCATAGATTGTCAGTCCGCTTAGGAGCTTAGGGTAGAAGTCTGTAGATTTCTGCGGCATAACCTCGCCTGCAAAGGCAATGTTCCGGACCTGCACCATGCGGCAGGGATTCATCAGAAAAGCGATATCGGCGCGAGTGTCTCCCCCGCCGCGTACTCGCGATAAAGCTTCACCAGCATCGCGGATGTAAGAAATATTCTCCTGGTTGCGGATGGATTCTTCCGACAGGTTCAATACTCTCTCCAGCAGACACTTATGCAATTGCACCACATCAAGGGCCTGCTGGCGCACGGAGAAGCCAGCGAACACCTCTGGCGTGTTGGGGTTGGGATGATGCAACAGGAATGCCCGGTTGGCCGTGACAGCGAGAATGGATGTTCCCGTTCGCCCCGACTCCCGGAGGATCGCGGTGGCGCGAGGAGCATCGACCGTGGCATCGACCTCGTCGATATCAAAAAAGGCGCGCGCCGAGCTGCGGAATTTCTCTTCCGAGAAGGACGCAAGGCCATGCACCAGGCGATGCGTCGGCAGAATCAGCAAGCCGGCGCTGTTCATGCTGACGAAGGTCATCATGACGAACTCGTAAGGCGCGGCGCCGGAATCCCGTGCCGGGGCGGAAGCTTCGGCGGCACGGCGTTCGTTGCGGTAGGCGAGGGCGGTTTCGTAGCGATGGTGGCCATCGGCGATGATCAGTTTCTTATCACGCATCGCGTCCCGGATTGCGCTGACCGGGGCCGGATCAGAGACTTGCCACACGCGGTGAATGACGCCATATTCATCCGTCACGGAAATGTCCGGATCGGCATTGGTGGCGAGCAATGATTCGACCTGACCCGAATCCTCGTAGAGCATGAAGATCTGCCCGAAATGAGCCCTGGTGGCGCGAAGCAGGTCGAGGCGGTCGGCCTTGGGCTTGGCCAGAGTTTGCTCATGCCGGAAAACGACGCCAGCGGAGTAGTCCTCGATGCGTCCCAGACCGATGAACCCCCGGCGTTCCAGTTCATTGGTTGAACCGGGCAAAGAACCGGGCAGGGTGAAGCGCTGCGAATAAATATAGATCGAAGGATCCGAATCCTGGCGGAGAACGCCCTCCCGGCGCCAGTCGCGAAAATACCCCGCCGCCCGGGAATATACATTGTTCACTGCATTGTCATTTTCTTCCGACCGCCCAAGAATGATGCGCACGAGGTTATGCGGGCTGGCCTCATAATAACGATCCTGCAGCTCGGGAGTGATCTTGTCATAAGGTTGAGTGACAACCCGGGCAGGGGATGCTTGCCGAGGATCGTAGCGAAAAGCGCGAAAGGGATGAACGTCGGCCATGGAAACTAATGATTGTAACAAGGTGGCAATTGGCCTTCGGTTTCGGAGTTCACCGGATCGGGACCAGTTGCCCGAAATAGGCCGCAGATTCGGAATTGTCACACACATTTGACAAAAAAACCGGAGCCCCGTGAGTCAAGCTGTGATACTATCGCGGCCAAACGAGGTGCTTATGGCCCTCCTGGATGGGCGCCGGCTCTTTCGCCCCAAGGCCCTAGGTCGGAATTCGGTTCGGAGTTTTGTTCCGACCTTAGCTCGGAACTCCCGCTCGGTTCGACCCTGGAACCCAGCTTTCGCCCGGCTGCACAGAATCGCGACCCTGCCTCGCCTCTTGATGTCAGTTCTCGCGTTCGCCGGAGTCTTCGCCTCGCCGGTCCCGACTTTCGGGCAGGCGGAGGTTAACGACGTCCACATCCAGCCCCGCGAGGTGGAAAAAAGTCAGACCCAAGAGGTCGCCACTCAGAGCCTCGTCTCCCCCTCCCTAAATACTCGCGTGCGTCCTCTGAAGGTGGACGTAGATTTGGTGCTGGTCCCGGTCACGATCACCGATCCTATGAACCGCCTGGTGACGGGGCTTGAGAAAGAGAACTTCGAGCTGTACGAAGGCGGCTCGAAAGAGGAGATCAAGTCTTTCTCAAGTGAGGACGCTCCCGTCTCACTGGGGGTGATCTTCGATTCCAGCGGAAGCATGAGCAGCAAGATGGACCGGGCCAAAGACGCGGTGATGGAATTCTTCAAGACCGCCAACCCGCAAGATGAATTCTTCATGATCACGTTCTCTGACGAGCCCGAAGTGGTCAACGATTTCACCAGTTCGGTGGATGACATCCAGGGCAAACTCGTATTCACGGTGCCGCGCAGGCGGACGGCCCTGCTCGATGCCATCTACATGGGCATCACAAAAATGAGGGAGGCCAAGTACCCCAAGAAGGCGCTTCTGATCATCTCTGATGGAGGCGACAATCACAGCCGCTACACCGAGGGTGAGATCAAAGCTTTGGTAAAAGAGGCGGATGTAATGATTTATGCCATCGGCATTTACGACCGGTATTTTCCCACCGAGGAGGAGCGCCTGGGTCCGGCACTGCTGGGCGAAATCACGGAACTGACCGGTGGACGCGCCTTTACCGTCGAGAATCCTAACGATCTGGCCGATGTGGCCACCAAGATCGGAGTCGAACTGCGCAATCAGTATGTGCTGGGCTATCGTCCCAAAATAGTGGTGCGGGACGGCAAATGGCGTAAGATTAGGGTGAAGTTATTGCCCCCGAAAGGATTGCCGCCACTCCGAGTGTATGCCAGGACCGGATATTACGGGCCCCAGGAATAACCGGGCCAGGAGCTTTTTTCGTGTTCTAAGCCACGCGATCTGGGCCGTAATCGCAGTCTCGGTGCTCACGCAAACTTTTGCCGGGCAGCCGGTGTTGAACCCTTCCCACCTCCAATCTCAGCCTGCTCAGCCCGCATCGACGCAATCCCAACCTAGTCAGCCTCAGTCGCCCGCAGCCACGCCTGCGTCGCCCCCTGCAACTTCAAACCAGCAGCAACCCTCCGCCGAAAACGGAACCTTTGTCATCCGCAAGGATGTCGACGAAGTCCTGCTGCACGCTACCGTGGTGGACGATAAGCAGCATATTGTGACCAACCTCGACCGCAACGACTTCTCAGTATTCGAGGACGGGAAACCGCAGACGATCATTTCGTTCCGGCATGAAGACATTCCCGTTTCAATGGGAATTGTGATCGACAATTCCGGTTCGATGCGTGAGAAGCGGTCCAAGGTGAACCAGGCTGCGCTGAACCTGGTGCGGGCGAGCAATCCGCAGGATGAAGTGTTCGTGGTCAACTTTAACGACGAATATTATCTCGACCAGGACTTCACCAACGACCTGCTGAAACTCAAAGAAGCATTGGAGAAGATTGATGCCAAGGGCGGAACGGCGCTTTACGACGCCTTGGAAGCCTCAGCGGCCAACTTCAAGTATGCCAGGCTGGAGAGGAAAGTCTTGTTCCTGGTGACGGATGGCGAGGACAATGCCAGCCGGGACAGCCTGGAACAGACGGTGAAGCATTTGCAGGAGGAAAACGGCCCATCAGTATATGCAATCGGGCTGCTCGGCGATGAAGAGCATCCCAAGCGGGCCCGGAAAGCCCTGGAGATCATCGCGCAACGAACCGGTGGGCTCGCCTTTTTTCCCGCCACTCTAGACGAGGTAGATGAGATCAGCCGGCAGGTCGCGCACGACATTCGCAATCAATACACCATCGGCTATAAACCCACCAATCCCCGAGCCACCGGCGGTTTCCGGGAGATCCGTGTCGAGGCCAAGGCCAAAGGACACAAAAAGCTTGTGGTACGAACCAAGAGCGGCTACTACGCAGGGCTGCAGCCGACCTCGGTGACCAAGTAATTAAGCCATCTGGCCTCGCCAAACCAGCGCCCGGTTTCAGCTGAGCCTGATTAGGGAGTTTTCAGTGGCCCGTATCGAAAGGGATGCTAACGTCGGCAACGGTACGCGAGTGGCTGGGAGCATAGACCCACCGCTTCACGGCCGATATGGCAGACTCACCCAAAATCGGATTGCCTCCCAGCAATTGGACATATTCGACGTTCCCTTTGGCTGAGATAGTTAGACGTAAGCGCACGGTCCCGCCGATGTTGAGGCGCCTGAGGGTCTCGGGGTATTCCGGCGCAACCCGCGTGATTAACGTTCTTTGGGCGGTTTCCCCACCGTAGGCGACGGCTAGAGTCTTCACACCCTCTGAGCTGGTTTCTGCACTCACATACCCGATCGCACCTCTCGTTCTGGCCACGTAGGCCACCATTTCGGCATCAGAATCCAACGCTTTCGGCATCGAGCCTCTGCCGGTAAATACCAACGCGCGATAGTATGTCTGCAAATCGTCGTCGGTCCTGCCCATGTACATTTTCAAGAAGGCTTCGTGGGATGGTCCATCCTTCTCCAGCACGGGTTCGACATGGCTACCGTCGGCGAGTGAGTTCTTCTGCTGCAGAAACACTTTTTTAATCTCCTCCGGGGAAATCCTATCTGCTTTAACGCTGGAATTTGCAATCAGCTTGACGTCGACGGCCCTGGCATTCAGTGCTGCAAGGATCATCAATCCGGCACCAGCGCGGAGTATTCTTGGGCACTTCATTCCTGTTCTCCCATGCCTATCTGGTCCTAGAAATTGATCCCGGTCTTAACGACCAAAGCATTGGTGTTGGGCTTAAAGCCCTGCGGATTCACTTGCGTATAGAATCCGTTCGGGTAGGGGCCGCTGCCATAGCCGTTCATGAAATGACCTTCGACCTTCACGTTCCAGAATTTATTTAGATCAACCCTTCCCGTGACGACTTTGTCGTAGTCGTGATCAGCGGGCAGGCCAGTGTCAGTCGTAGGAGGATAAAAGGGGGCGAGGGCGCCGCTTACGACGTTCGTAATCGTGTAGCGAGAGTAGTAGGATCCGATTTGAAGGCGTTTGCTGATCCGGTAGGCTCCGGACACGTACCAACCGCGCACGTCGGCGAAGCTTTCGGAAGTGCCACCGAAGAGTTCCTGGTTGCGCCAGTAACGGCGATATTCCGAGTCGATCCGCAATCTGCCCGCGGTGCACTCGCCATAGAACTGATTAGTCCAGTCGGCTTTCGAGGCTTCGGAGTATGGCACCAACCCAGCCCCGGGGTTAAACGGGTTTATCACTGTGCCCTTGCTGGCGATGTGCTCATTCACACGCGATGCTCCAAATAAAAGACCTTTTAGCGGCGTGTTCCAGCGAAGATCCGCGCCGTACTGGAGGCCGCCAAAACTCGTAATATGGCCGCCGAAGCTACTCAAGTAAAAAGGATAGCCGCTATAGATACTGTCGCTGCGATGCCCTGCGTAAGCCGTATAGGAAAGATCGCCGAAACGATGCTTGAGCGAAATGTTGCCGTAGATGTCGCCTCCGAGGTGAGCAATGGTGGCGTCTCTCAGGTCGACGGGATAGACGCTTTGGGGAAGCAGCGCAAAGGGGCGCAGGAAATCCAAGTCCTGAGTGTCGTTATACAAACCGAGCGTAGTCTTTACTTTTCCCCCGCGAAGCCCGAACCAGCTCTTGAATCGGTAATCCGCAAAGGCCCAGTCCAGCGACGGATGGTACTGTCCAAGTTGGCCGAGGTTGCGGTCGTAACCTTGCGCGCCGATCCGTAGCCTATCGGTGACCTCTGAGGACATATTAAGTCCGAAATCGGTCCAGGCAGCGCTGCCCTGGCTCGTGTTCATAGTGAGCCAATTGTTGTCGTCGGTGTAGACGAATCCCTGCGACGCGAAGCCATGCACCTGAACCGTGCGGTCAAGCAGCTTGAATTCCTGTGCCTGCAAGGCAATTCGGCCTGCGCAAAAGCACACAGAGAGAAAAGCCAGTCCGAGCCTTCGTCGATACATAGGTCTCCCGGGGAAGTTTGCGCCTACTCTGGATGCATCGGCAGGTTGAAGGAAAGCCTGAGTGCAAGCACCATGAGAAGAAGACAAGAAATGTAAGATTAGGATGACGACAGTAACGGTTTGAACCAGAACGAGATGGCTCGTTCCATTGACGATTCCGGACTCTGCCCTTACCCTGTAGCGTGCACCTGAAAAACTCCGAAGCCTCTCATCTGGGAGTCGCTGACAACATTACGGATCTGGTCGGTGGAACGCCCATGCTTCGCTTGAAGCGGCTGGGCGCTGCAGGTTCGGCCGACCTGTTCGCCAAACTCGAATACCTGAATCCCGGAGGCAGCGTGAAGGACCGCGCCGCCATCGGGATCATCCGCAGGGCAGAGCAGGAGGGTAAGCTCGCGCCCGGCGGGACCATCGTCGAAGCCACGGCCGGAAACACCGGAATTGGGTTAGCGCTGATCGGAGTGAATCGCGGCTACAAGGTGAAGCTGTTTGTGCCGGAAAACTTTTCTCAGGAGAAAGTGACCATCATGCTGGCCTTGGGAGCCGAGGTGGATCGCACTCCGGACGAAGAGGGCATGCAGGGCGCAATCCGGCGTGCCAAAGAACTGGTCGCCAGCGATCGCCATGCGTTCATGGCGGGGCAGTTTGAGAACATGGCAAATCCCGATTATCACTACGAAACCACCGCCGTGGAACTATTCGAGCAGATGAGCGGAAAAGTGGACGCCGTGGTCTTAGGCTGCGGCACCTGCGGAACTTTTACCGGCGTGGCGCGCTATCTGAAAGAGCACGTGCCGGGAGCGCTGGCGGTTGCTGTGACAACCCAAGGTTCCGTGCTTGGGGGCGGAGCACCCGGTCCGCACAAAGTGGAAGGGATCGGGAATAACTTCATCCCGGAAACGTTTGACCCAGCCGTATGCGATGAAGTGATTGCAGTGACGGACGACGATGCCTTTGCGACCGTGAAGCGGTTGGCGGCAGAGGAAGGCGTTCTGGCCGGTTCGAGCGGAGGAGCGGTGGTATTCGCCGCGCTGGAAGTAGCCCGGCGTCTGGGCGCGGGGAAACGCGTGGCCACGATTGTTCCGGATTCCGCAGAGCGTTACTTGTCGAAAAAGATTTTCGAGGGCGGCATCTAAATCGGCTGTAGAGGGTGTGCATGAAAAAGAACCGACAAGCCGGATTTGCCACTCGCGCCATTCACGATGGACAAGAGCCTGATCCCCTGACCGGCTCGGTGACGGTCCCGATTTATCCCACCTCCACCTACGTGCAGCAGGGCATCGGCGAGAACAAAGGCTACGAATATTCGCGAGTCTCAAACCCCACCCGGACGCGGCTTGAGCAAAACCTGGCATCGCTCGAAGGCGGCGTGGCTGCGCCTGTGTTTGCCAGCGGCATGGCGGCGATTAACGCAGTCGCCAGCCTGCTGAAGTCCGGCGACCACATGGTCTGCGGCAACGATTTGTATGGCGGCACGCCGCGCCTGTTTAATCAGGTGCTGACCGGCTTCGGGCTGGAGTTTTCCTATGTGGATACTTCCGACGCGGAAAACGTAGAGCGCGCCATCCGTAAAAACACGCGGATGGTGTACGTGGAGACGCCCACGAACCCGTTGATGCGATTGAGTGATCTAGCTGCCATCAGCAAGATTTGCCGCCGCCGGAAAGTCGAGTTGGTCGTCGACAACACCTTCATGTCACCCTACTTTCAGCAGCCGCTAGCATTTGGCGCCGACATGGTCCTGCACTCAACCACAAAATTTCTTAACGGGCACAGCGACGGACTGGGCGGCGTGGTGGTATGCAGCACGCGTGAGCAAGCCGAGCAGTTGGCCTTCCTGCAGAAGGCCGCAGGGGCAATCCTTTCTCCGTTCGAATGCTGGCTGGTGCTGCGCGGCGTGAAGACGCTGGCCGCGCGCATGGAAATTCACGATCGCAATGGCCGCGTGGTCGCGGAGTTTCTCGCCAGACACAAGAAGGTGAGCAACGTGTTTTATCCGGGCCTGCCCGATCATCCGCAGCATTCGCTGGCAAAGAGGCAGATGAGCGGCTTCGGTTCCATGATCACGTTTGAGACTGGATCCCTGAAGAACGCCAATAAAATGCTGAAGAAACTGCGCGTGTGCTCCCTGGGAGAATCGCTGGGCGGAGTCGAGACCTTGATCTCGCATCCGGCCACGATGACGCACGCGGGGTTAGGCGCAAAGGGACGCAAAGCGATCGGCATTACCGACGGCATGGTGCGCATTTCGGTAGGCATCGAAGATATCGCCGACATTCTCGACGATCTGGAATCAGGGCTGGCGGAAATCTAGAAGCTACTTCGCCACGGACTCGCACGGTGCTCTACTCCACTTTCTCCGCCACCCACCGGGAAATCGCTGTTACCATTTTCCGCGGCGCAAATCTCACCGACTCCGCCACCAGCCAATTCTGCACCCCGGAGATGACAAGTGTTCGTCCGGACATCAACCCGCGATACCCATCCCGCGCCACCACTTCCGCATTCATCGGCCGCAGTTTCCTGAACAGCCGCGAATTCTCGGTTCCGGCCCTCTTGGCAAATCCAGTATCGGTGGCGCCCGGACAAAAACAGCTGACCACCACTCCCGACCCCGCTACTTCATTCGCCAGCGCCTCCGAAAACGAAAGCACATACGCCTTGGTGGCGTAGTAAACCGCCATCAGCGGCCCCGGCTGAAAAGCCGCGGTAGAGGCCACATTCATGATCTTCCCGCTGTGCCTCACTAACATCGAAGGCAGGAACAACCGCGTCAGATGAGTAAGCGCCGCAACGTTCAGATGAATCTGCCCAAGAATTTCATCCTCAGGCATCTCGGCAAACTCGCCAAAACAGCCGAATCCGGCGTTGTTGACGAGAACGTCGATCGCGACTCCCTCCCGCTGCAACTGATCGAACAGGAATTTAGGAGCCGGTGGCGCAGCCAGATCTAGCCCCACGGTTTTCACGGCAACGCCGAACTGGCTCTGCAGTTCAGCCGCAACCTGGTTCAGCTTTTCCGCGCTGCGGGCGACCAGCACAAGGTTGTAGTGATCGCGCGCAAACAATTTGGCCAGTTCATATCCAATCCCGCCGGATGCTCCCGTAATAAGTGCGGTCAAGGTCTTCGACTCCATAAACCCCTCACTAAATCCCAAAACTAATTAGTGGATGTAGCTCGCCACGTCTGCCGCCACATCGACTCCAGCCCCAAAGAAAAAGCGCGGGCGGATTTGCCCGCGCCTTCAAACTCGATAACCCTAAGCCCCGACCAGCGCCGGCTCCACTCCATAAATCGAATACCACGAAGTCGCAGCCTTCAGCTTGCTGTTCACATTATTGATGTTCTTCACCCCTTCGGTCTCCAGCCACGAACGGAAAGCCGCCGCACCTTGCTTCGCATAAATCGGAATCCCGTCTTTCCAGGTCGCGCGCCCGCACAACACGCCGTTGAACTTCACGCCAGATTCCACGGCCAACTCCAGCGTCTCGCTGAACTCGGCATTACTCACGCCCGCGGAAAGATAAATGAACGGCTTGGTAGCCACGTTCGCAGCCTGATGGAACAGGTCAATGGCTTCTTTCTTGGTATATGCTTTCTGCCCGGCAAAGCACTTCACGCCCTCGACGAACTTCATATTCACGGGCACCTCGACCTTCAGCACATCTACCCCATAGCGGTCCTTGCTGAACTCCCGCATGCTCTCAGTGACGATCTGCGGCTTCTTTTTCGCGTAATCCAACCCTTTCTCATCCGCGCCCTCGTCATATCCAACAAACTCCAGAAAATAAGGAATGTCATTCGCGCGGCACTCGTCGCCAATGCGCTCCACCCAGGCATGCTTTTTGTCATTCACTTCCTTGGGGTCGAATGGCGTGTAGTAAAGCAGGATCTTCACGCAATCCGCTCCAGCTTCTTTCAGTCGGCGTGCCGACCAGTGATCGAGCAAATCTCCCAGTCGTCCAGGCCCGGTCTTGTCGTATCCCGTCTTCTCATAAGCCAGCAGCAGCCCGGCATTCTTGGCCCGCCGTTTCGAAGCCGGCAGTCCCCATTCCGGGTCCAGTAGAATAGCGCTGGCATGCGGAGTCAAAACTTCCGTGACCAGAGTTTTGAACTCCTCCATCATCGCATCGCTGACTTCGCCACCTTTTTCCTTGCCCAGCGACTTCTGCAGCGATCCGCGCTGATCCATAGCAGCCGCCGCAATCACACCGCGTTCATTCGAAACCCTCTTGAGACCCGCCAGTTTGCCAGGGGTAAGCTTCATAGATTCCTCCGAATCAGTGCTGAAAAGATGAGTACTTGGAACGGTTAATTGTAAACTAAGGAGCGCGTCCAGGGACTCCGATTCCCCAAGGAACCATTCATCATGCCCATTGCCACAACCAATCCCGCCACCGGCGAAGTAATCAAAACCTTTGAGCCTCTTTCCGCTGCGCAGATCGAACAAAAGCTCGAGCTGGCTGTCTCCGCTTTCCACACCGAACAAAAAACTCCCTTCGCCGAGCGCGCCCGCCCCATGCGCAAGGCTGCCGACATCCTCGAACGCGACAAAGACAAGTTCGCTCACCTTATGACGCTCGAAATGGGCAAGCCCTACAAAGCCGCCGTAGCCGAAGCCGTGAAGTGCGCCGGAGGTTGCCGCTACTACTCCGAGAACGCCGAGAAATTTCTGACCGATGAAATCATCGAAACCGGCGCCAAGAAGAGCTTCATCCGCTACCGTCCCATCGGCCCGATTCTCGCCGTGATGCCCTGGAATTTCCCTTTCTGGCAGGTCTTCCGCTTCGCCGCTCCCGCTCTAATGGCCGGCAACGTCGGACTGCTGAAGCACGCCTCGAACGTTCCCCAGTGCGCGCTAGCGATTGAAAGGATTTTTCTCGAGGCCGGATTTCCCGAAGGCGCGTTTCAAACTCTGCTGATCGGTTCGCAGCAGGTAGACGCAATCCTCAACGACCCACGCGTAGTCGCCGCCACCCTCACCGGAAGCGAGCAGGCAGGCATACAGGTTGGAGTCGCGGCCGCGAAGCGCATCAAGAAAGTCGTGCTAGAGCTCGGCGGCAGCGACCCTTTCATCGTCATGCCCAGCGCCAATCTCGACGCAGCCGTTGCCACCGCGGTTGAGGCTCGCGTCATCAACAACGGACAGTCCTGCATCGCCGCCAAGCGTTTCATCGTCGCCGCGCCCATCGCCGCCGAGTTCGAGCGCAAGTTCGTGGATCGCATGAAGAATCTCCGCGTGGGCGATCCCTTTGACGATAAAACTGAACTAGGTCCGCTCGCCACAGCTGACGCCGTTACCTCTCTCGATGCAGACGTCCAGAAAACCGTCCAGGCCGGCGCCAAACTCCTGACCGGAGGCCATCCCCTGAAGCAGCCCGGCAACTACTACGCCCCGACGGTTTTGACCGACATTCCGAAAGACTCGCCAGCGTACCGCGAGGAATTTTTCGGCCCGGTTGCGTCGCTGTTCCGGGTCAAAGATATTGACGAAGCCATCCGCCTCGCCAACGACAGCCGCTTCGGCCTCGGCGCCAGCGCCTGGACCACCGACGAACGCGAACGTGAACGCTTCATCAACGAACTCGAGTCCGGCATGGTCTTCATCAACAAAATGGTCGCCTCCGACCCGCGCATTCCGTTCGGCGGCGTGAAGCAGTCCGGACACGGCCGCGAACTGGCCGCCAACGGCATCCGCGAATTCATGAATATCAAGACGGTTTCAATTGCTTAGGAGTCGAACTGGCAGTTAGCGGGGCACGGCTTCTTGCGTGGTGCTCTGCTTGTTCTCCGGAGACGAAGACCGTCCCCGCAATTCGCTCGTCAAAGCCGTTGCTTTGTCGTCGGAAACGCGGATCTCTCCATCCAACACGGCAATAACTCGGCCGGCGCCGGTCCCCTCGAACTGCGCATGGCCGAGCGTGGCATAACCCTGCGCGGCGGCAGGAAGGATCACCTTGAAATCGCCTCCCTGGCGCACGCTAGAGAGGACCGACTGAGCGACGGCGTCGCGCACGGCGTCCCCCAGCGCACCTGAGCGCAGCAAGTCGCCGATCAATCCCTCAGCATCAATTCGCACAACCTCCGGCACCAGTCGCAACGTCCCGTTTTCCCCCACCGCCGGCGTCAGCTTCACCTCGATCGCGCCGTTGCCTTCCGCCATTTCGTTGAGCGTGTCGCGGCCAAAGCACGCCCAGCGTTCATAGTGCAACTGCACCATAACTAGCGTCGCAGGGTCTTGCGGGCTGAGCGTTGCGTTGCGAATTCCAATCCGCTCTCCGCAGGTCTCTGCTTTGTTCAGTTGAGCACCCAGCACAGCGGTTATATTGTCCTGCAGGTCTGACAAATCCGCGGTCAGCTCGAGTTTGAATATGTTCTGCCCCCCTTCCGCCACGCCCTCGGAAATCACTCTCGAAGTCGTGATAACGACAGGCTGATTCTTGAAGTTGATCGAGCTCTTCACCGGCGCAAGGTGGAACGCGAAATCCTGGCCGCTGTTGGCCGCCCCGATGCTCATTTCCTGTCCCAGATCAGCCTGTTGGCTTCGGAAACTCTTGAGAGCGCGATCTAGATTCTCAGCCGCCCCTGCGATCTGTTGACCTACCGCCTTCGAATCCGCGTCCACTTGATCGAGCAGCTTGGTCTGCTGCTCCAAATCGGATTCGGCCTTGGCGAGCCTCTTGACAACTTCCTTCAGTCCGGATTTCTGTCGCTCCGAAAGTCCGTCTACAAACTTCTTATTTTCCGCCAGCGCTTTTTCGAGCGCTTGATCGAGAGTCGCGCCGCGACCGGCGAGCCCGGCGCCGCCGTTCTCTTTTCCGAACTGTTCCTGGAAGCTTCGCAATTCGGCGCTAGCCGCTTCCGAAATCTTCACAATCGCAGCGAATTGAATGACCTGCTGGCTGGTCGCTTGCACCGCCAGCACTGCGTGAAAATCCTTCAATTCGTCTTTCGTGGAAACTCCGCTCGCAATGCCGTTAGGCCCACTAAGGCCGCCCCCCGACTCACCCCCGCGCCCCACAGATCCGCCTCCGTGCTGGGCGAGCACAGTGCAGGGATACGCTAACAGCACCGCTCCCAACAGGACCGTCCTTATCCCGAAAATGAGACCCATTTTGCGAAACATGCGACAAATCTCCAAGAAGAACGCTCCTTCAGGCACCCGCAGCCAGAAAAGCCTAGCTTGGCGCAGCTCTATGAAAAAGGCCACAAGCTTTACAGTTCTTTGCACAACGTGGAAGACCGATGGCCCGCACCCTATCTTGCGTCAGGGCTTATCAGGGGCCGCAACATTTTTGTCTTTGTCCTTGTACAAATGAAAGTCAATTTCGACCGCGATTTGGCTCGCCTGTGGTTTCCCATGTAGCGTTGCTGCTTCGAATTTCCATTTACGGACGGCCTCGACCCCCATCGCATCCAAGCCATAGCCTAAAGGTTGGAGCACGCAGGCAGATTGCACGCTCCCGTCGGTTCCGACCACGACCGAAAGTACTTCAGTGCCTTGGTACTTGGCCCGCCGGGCTTCCGGAGTGAACTCAGGGTCGGTTTGGTTGGTTACGCGAGGGGGAGCAAGGCAGCTCGATCCGGCATTTGCAGCCTCAGTGGGGTTGCAGAATCGGCGGAATACCCACGGTTGGCTGGTGCTGCCAGACACCGCGCTGCCAGCCGTGTCGGGTGTGCCCCGGCCGGTGGGATCCGGCCGGTACGAGAACTGGCCGCGCAGACTAACGTACTGCCCGCTGAAATCCGCGGGCAAAGCAGCGAACGGACTTGATTTCTCGATTGCGGTCAGAGCCATTTGGCTCAGAGAAGAATCACTGGATGCATCCGTGAGATTTGTCGCCTCAACCGTGCCGTCCTTTCGAACTTCAAATTCTACCGTGGCATTGCCTGCTTTCTTTCCCGCCGACTTGCTGATCAGCCGATACCAATTGGCGCGAACCATCGGCAAAACGCGGTTTTCAAGATAGGTTCCCGCGTCGAAGCCTTGTGCCTCGCCAACAGCCTCCATTTGAACCCGCGTCTCGGCCCTCGGTGATGTGGAGCAGAGCAGGGCCGGATCAGGCGCATTTTTATCGTCTATTTTCGCGATAGTACCCGTGAAAAAATGTGGCGCTGGAGTGCCCGACAGCACAGGGGGCAAATTCGGAGGCGCAGGGTCGCCGGTGCTCGGAGAGGGAGTCTGGCCCGAGGAGTCTGGTAGTGCGTTTGATCCCGTGGCGCCGCTCTGGGCCTTGGCTGAGGAATCACCCCAAGTCAGCACAAGAGCGCCCGCGAAAATGAGAAGAGACAAGACGATTTTGATGGCCCTCATACTTCCTCCTGCGATTTTGAACCAGGGCCCAAACTACCTGCTCACCGCCACCGTTTCCCTCACCCCAATCCCCGGCACAGTCCTACCCACCACGCTTGCAATCTGGCGCACCTGCACCATCAGCTCATCAAACTGATCGGGAAACAGCGACTGTGGACCATCCGACAACGCCTCATCCGGTTTGTGATGGACTTCCACCATCAATCCATCGGCTCCCACCGCTACGGCAGCCCGCGACAGCGGAGTAACTTTATTCCGCTTGCCCGTCCCGTGGCTGGGATCGACAAAAATCGGCAGATGGCTAAGCCGCTGCACTGCGGGCACCAGGCTCAGGTCGAGCGTGTTGCGAGTGTGGTCGGCAAATGTGCGCACCCCGCGCTCGCACAGCGCTACGTTGTAATTGCCCTCGCTCAAAATATATTCCGCGGCCATCAGAAATTCTTCCAGCGTCGCGGACATGCCACGCTTCAGCAGGACCGGCTTTTTCGCCCGCCCAGCCCGCTTCAGCAGAGAAAAATTCTGCATGTTCCGCGCCCCGATCTGGATCACGTCTGCATATTCTTCGACCAGATCAAGCGATTCATTATCAATAGCTTCCGTAATAATCTTCATCCCATACTGCTGCCGGATTTCTGCCATGATCCGTAAGCCTTCTTCGCCTAGCCCCTGAAAGGAATAAGGGGAAGTCCGCGGCTTGTAAGCTCCGCCGCGAAAGAATTGCGCTCCGGCTCGATGCACTCGCTCCGCCACGGCAAACGCCTGCTCCCGGCTCTCGATCGCGCACGGTCCCGCAACAATTGCCAGCCCGGTGCCGCCGATCGTGGCCGCAGTCCCGGCAAAACGAATCACCGTGTTGTCTTCCTTAACATCGCGGCTAACCAGCTTGTAAGGCTTCGAAACCTTGATTACTTCCTGCACACCCGCCATTTCTTCCAGCGTGCCCTGCTCCACCTCGCCTTTATTCCCCGTGATGCCAATCGCGGTGCGCTGCGCCCCCGGCATGGCATGCGCGCGATAACCCAGCGCCTCAATCTTCGCGCATACCGAGCGCACCTGCTCCTCAGTAGCGTGCGCCTTCATCACAACCAACATAAATTCCCTTCTCGCAAACCTTCACAAACCATGTTGGGGACAGCCGCCTCGGTTGTCCGGTCGACCGCAGCTCGACCTGCAGCGCCACAAACCCGCGCCCACCAAGTCTACCGTCAGCAGCCCTGCACCGCAAACGGGGCAAGTCCTCTGTGTTCAATCTACGGGCCGGTTCGCCGAAAAACGTAAAGGTAAGCTCGATCCCCCCAAAGGTGCCCCGGATCACCGCCCACCGCCACTTGGTCCACTAGTTCGTAGTTGCCGTGAGCATATGCCCAGGCCGTCTCAAGAAATCCCCGATTCTCATCCAGCGTGGCCGGAGTTCCCCAAGACCGCGCTACGTCTGCGTAAACCAAAAACTTCGGCCGCGCGTCCCGAACCTGCTGCATCATGTCACGCCGCATTTGTTCGGCGTACTTCTGTTTCTCCATCAAAGGATAGGTATAGAGATAGCTACTGGCGCAGTGCCGGCCAGAATAAAAACAAATTTCCGGTTCGGACCCGAAGACCCCTATCGTATCCTGTTCCGCCGAGTGCGCCTTGATGTAGTTGCCCACACCAACCGCCTCCAAGAACGGGTCCCGGTCGAAAATCTTTTGGTTGAGAGCAACAGGATCGAGATGAAAGTAAGTCTTGTACTGACCGCGTACGGAAATCACAAGTATAAGGGCGAAATAAAGCACCGGGAGCCATACCACCAACGCGCCGAATCGTCTCTCCCGCAGGCTTTGCTGCACCGCGCTCACACCAATTCCCGTACACAGCGCAGCCGCCGGCAACAACAAAATAAAATAGTGAGGACGAAAATAAAGCCCCGGGCAAACCGCCAGCACCGAGAACAAGAAGAAACTAGCCACGAACCCGCCATGTCCCCGGCCATAGCGGCTCCACAGCGGCGCAGCAAGGCCAACGGCAACAATCTCCCAGATCACGAACGGACGCACAGCCCACGGCAACGAGGCGCGCAGCATCGGCCAGGCCTCCCGCAGCGTCGTCATGGAACCATATTCACGCGCATAAGACCAGGTCCAGAACCAGAAGCTGGAAAAGACGCCGGCGCGCAAAAGTATCAGGCACGTCAGCCCAAACGGCAACACCAGCCCGGCGAACAGCGCCCCGCCGCGCACTGCAAGATGGCGCCAGGGAAACGGCCGCTTCCACTCCCTCCACAGCCAATACAATCCCGCAAAAACAAAAAATAGAATTCCAGGCTGCTTCATCACAAACGCTAACCCGAAGCAAACTCCACTTCCGAAAAAGTACCCAGTCCGCCCCGTATCGATCGCGTACAGTAACAGCAGAATCCCCGCCAGCGCCGCCAGCACCACAAAGTGAGTAGCGTGGGCATATATGCCCAGCACTCCCGGACGGCACGAAAGAAAACTATATGTGATTCCCGCAACCGCACCGGCCAGCGGCCCATAGAGATATTTCCCCAGAAAAAAAACCAGGATCGTCGCCGCAGCATTGACCAGGATCAATCCGATCCGGATGCCGGAAGTTGTTTCCCCGAAAACCGCCATCACGGCAGCATAGGCCGCATAAGTCCCCGGCAACTTCATGTTGCTGGCGATTTGGTAAGGCGGGATCCCTTGCAACATCAACTGTCCGACGTAAGCAAACTCCCCCTCATCGCGTTCCAGCGGCACATCGCGCAGCCGCACCCGCACGAAGGCAAAAAACACCATCACCACCAGCAGCGCACCCACGCACCAATACGTCGTCCAACCTTTTGGGGACGGCTCAAGCTCGCTGGTTGCGGCCCCAGGTCGAGTTGTGGTTTCGATCACGAAAGTTCTCTCGCTTACCCAATCACGGATTCGCCCACAAAAGAAATCCATTGTACTGGGATGCCCCTCCGCCGACCTCGCTGAGTGCGGAGCAGCCGCCTGACGGCGGACTGCCGCCCTCGCCTGTCCGCGGACCGCAGTTCCGCCATTTCCGCGCACAGTTCTCTCCGCTCATTGTAAAATCAAAGGCTTACTCCGAGTTCCTCCGGTTCCTATGCCTTCGCAAGACAATTCGGAAGTCGCCACCGCGATCAACCACGGCCGTCCTGATCGTCCCAACGACGACCGTTCGAACGACCATCGTTCGAACGACGACCGCTACGATCCCCAACGCGTAGAAGCCAAATGGTTCGAGCGCTGGCAAAGTGATCCCGCACTCTACGCCGCCGAACCCCATACCGCAAAAAAGAAATATTACGTGCTCGAAATGCTGCCCTATCCCTCCGGCGCCCTGCACATGGGGCACGTCCGCAACTACGCCATCGGTGACGCCCTGGCGCGCTTCATGTGGATGAATGGCTACAACGTTCTTCATCCCATGGGATGGGATTCCTTCGGCTTGCCTGCGGAAAATGCCGCCATCCAGAACAACACTCCCCCGCGCCAGTGGACCCTCGGCAACATCGCAAAAATGAAGGCGCAGATGAACCGCCTCGGCTTCGCCTACGACTGGTCTCGCGAAGTCACCACCTGCCTGCCTGATTATTACCGCTGGAACCAGTGGTTCTTTCTCAAGTTCTACGAGAAAGGCCTCGCCTATCGCAAAAAGAGCAAAGTCAACTGGTGCCCGAACTGCGCCACTGTACTTGCGAACGAGCAAGTTGTCGACGGATGCTGCTGGCGCCATGAAGATACGCGCGTCGAGCAGCGCGAACTCGAGCAATGGTTCTTGCGCATCACGAAATACGCCGATGAATTGTTGCGCGATCTCGACAACCTCGGTGGATGGCCCGAAAAAGTCCGAACCATGCAGCGCAACTGGATCGGTCGCAGCGAAGGCGCTTTGATCGATTTCAAGCTCGACTACGCAGAAAACCATAAAGGGTTTGGCCCGGCCGGTTCGACCATCAGCGTATTCACCACGCGCGTCGACACCATCTTCGGTGCGACCTCGGTGCAACTCGCGCCCCAGCATCCCATCGTCAACGATCTCGCGGCGAACAACCCTGACTTGCGCGCCAAGGTCGATCAACTCATTGCCGAGCAGCGCAAGGCCAGAGAAGTGGGCGACATCGGCGAAATCGAAAAACATGGCGTCTTCACCGGCCGCTATGCTATCAATCCCTTCAACGGCGAAAAGATTCCGTTGTGGGTGGCTAATTACGTTCTCATGGATTACGGCACCGGCGCCATCATGAGCGTTCCGGCGCATGATGAGCGCGACTACGAATTCGCCAAGAAATACAAACTCGAAATTCGACTCGTAGTTCTTCCCGTCTCGAACGATCCGGAAGCAACAGTCGCTGAGCCGCCGCTTCCCTTCACTGCACATGACAAAGGCATGCTGATCAACTCGGGCCAGTTTGCCGGTCTTGAGTGTGCCGATGCCATCCAGAAAATGTCGGCCTTCGCCGAAAAAAATGGTTTTGGCAAAGCCACTGTCACCTATCGCCTGAAGGATTGGGGAATCTCGCGCCAGCGCTACTGGGGCACGCCTATTCCCATGCTCTATTGCGAAAAAGATGGCATCGTCCCCGTGCCAGAAAAAGATTTGCCCGTAATTCTGCCGGAAAATGTTGACATCGCCCATGCTTTGGGATCGCCCCTTAGCAGTTTGCCCGAGTTCGTCAACACCACATGTCCCAAGTGCGGCGGGCCGGCGCGGCGCGAAACCGATACGATGGACACCTTCGTCGATTCATCCTGGTATTTCTATCGCTACACCGACGCGCACGACGACCGCGCTCCGTTCGATTCGAAAATCGCGCAGTATTGGTTCCCCATCGACCAATACATCGGCGGGGTCGAACACGCCATTCTCCACCTTATCTACTCGCGCTTCTGGACCAAGTTCATGCGCGATTTGGGATTGATCACGAACGACGAGCCGGTGGAGCATTTGTTCACGCAAGGCATGGTGATTAAAGACGGCGCCAAAATGTCGAAGAGTCTTGGCAACGTCGTCAGTCCAGACGAAATGGTAGCTCGCTATGGCGCCGACGCCGCGCGCCTCTACAGCCTGTTCGCCGCTCCGCCCGACCGTGATCTCGACTGGCAGGATTCGGGCATCGAAGGCATTCAAAGATTCCTGGGCCGCGTTTACCGGTTTGTCGAAGCGAATGCGCGTCCGCAAGATCCGGATTGGCGCAAACCCTCGCCCGCCCCTCTGACGGGCTCCGCGCGGGGACTTCAGCGCAAGCTCCACCAGACAATCAAGCGCGTGACCGACGACTTCCAAGGACGCTGGCACTTCAATACCTGCATCTCGGCGATCATGGAACTGTTGAACGATGCAAACCGCAGAATGTTAGGAAGTGAGGATACCCAGAACCCAGTAACGGGAGAGTTGGTCACTGGGGATAAGATTCCCCTAGCTCTTGTGGCCGAGGTCCAGCGGAATCTCGCGTTGTTGCTCGCGCCCTTCGCTCCCTATCTCGCTCACGAACTCTGGGAGATGCTCGGCGAAAAAGGAAATCTCCTCAAAACTCCCTGGCCGAAGTACGACCCCGTGCTCGCCAAAGAAGAAGAGCTGCAAATCCCGGTGCAGGTCAATGGCAAGCTGCGCGGCCTCATTGTCGTAGCCGCCGACGCCACCGAAGATTTCATTATCGAGCGCGCGCTCGCCGATGAGAAGGTGCAGTCCGCGATCGCAGGCAAGCAAATCGTGAACAAGATCTACGTTCCTAGCAAGCTCGTCAACCTCGTGGTGCGATAGATCCATGCCTCGCGTCTCACCCACGCTCGAAGGCTTTCGCGCAAGTTTTCGCCGGCCTTCGCTGACCCTAGCCGAGATTACGTGGCGCTGGACCGTCGGCGCAGTCGGCTGGGCGTTAATTTTCTTCTGGCTGATCGAATTTCTCGACACGCTGCCTGTGACCCGGGGGGACGCGGCGCTTCTATCAACCAGACACCCCTTGCTCGTCGGACGAGCGCTCTCGCACATCCTTCGCGGCAGCCTGAATCGCGCCGTGCTGGCAGCGTTGCTTGCGGCGGTCGCCCTCGCGTTGCTCTGGATCATCACCGCTTCCATTGGACGCGCTGCCACAGTCCGTGCACTGCTCGAGTATTTTCGTGGAGGCACCGCCGCCGGCGTCTCGACTGAGGCAGATATCGCGAGTGAGGCGCGGCCCTTTCATTCGCTCACCGGGCTGAACTTCCTGCGCGCGGCAGTGATGCTGGCGGCGATCCTCGCCTTCGTGGGCGCCGCAATTCTTGCCGGCTTCGTTTCGCCCAACTCAAACCCACGGCCTGGCCTAGTGTTCATTTTCTTTCTGCCATTGGCTGGACTGATCTGCATAGCATGGCCGGCCTTGAACTGGTTGCTCTCGCTCGCCTGCGTGTTCGCGGTCCGCGACGGCGAGGACACCCTCGGGGCGCTCTCCGCCGCCGTCACTTTTTTCGGAGAACGACCCCGACCAGTTTTTGCCGTAAGCACATGGACAGGGTTGGCACACCTGGTAGCTTTCAGCGTTGCCACGACGCTTGTGTCGTTACCCCTCGCTTTCATTCAGATCGCTCCCTGGCGACTGGTGATTATCGTCGTCTTTCTGGTTACGCTGGCGTATTTTGCAATTGTGGATTGGCTGTACATGGCGCGTCTCGCTGGGTACGTCTGTATCGCCGAAATGCCTGACACTCCTGTTTCGTCTACGCCAACCCCAATTCCTCCGTCGCCGGCGCCCGACCGGACCACCATCGACCGTGACGAAACGATCCTCAGCGATGTCCCGAACCTGCCTGTAGAGGCCTAGCTTGCAAGTCTCTATGTCTGGTTCTTTACACGGGACTGCTGATTTGAGAAACTCATCCGTGGAACCCCAATCCAGGCTTAACGAATCGATCGTCATCCTCGACTTTGGCGCGCAGTATACGCAGCTCATCGCGCGCCGCATCCGTGAACAAAATGTTTTTTCCGTGGTGCTGCCCTGCACTGCTTCGCTTGACGACGTCAAGCGTTGCTCGCCTGTGGGCATCGTGCTCTCGGGAGCACCGTGGTCGGTTTACGACAAAGATGCGCCGCCGGCGGACCCCGGCGTCTTCGAGTTGGGGCTGCCAGTGCTTGGCATCTGTTACGGGCTGCAGTTCATGGTGCACACTCTCGGCGGCAAGGTCCGTCCGGCGGATAAGCGCGAGTACGGGCACGCGGAAGTCGATATTGTCGCTGAATCGATCTTGTTTCAGGGGATGGCAAAGCGGCAAGCGGTGTGGATGTCGCACGGTGACGAGGCGTTGGAACTGCCTCCAGGGTTTGAGCTGACTGCGAAGACTTCACATGCTGTGGCGGGAATTCAGAATGTCGAGAAGAGATGGTTTGCGGTGCAGTTCCATCCTGAAGTTCATCACACGCGAAACGGCACGGAGATCCTGCGCAATTTTATCTTTCAGATTTGCGGGGCCAAGCCCTTGTGGACGCCGCAGCACTTCATCGATTCGACGGTTGAGCAGGTCAGGCAACAAGTAGGCAAGGGACGGTCGATCTGCGCGCTTTCGGGCGGAGTGGATTCCTCGGTTGCGGCGGTGCTGGTCGATCGCGCCCTGCGCGACGCTCGGGGAAAGTCGCGGTTGACCTGCATCTTCGTGAACAACGGCGTGCTGCGCAAGAACGAGTTCGAGAAAGTGCAGAAGACTTTGCACGACAAACTTGGGCTGCGGCTCGACGCGATCGACGCTACGGCACGCTTTCTCGGAAAGCTTAAAGGCATCAGTGATCCCGAGAAGAAGCGAAAGATCATCGGCAATGAATTCATCAAGGTATTCGAGCGGGAGGCGCGCCGCATCGAGAAAGAAGAAGGCAAGGTGAAGTGGCTGGTGCAGGGAACGCTTTATCCGGATGTGATCGAGTCGCGTTCGGTGCGCGGGCCGTCGCAGGTGATCAAGTCGCACCACAACGTGGGCGGGCTTCCGGACAAAATGAAGCTGAAGCTCATCGAGCCGCTGAAAGATTTGTTCAAAGATGAAGTCCGCAAGATTGGCCGCGACCTGGGCATGCCGGAGGAAATTTTGCAGCGGCAGCCGTTCCCGGGCCCTGGGTTGGCGGTGCGCGTTTTGGGAGAAGTCACGCCGGAACGTCTGGCGCTGTTACGCGAGTGCGACGACATCGTGGTCACGGAGATCAAGAATGCCGGCCTCTATACGAAAATCTGGCAGTCGTTTGCCGTGCTGCTGCCGGTGATGTCAGTGGGGGTGATGGGCGACATGCGGACTTACGCTTACACATGTGCGATCCGGGCGGTCAGTTCGGAGGATGGTATGACTGCCGACTGGGTGGCGTTGCCGCACGAGGTGTTGAAAACAATTTCTTCGCGGATTGTGAATGAGGTGAAGGGCGTGAATCGAGTTGTGTACGACGTTACTTCCAAACCTCCGGGGACGATTGAGTGGGAGTAGAGAAGTTCTCAGTTCTCGGCTCTAGCTCTGGTCGCGGTGGACGGTATCCATGGAGAACGCCGGCACGCAGACGGCGACGTATTCGGCTCCGCCTTCTTGGGGAGTGGAGTAGCGGACCCACTCGCCGGCGTAGGCGATTACGGCTTGTCCGGCGGCGACGTCGATGGAACCGTTTTCGTGTTCGACGTGCAGCCTGCCTTTGAGGACGATGGTGAACTCGTCGAAGTCGGGAGTCTGGCCGGGCTCGAGCCATCCGGCAGGGCTGCGCATGTGGGCTACGCTGGCGGATGAAGTCTTGGAGTTGAAGCGGCCGATGTATTCGTCGATCAGCTTGGGTTTGTTGCCGGCGGATTGGATGCGCGTGGGCTGCGGGATTAGGGTGGGCATGGTTGGTCCTGGGTTGTGAGTACGAATGTTATTAGATCATGGCAGTTGCGGTCGGTGCTTCCGGTTACGGTGCGGACGTATCAGTTACAATTCTCGCTATGTTCTATCGCTCGGACAATCGATCGCCCGATCAGCTTCGGCCGGTTTCTATCGTCCCCGACTTTATAACCACGGCAGAGGGATCAGTGCTTATTGAGGTCGGGAACACTCGGGTGATTTGCACCGCATCGATTGAAGAGTCGGTTCCGCCGTTTATGCGGAATACCGGCAAGGGATGGATTTCTTGCGAGTATGCGATGATTCCGCGGGCTACGCTCACGCGGACTCCGCGGGAAGTGGCGAAGGGGCGGCCGAGCGGGCGGACGCATGAGATCCAGCGGCTGATTGGGCGGTCTTTACGCGCCGTCACTGATCTGGCACGGCTGGGCGAGCGCACTGTTTGGATCGATTGCGATGTGATCCAAGCCGATGGAGGGACACGAACTGCTTCTATTACAGGGGCGTTCGTGGCTTTAGGGCTGGCGCTGGAGAAGTTGGTGGAGGCGGGGACTTTGACTTCGGTTCCGTTGAGGGATTTTGTGGCTGCGGTTAGTGTGGGAATTGTGGATGGGGAAGTCCTGCTGGACCTTTGTTATGAGGAAGACTCGCGGGCTGACGTGGACATGAATTTTGTAATGACCGCCGGGCATAAGATGGTAGAAGTGCAGGCGACGGCGGAACGGCAGGCGTTTGATGATGGGCAGTTTGCCAAGATGCTTGGGTTTGCGCGGTCGGGGGTGCAGTCGCTGATTGCAAAACAGCAAGGGATTTTGAGCGGGCTGACTTTGCGGCAGTAGGGAGCGGGGCTCGCTTCGCTCGCTGGACGGCCGAGACGGCCGTCCCCACATGGTGCCGTTCCCACATCACTGCTTTTGCATTGCTACCCACTCGTGAATTCTGGTGGATAGGACGTCTAGCGGGAGGGCGCCGGCTCCCAACACTTCATCGTGAAAGTTGCTCAGGCTGAATTTGTCACCTAACTGATCTTTGGCGTACTGGCGCAGCTTGAGGATCTCTAATTGGCCGATCTTGTATCCCAGAGCCTGGGCTGGCCAGGCCATGTAGCGGTCGGTCTCGCTCTGCACTTCGGCTTCGTCGATGGCGGAGTGGTCGTGAAAGAAATCCACTACCTGCTGGCGGGTCCAGTGTTTGTAGTGGAAGCCGGTGTCGACGACCAGGCGGATGGCGCGGAGCATGTCGTCCTGCAGGTGACCGTAGTAGCTATAGGGATCCTGGAAAAATCCAACTTCTTTTCCTAAGCGCTCCGCGTAGAGAGCCCAGCCTTCGGTGTACGCGGTGTAATACTCATTCTGGCGGAAGGGAGGAAGCTGCGGCAGTTCCTGGGCGATGGCGATCTGCATGTGGTGGCCGGGGATGCCTTCGTGGTAAGCCGTGGTTTCAAAGTCGAGAGTGGTGCCCTTCTCGAAGTTGCCGGTGTTGACCATGATGTGAGCGGGGCGCGAGCCATCCTGAGCGCCCGGAACATAGTGCGTCGAAGCCTCCTTCTCCGTGTATTCCCCGATCGACATGACCTCCAACTTTGCTTTGGGGAGGCGTCCGAACATGCTCGGCAGCTTCATGTACATTTGATCCGTGTATTTCTGATAGAGGTCGAGGATTTCCTGGCGCGAATGTACGTGGACTTTGGGATTGGTTGGGAGCGAGGCGCTGAAACTCTTGAGGTCTTTGTAGACAAGCTGATTGACGACCTGCAGCATACGGGCTTCGATCTCTTTGACCTGAGCCAGACCGATCTGGTGAATTTCTTCTGGCGTGAGACTGGTGGTGGTGCTCTCTTTGACGCGGAAGGCGTAGCGCTCCGGGCCGTCGGGCAGCGCCCAAATGCCGGGCTCGGTGCGGCCTTTCGGCGCGTACTCATCGCGGACGAAGCTGGTGAACTTTACATAAGTAGGAAGCACGGATTCGCGGATCGCTGCTAGGCCGCGCTCGCGTAACCTTTTCTGGTCGGCGGCTGGGATGGAATCGGGAAACTTGATGAAAGGCTGCGCGAAGGGTGAATCTTCGGGCGCTTTCGTGGCGAGGCCGTTGCACTGCTGAACCACTTTCTCGAGTAGGATGCGCGGGGGCATCAGGCCCTCAGCCATGCCTTTGCGCATCTGGATCACGGTCTCGTCGAAGGCGCGGGGAAACTGCCTCAGCCGCGAAATGTAGTCATCGTAGTCCTTGACGCTCTCGAAGGAGAGGACGGTCACCAACTCTGGAAGTTCGATGGGGAGGCCGTCGACCTGCGACACCGGCATTTCCCAAGGCTTGAAACGGGCCCCTTCGAGGGCCATGCGGAGATCGCGGACCATCAGGGTTTTGTTTAAGGCTTCCTGCTCGGGGAAGCCGGTGGTGTCGATAGCTTCGAAGCGCGTGAGGTAGTTTCTGCTCTGCTCCAGGTCGTCGTCGATGGCCTTCTGTGACAAGTCGTCGATTTTGTCGTTCCAGCGCTTGTCTCCGAGGATGGAGGCGTAGATGGGGCTGGTGCGGAGAGTGTACTCCCAGCGTTCGGCGAGAAGATCGTTCAGGGCTTTTCTTCGAGCCTCGAGATCAGACTGCGGCGGCGCCGCAAGAACAGTCGAACACAGCAAAGAAATGAGCAAGACTAACAGGACCAGGGATCGCATTCAGTGAGACTCCTTAAGTATCGGTTAGACGGCATTCTCGTTCCGACGGGCGGGACGGCGTTGACGATTGTACACGGAATCCTCAGACGCTCTCCGTTTGACTGGCGACAGGGAGGGAGGTTAGCGCCGGATCGAAGGACTTCTCTCTGATAATCTTGTTTCTTCCACGGGAATGGCTTTCGATCTTGCGAAAAATCCTCATCCTCATTGTTCTGATTCCACTGCTGGGAGGGCTGGGCTGGTGGTATCTGCGCGAGCAGGCTCTCCCGGATTACGGACCTGCATACCGCGAGTATGCCTACATCACCAACGGGAAGAGCAACACGGTGAGCGTGATTGATCTGCGGACGTTTGAGCCGGCGAAGACCATCGCGGTGGGCGTGGAGCCGACCGGGGTCGCGGCCAACAGCAAGAAGAACGAAATCTATGTGGTCAACGCGGGGTCCAACAACGTCAGCGTGATTGATGCCGAGAAGAACGCGGTGGTGGCGACCATCGGAGTTCATGGGCGGCCGTACTTCATCGACGTTTCGGAAGATGGCAAGCGCGGTTATGTGGCGAATTCGGGGTCGGCCAATGTTTCGGTGATCGATCTCGACAGGAAGATTGTGATTGGGAATGTGCGGGTGGGCGCTGCGCCAGGATTGGCGCGGGTTTCGCCGGACGGTGCGAGCGTGGTGGTATCGAACCGGGGCGACAATACGGTTTCTGTGATCGATGCAAAGCTGTTGCGAGTGCGGTCGACCTTGCCGGTGTGCCAGCAACCGGAAGATATCGCGATCCTGCCAGATTCAAGCAAAGCTTTTGTAGCGTGTTCGGGATCGTCTCAGGTAGCATCCATTGCCTTGGCGAGGAGCGAAAAAAGTAGCGAGAGCACGACCGACCGGGTTCTGGCCCTGTTGGATGTGGGGCGGACGCCGGTGAGCCTGGCGTTAAAACCTGATGGCGGCGAACTGATCGTTTGTGATTTTGATTCCGATAGTATTTCAATCATTGAGACGGGAACTAATGAGGTTAGCGGCAGCGTCCTGATCGGGCAGCATCCGGCCCACGCCGTGGTCACGCTGGATAATTCGCGGCTATACGCGAGCAACTTCGGGTCGGACAGTGTTGCGGTCTACGACATTGACCTGGGCCGGAGGATTGCGACCATGGGAGTGGGCAGCCATCCGGATGCCCTGGCGCTGTCGCAGGATCAGAGGTACGTTCTGGTGCTGGACACCCAAGCGGGGGACGTTACAGTGATTCAGAAGCGCACGCCGCGCAAGCTGGAGCCTACGGAATATTCGCTGTTGACCATGATTCCGGTCGGGATGCAGCCGAACGGGATTGTGGTAAAGGCGTTTATGAGGACTGGGCCGGGGAATCGATAGGAGTTCCAACGCCGCATCGACTTTATTGTGTCTCTACCGGTTTGGCGCAGAATTTGTCTAACGCTGCTTTCAGGTCGGCGGCTATGGCTGGGGCTTCGCGGGATTCGATGTCGCGGCGAGGCATCATGTAAACGAGTTGGCCGTCGCGAAGAATGGCGATTGACGGCGAGGACGGAGGTTGCCCCGTGAAATAACTGCGGGCGCGTTCGGTAGCTTGGGTGTCCTGCCCGGCGAAAACGGAAAATGCTTTGTCGGGCTGGGCCGATTGCTGCAGAGCCATGCGAATGGCGGGACGCATGCGGCCGGCGGCGCATCCGCAAATGGAATTTACTACTATCAGGGTTGTACCCGGCTGCACTTTCAGGGCCTGGTCGACGGCCTCTGCAGTGCGCAGTTCCTCGATGCCCAAGCGAGTTAACTCTTCGCGCATGGGGATAACCATAATTTCCGGATACATTCGTTTGCTCCTTGGCTTCTTCTATTGATTCTATCTTAGAACTGGAAAGTAAGATGTGCAGCAAATGAGGAAGCGACCCAAACGCGCAACTATTGCCTCGCCAAGGGGTTTCAGTTCGGAGTTGCGCACGGTGGTTCGGGTCGCACGGCGTATGAGTGTTTGATACCCGGCAGCTTTGCTTCCGCTGATAGAACTCGGGGGTTGTGGGCTGCTATTGAGAGCAACCCCCAAGCAAATCCCGGCACCGAACCTGGATATTCTCATACATGGGCGGAGTGATTGCCTTGAAAATGGACTGTTAATATTTAGTGGTTGAAACCATGAGGAGGAACATTTTCTGATGAACAGCAAGTCGCGTTTTGTTGGTTCACTTTTCCTGGCCGCCGCCCTGGCGTCTTCTGCGTTGGGCACGGCTTGCGCACACCACTACTATCGGGTCTATGATCCCTACTACAGCGATTATCACGTCTGGAACGATACTGAGGTCAACTATTACCACCAGTGGGCCCGCGAAAACCACCGCGACGAGAATAGAGACTTTCGCAAGCTGCCACCTGAGGAACAGAAGCAATACTGGACCTGGCGGCACAGCAACGGCGATCATCACTAAACGGGTTCGTCTGGATAGGGACGTCGCTGATCAGCAGGCGTTTCTCAGTGTGCAGTGGGACGGTGCGATTGCCGACAATCTAGCTGGCGTTCGCGGAATCGTCGGCGATTCGAATTGAAAAGTTGACGGTAATTCTGGCTTTGGTCTCGACCGGCTGTCCGTTCTGGAGATAGGGCTTGAAGCGCCACTGACGAACAGCTTGCTGCGCAGCGGCAGTCAGTATGGCGGGGCCGCTGAGCACGCGCAGGTTTTCAATGTTGCCATCGGTCCCGACGAGCGCCTGCAGGACCACCGAGCCCTGCACCCGCATATGCTGTCCCAGCAACGGATACGTCGTATCGACGGTTTGCCGTATTTCCGGAAAGCTGCTGGTGGTAAGCCGCTCGTGCTCCGCTGCATTCGTGGTTAGAGTGGCTGAACTAACAGCCGAGACGCGGTTCGAATCGTTGGGGATCTCCACCACTTTTGCGACGTTGTTGCCGGGGTGAACTGTGCTGTGGCTGTCGCCGGCGATCACTTCGACATCCAGCGGAGGAAGGGCAGCGCGGGTAGCTGCGACCACCGGTGAGTCTGACCTTGCAAGATCCTGATGAGACGGCTCAGTGATAACCGCCGTCGCAGTCTTCTTAGTAGCGTGGTTCTTCACGGCTACGGTGCGTGCCACGGGCGGCTGGGCGGTTTTGGCAGGCACAGCAGCAGCCGCATTTTGGATGATCTGCGAGTTTGTTGCATCGGATTCGATGACGTCGTCCGAGCCGAACCAGAAATCACGGTCCTTCACAATTACAAAGGCCAGGGCGATCAGCAGAAGGACCAGTGCGATCTGGAGGCGGCGAGGTTGCTCGTCGGCAAGACCAGATTGAGATCTGGTAAGCTCCCCGATTGAACTCTGCCGAAACATTTGGTGCGTTCCCATTTTGCCTCGCCTTGCGAAATAGCCCTTAATAAAGAGTACCGATCACCAGGCACCAGTATCCTCACGCCGCTGAGCCTGTGGTGACAATGGCACGATCCGGGAACACGAGGCACGAGAGTGCCATACGGGTGATTTTGGAGGCGCTGTGACCGGGCGGGGTAAGGTTGGCTTCTTCAGCGCAGGAAGACGTGCCCCGCATCTTCTGCCCGGATGGTCGACTTTCGCCGGGTGCCCTTCGCGAGGTTATAGGCAACCACCAGATGTCCCTCGACGATCAGGATCTCCTTCTCGCTGATCCAGCCTACTAGCGCGGCATGGGGTAGAAATGCGATGCGGCGGGGCACGTCCTCCGTGCTCTTCACCTCGACTGCGGGCAGATCGAGCAAGGCCTTGCGAATGCGCTGCGATTCTTCCGGGCTGGCCTGCCCTTGCTCGGAGATCTGAATCGGCGTGTTGGGCTGAGAGGTCGCGACGATCGTAAAGGCCACCGAGGCGAGATCGGGCGACAGCTTGCCATTCTCGGTATAGAAGCTGACGTCGTAGTCGGAATTTTTGTATGTGGCTTGTTCGTCGAACACGGTCGATGTTTTGCCGCGGAGGTGCATTAGAGTTTGATCGTCGCTCTGATTCTGCCAACCGCAGCAGGCGGTGTCGGGAATCGCCTCCAGGATGGTGCTGGCATTGGCGGCGTCAAGCACGCGGCGGAGAGGCGGATCGATGGGTATCGATGCCCATTTTCCGGCGGCTTCCTCATATAAAGAGGTCGCCTTGTAGAGGGGCTGGGTCTTTCCGGAGACAAACTGCTCCAGCAGAAAAAACTCGCCTACGCCGTCGTCGGGAACCCACACTTCTCCGTAAGGACAGGTTTCTTCACAGCCTCCGGTCGGGCAGGGACAATCTGGGAACGCGATCGAGGCCAAGTCCTGACGACCGGCCCCGACGAGATCCGTTTGCCAGCTTAGCCAGGTTGTTTTGGTGGAAAGATCGACGCCATCGCGCTGCAGGCGGCGCGCCTGGTTCGAAAACCAGTCGAGATGGGTTCCATCGGCTGAGAGAAAAGGCACGGGCGCGGACTCGGTGATGGCCAGATTTGAGCCTACCGTGGCTGTGGTGCGCGAGATCTCGCGGGTCAGAGTGGTTGCGGCGTGGCCGTCCCAGAACCAGACCTTTTGCCCGGTGCCGAGATCGCCCTCCGTAAGCGGCAAAGACACCGGTGCGGCGAAAAGCATTTGTCCGAGATGATTGACCGAGAAGTTCTGCGGGGAGGACGCAGCTTCTGCCGGGACTTTCACCGTTTGTTTAGCCGAAAACGTAGCCGGATCGTACTCTACCATCTCGCCGGGCGGGCGCAGAACCCACAGGCGCTGGCTTTGTGCCGCCAGCGACGCAGCCAGGACCAGAACCACAAATAATGCCGGGATCAGTTTTTGCATGAACAGCGTGCCGTTGTGGAACTCGACTGCCAGAATGATTGTAAACCGTGGGCTCGCTGGCTCCGCGGCTCTTGCGTACAATGGGGATTGAAATTATGAGCAGACGTCCCGAGAAGACAATGACGATGACATCAACTCCTCCCGTTCACCCACAGATCGGCTCCGCGCAGGTTCCCGAGGTGCCTCTGACTACCGAAGGCTACAGCGTGCTGCACCAGATGATGCGCTTCCGCTGGACAGCCTGGCGGGGCCTGCCCGATGCCACGCGGTCGTCGATCGCTCAGGAAGCGGCTGCGGCGCTGGGTGGAATGGAACAGAATCCCTCAGGACAATCTGCACTTTTCTCGTTGATCGGCCACAAGGGTGATCTGATGCTGGTGCACTTTCGCAACTCATTTGCCGAGCTTAACCAGGCGGAACTCAAGCTGGCGGGCTTGCGGCTGAGCGATTACCTTGAGGCCACATCTTCTTATCTCTCCATCATCGAGCTCGGGCTCTACGACTCGACGCTCAAAATTTATAAGGAACTGGCCGATCAGGGCATCCAACCGCACTCCGACCAGTGGAAAGCGGAGATCGAGTGCAAACTCGAACGGCATCGCGAGGCCATGCGTCCGCGGCTGTTTCCTGAGATTCCACCGAACCGTTACATCTGTTTTTATCCCATGAACCGGCTGCGCGGCGAAGACAAGAACTGGTACACGCTTCCGATCGAAGAGCGCGCCCGCCAGATGAACGAGCACGGATTGGTGGGCCGCCGCTATGCAGGTGAGGTGAAGCAGATCATCACCGGCTCCATTGGCTTTGACGACTGGGAGTGGGGCGTCGATCTGTTCGCCGATGATCCGCTGGTGTTTAAGAAATTAATCTACGAAATGCGCTTCGATCATGTCAGCGCAGTGTATGCGCTCTTCGGGCAGTTCTTTGTGGGCGTGCGCTGTCCGGCGGCGGCGTTGGAAAGATTGCTCAGCGGAGAATTGCCGAAGTAGGTAGCTGTAAGACGAAAGCGTTCACCACAGAGGCACAGAGTCACAGGAAAAAGCAAAACTTCAAAAAAGGTTATCTCTGTGACGGGCCTGCCCCGAGCGAAGCCGAAGGGTGCCTCTGTGGTGAATTGATCTTAGGAGAACTTCATGGCAACGCTGGGACTCATTGAATACAAGGACGCTAGCCCGGAAGTGCGCGCCGTTTATGACGACATCATGGCCACGCGCAAAACCGACTGGATCAACAATTTCTGGAAAGCGATCGCGCACGATCCTGCTACCCTGAAGCGCACGTGGGAAGACATCAAACAGATTATGGCATCCGGAGCGCTTGATCCGCTGACCAAGGAGATGATTTACGTCGCGGTCAGCGTGACTAATCAGTGCAACTACTGCATCGCTTCACATACCGTCTCGGCGCAGAAGAAAGGCATGACTGACGCCATGTTCAAGGAATTGATGGCGGTGGTCGGCATGGCCAACGAAACCAACAAGATGGTCAGCGGATATCAGGTGGAGATCGACGAGCAATTCAAGAAATAGTGGGGGCGCGACAGGCACTCAAGGTTTCTTTGTCGTGCGCGTGAACTTGAACTCGCACAGCCTCATATCCACTTTCCGCCCGCGGAAGCGCACGCCTTCTGCCTCCAAACGCAGCCGTTGCTCGATGGCCGAATCTCCCCGCAGTTTGATTTCTCCGCCCGCGCCTAACACCCTTTGCCAGGGCAATCCATAGCTGCGATGCAGCGCCTTGGCCACCTGCCGCGCCGCGCCTGGGAGCCCGGCCGCGCGCGCGACTGCTCCGTAGGTAGACACTTTCCCTTTGGGAATACGTCGTATGACCGCCTCGATGCGTAGCCGCATCTTCGACGACTGATCTGGAGAAGACCTGGTTCGGCGTTTTCGCACCTTGTCTCTTCCCTGCTTCACAACGCTATCCACCCTATGCGAATCAGCCAGAGCGACCCGACTGAAACCAGCAACCATAATAGAATGCCCTGCAACAACGGGCGATGTCCCACCTCCTTGATGGTTGCCACCGAGATGCCGCTGCCAATCAAAAACAAAGTAGCGGTCAATCCCACCTTCGCAACTTTCACCGTGATGCCGTAGAGGTGGGCTCCGGTTGGGAGGTACGTGTTGCATACCGCGGCCAGGCAAAACAGGCCGATGAACCACGGCCACTGAATCTTTGCCTTGGCGCCGCGCACCAGCGCAGTTGCGACCGAGACGGGAACAATCCACAAGGCGCGCGCCAGTTTCACCGTGGTCGCGATTGCGAGCGCCTCGGCGCCATACTTGGCGGCCGCGCCCACCACTGAACTGGTGTCATGAATAGCCAGGGCCGCCCACAATCCAAACTGCGATTGCGTCAGCTTGAGGGCCGCGCCAATGGAAGGGAAAATCAGCAATGCTAGGGAGTTCAGCATGAAGACGGTTCCCAATGATATGGCCATTTCTTCGTCACTGGCCTGCGTGATCGGACCGACGGCGGCGATGGCGCTTCCGCCGCATATCGCCGTGCCGGTGGAAATAAGAAACGCCGGCACTCGTTGCACATTTAAGAGTGCACCTAGGACCATGCCCGCAAGCAGCGCGAAACTGATACCGAGTGCGGTGTAGACGAAGCCGCTCCGCCCGGCGCGCACGACCTGGTGCAGGTTCATGCCGAAACCAAGTCCTACCACTGAGGCCTGCAGCAGGAATTTGGAAAATTTCTTGGCCTCGTTGCCGTAGGGATGGGGCAAAGCCAGGCCAAACAAAAGCCCCATGCCCAGCGCTACAGGCGGAGACACGAAACCGCTCGCACTCACCAACAGGCAGAGAAGAAAGACCACGCGAGGCAACATTCGGGAGGAAGCCGGCGTGGCCGCGGTCGCTTCGTCGATCATGCGATGTGGATCATACTCCGTTGATCCGCGCCGCCGAGCATATTACCCTGGGTCACTTTTCGCCGACCATGGGCCGGGCTAGGCCGCCTTGCGGAAGGACTCGATGGCTTCCGCTTCAGAGTTATAGACGTCGAAAACCGTGAGCAGCTTGGTGACCTGCAGCACGTCGCCCACGCGCTTGGTCAAATTCGTCAATTTGATGGTGCCGCCAGCGTTTTGCGCGGTGACGCGCAGGGCCACTAGCGTGCCTAGGCCACCGGAATCGATGTAATTCACCTCGCCCAGATTGAGCACGATGCGATTGTTCTCGGTCACAGCTTGCTTGACGGTCTCCCGAAGCAGCGAAGACTCCTCGCCAAACACAATTCGACCGCTGCAATCGACCACGAGAACACCATCCTTGGTTCGAGTTGTCACTTTGAGCTGCATTAGAACTCCTTTTCGGTGCCCGCGCCAACCTCAGCTGGAGCCGGCCCACTCCCGGATCCCGGGTTGCCCGGACCCAGTCGAGAGACAAGCGTAGCGCTTGCGCGGCGATTTTAGCAAGCTTGCTATAGTGAGGCCGGCGCGCGACCTCATCCCGCTCTAATCACGTATAATCGTGTCTTCCGACTCATGAGCTATACCGTCCTGGCGCGTAAATACCGGCCGCAGAAATTCTCCGAGGTTATCGGACAAGAGCACGTCACCCGCACCCTGCAGAACGCGCTTGAGCAGGGGCGCACGGCCCATGGCTACATTTTCAGCGGCCATCGCGGCATTGGAAAGACAACCGTGGCGCGGATTCTGGCCGCGGCGCTGAATTGCCGTTCATCTGATAGGCCCGTGGCGGAACCCTGCGGCGTTTGTGAATCCTGCACCGAGATTCGGGCGGGCAACGCGGTTGACGTGATCGAGATCGATGCTGCTACCAATCGCGGGATCGACGAGATCCGCGAACTGCGGGAGGCCGCGCGTTACCGTCCGGCACGCGATCGCTTCAAGATTTACATTCTCGACGAAGCGCACCAGATTACCGACGCGGCGTTCAATGCCTTGCTGAAGACTCTGGAGGAACCCCCGGATCACATTGTTTTTATGCTGGCGACCACGCAGCCGGAGGATATTCCGCAAACCATCCGGTCACGCTGCCAGCACTTCAGTTTCCGCGCGGTGAAGTTCGACGCCATTGTCGGCCAGTTGCGCGATCTGGTCGGGCGCGAAAAGATTGAAGCCGATGACGATGCTCTTGCCTTGCTGGCCGAGGCTGGCGACGGCTCCATGCGCGACGCCCTGTCGATCCTTGATCAGGCGATTGCTTCCTCCAGCGGAAAGATCACCGCCGATTCCGTGCGCAACCTGGTCGGCGCCGCACCGGCACACATTCTCGAGGAAGTGATGCAGGCCGTTGCTCGCGGCGCCAGCGACGAAGTGCTGCGGGAGGTCGACCACCTTATCAGTGAAGGCCACAGCCCTACGCACTTTGCGCGGCAGATGGTGCGCTTCCTGCGCAATGCGACCGTCGCCAAGATTGCGGGTAAGGACTCTTCCCTGCTGCAGATATCAAGTGAAGAACGGGAGCGCGTCGCCCGGGTCGCGGTATTGTTCGGCGAAGAAGACCTGACGCGGCATCTGCAGATCATGTTGCGGACCCACGGCGAGCTGGGATACAAGCAGGAGCAGCGCTTTCACTTGGAACTCGGCCTCCTCAAGATGGCACATGCGCAGCGTATTCTGCCGATCGAGCAATTACTGAGTGACGTGGCTGCTTCTTCTGCCAGCGGATCTGGAGTAGGGCCCTCGGCGAGACCGGTCGTCGTTGCGCCCGGGAGCGCCGCACCTCAGAAGAATCGGTTCGCACAAGAGCGCGAGGACGTCGTTCCGACCGCGGGTTCCAGGCACGTTTCTCCGTTCGACGCGGATTCCGCGCGCAAAGGCGGTCCGCGGCAAGAGTTTGCTTCGAATCCTGCTTCGGGTAACGGACCGCGCATGGTCGCGAGCGGAAGCCCATCCACGCGAGTAGTGATGGGTGCAGCCGCGCCGGCACATCTTCGCGAGGATCCTGACCCCCAGCCTAGCTCGCAGGCTGAAGCAAGATTGCAGGCTGCGCCACCAATCTCGCAGGCCCTGCCAGCGGCTGTTGCGCCGGCACCAGCCGTCGAGAGATTGCGCGGCGCCGTGCTGCAAGCGCTGGGGGATGGAAATCAGCGCATTCTGGTCTCGATGCTCGAAGCGGGCGAATGGGCGGTCGAAGGCAACGAAGTTGTGATCAAGGTGTCGGAGTCGCAGACCGTGGTCGACATGTCGCTGGGTGCTGATGACCGGCGGCTGGCCACCGCTTCGGCCAGTGCAGTTTTGGGGCGGGCCGTCAAGCTGAGGATCCTCCCGGGCGCAACCCTGGCGACTATAGAGGGAAAAACTAATGGCAACGCTGACAAGTCCAACGCGACGAACTCCGGCCTTGGTGGCCGCAGCCGCGCTGAGCAGGACGCCGTGGTCCGGCGGCTGCAAGAGAAATTCGGCGCCGAGATTCGGACCGTGATCGATTACAAGGAGAAGCGATAAAAATCAAGGTTTCAGGGTTTCAAAGTTTCAAGGTTTCGAAACCTTGAACTTTTGAAACCTTGAAACGTGAGGTTTTATGGGTGGATTTAATCTGCAAGAACTGATGTCGAAGGCTAAATCGCAGTATGACTCCCTGCAGAAGAAGATGCAGGAGACGGTCGTTGAGGCCTCGTCCGGCGGAGGCACAGTCACGGCGAAAATGGATGGCCGCAAGCAACTGCTCAGCCTTCGTATCGATCCCGAAGCTGTGAAATCGGGGGACGTGGAGATGCTGCAGGACCTGATCCTCGCTGCAGTGAACGAAGCCGCGCGCAAGGTCGACGGAGCGATGCAGTCGACCGTGGGTGGAATGCTGGGCGGGTTGGGGATCGGCGCGCTGTAGCCATTGCATCCTTGATTCACTCGTTCGCTGACTCAATTACACAATTCCTTATGTCGAAATTTGCTGAGCCGATGTCGCGGCTGATTGACGAGTTGAAGAAGTTGCCGGGGGTGGGCTCGAAGAGCGCGCAACGGCTGGCCTTCTACATTCTGCGCGCGAGCGACGAGGACGCCGAGGCTTTGGCGGCTGCGGTGCGCGACGTTAAAGCCAGCCTACGGCTGTGTTCGGTGTGCAACAACATTACCGACGTTGATCCCTGCGTCTATTGCACCAGTGCGACCCGCAACCAGCGGCTGGTGTGCGTTGTCGAAGAGCCTACCAATATCGCTGCCATCGAGAAGACTAAACACTTCAACGGCGTCTACCACGTGCTGCATGGGTCGATTTCACCGCTGCACGGTGTGGGGCCGGAGCAGTTGCGTATCGCTAATCTCATCACCCGCGTCGACGCGGGGAATGTGGATGAGGTGATCGTCGCTACTAATCCCACCGTGGAAGGCGAAGCCACGGCGACATATCTCTCTCAGCAACTGAAGCGCGCGGGCGTGAAGGTGACGCGCATCGCTATGGGCATCCCGGTGGGCAGCGACATTGAATACACAGATGAGATCACGATGCTGAAGGCTATGGAAGGACGGCGGGAGTTGTGAGATGTCGGCTTCTAGCTCCTAGCTTGTTCGAGCTTCTTCCTTCGCAGCGGTGTTACTGCGTCAGATCTGTTCGAGGAAAACATTGAGTTCTTCTTCGGCGGAAGCCAGGCCTTCGGGGAGGGTGCCGCGGTTGTATTCTGCCATGCGATTCTTCCATTTTAGGAAGTCGGTGATGCTTTGCGGTTCGACGCGGACTTCGACGCGGCGCAGGCTGGCGAGCAGCAGATTCATTTCGTAGCGGAAGCCGGTGGCGCTGCGTAGATTCTTAGCGGAGGAATGCGCCGCTTCGATCTTGCCCCGATTGTGTTCGAGCAAACCCCAGCCCTGGGGCAGTTCTTCGCGGCGCACGAGTCCGGCAGGGATTAGATAAAAGCGCTCGCAGCCGACTCCCTGCTCCGGTTGGAGGCGGAAGGGTTTGGCGCAGTCGGCCAGAAAATCGGAGCGCGTGACCTTGCATTCGATTAGCACGGAATGGCAGGCGCGCTTCCAGCCGATGGCGTCGGGCATCTCGCCGCTCACGCAGGCCTGCTCGGAGAGCACCACTCCACAGCGGTACTGACGCAGCCAGCGCACAGCTTTCTCGACTAGTTGAGCGTGAGTCATGTATTCGGCTTGCGATCGCACAAGAAAACAAGAACATTTGTATCTGGAGAAGCGGACGCGCGGAAGTGACTGCAAAGCTACTGGCTGCCGCTGAGCGCAGTAATATGATTACGGATTATGCCGAGTCCCGATCACTCTGCGATGCTGGCAGTGGCGATAGCGGAGGCTCGAAAAGGTCTGGCTGAAGGCGGCATCCCGATTGGCGCTGCAATCTTTGACGAGAGCGGCAAGCTGATCGGCGCGGGCCACAACCGCCGGGTGCAGAATGGCGATCCCTCGTTGCATGGCGAGACTGACGCCTTCCGCAATGCGAGGCGCCAGCGCAGCTATCGCAAGCTCATCATGGTATCTACCCTGGCGCCCTGCTGGTATTGCAGCGGACTGGTACGACAATTTGGTTTCCGCACAGTAATCGTCGGCGAGAGCCGCAACTTCCAGGGCGGTATCGAGTGGCTGCGGTCGCTCGGGGTGGAAGTAATCGACCTTGATTCGGAGGAATGCGCTTCCTTATTAAGCGCGTACATTCGCGCCAATCCTGAGATCTGGAATGAAGACATCGGCGAGGAATGATTGCCCTCGGTGACTGATTCACCCCGAACCACGACTAGAAAATCAATCCCAGCGACATCTGGACCTGCCGCGGGCTGCCGATGGTTTTGTTCACGGCGCCCAGGGAACTGGGGCAATTGTAAAACCCCGCATTATTTGAGCCGCAACTTGTGGGTAGTGGCGTCGTCCCCACTACCGGGAACTGGTTGTAGTACTGGTTCTGCGAGACGTCGTCGATGGGGACGTCAAAGCTGGCCGTATTGGTGACGTTGAAGACGTCAAAACTGTACTTCAAAGAGAGGCGCTCGGTCAGGGCGGTCATTTTCGCCAAGGAAACATTGACGGCCCTCTGCCAGGATTGGCGGAAAATGTTGCGCTGGCCGTTGGTGAAGTTGGTCTCGAAAGTATCATTGGCGGGGATTGCGCCTCCCAGAGCGCCGACCTGGAGCAAAGGCAGAGTAAAGCAAGCGGCGTTGAGCGCAGTCTGGTTGGGATTGAAGTATGCGTTGGCGCCGGAGTAGCCGGTCACCGCGCTCTTCGCAGTACAGCCGGGAGCAAGCGGAACGATGGGATTGGTGATGCCATCGTAGACACTGTAGAAGATGCTACCGACGGCACCGGTGTAGTCGATGACGCTGTAGGGCTGTCCGCTCTGGAGAACGGCGCTGCCGTGAATTGCCCATCCGTTCGTTAATTTGCCCTTCAGCGTCGACGCGGCAAAGAACTTAGGCAACTCGTAGTTGTAGCTGAAGTTGAAAACGTGGGTGCGGTCGAAATCCGACGAGCCGTATGCCGAGCGCAGGTTGAGCGGATTGTTGCCGTTGAAGAACAAGCCCAGGCCGCTTTGCTCATCCAGAGCGTGGGAATAAGTATAGGAGAAGCCGACCTGAAGCCCGTGGCTCATGCGCTTCTCCACGTGCGTTTGCAGAGCATTGTAAGCCGAGACCCCGGCCGCGGTGTAGCTCTCGCTTTCTGCCGAATAGCCCAGGTAGGGAACGCGCAGGTCAACGTTGCCTCCTTCGTAATTGGCCACCATTGGCCCTTGATTGTTGGGCAAATTAATTGGACAAAACGGAGAGCAACCCGGTGCTTGCTGCACGGTATAACCGTAGGTGTATTCCTGCGGGTTCTGCGAATTGGGATGAATGATGTTGCTTGGTGAGGCGATGCCGGGTTGGTTGAACGGAATTGGAATCACTCCGTGCCGACCAAAGTTGCCGACATAACCAACCTCGATAGCCAGATCATTCCGCGGCTGCCATTGGAAATCGAGCGTGTCGTTGATGGTGTAGGGCAGTTTGTTGGCACGGTTGTAGGTCGCGAAGGAAAATAGCTGCTGCCCTTGCAGGATGCCAGCTTGTATTCCGACTCCGGGTACTCCAGTATTCGGCAGGTAATTGTTGACATCCATTGGGTTGCCGGTCGGAGCGGGACCGAGAGTGTTACCCCAAGGGCTCGAAAGATTATAGTTAGGGACACCGGCGACACCGGAGGGACAAGTGGGTATATAGCCCTCGTAATAGCTAATCGAGCCACTAGCGAGGGGATCGTTCCCGCAAGACTGCGCGTTCACATAGGGCGGAGTCTGGTTTACGCCGAACGGCCCGCCATTGATCACGCCCTCCGCGAAGCCTGGAGAAAGATAGGAGAAAAGTTCGCCGCGGTCGTAGTAGATGCCTGTTCCCGCGCGAACAACCACCCTGTCGTTGAATTTTTTCGGACTCCAGGCAACGCCTAGAC
>JBAUYE010000514.1:0-1655 GCA_049584615.1 Candidatus Sulfotelmatobacter sp.
GCTATCGGGCTTCGGCAAACCTCTTAGTCTCGGGTTTTCGGGTTGGCCGAAGCCCGAAGCCCGATAGCCGACGCCCTAGTTAAACTGCCTTCTCTGCCGGTACGGGGGTTCTTCTTTGTCAAAACTCTTCTCGCGCACCGGCTCTGGCTTTTTCTCTCCAGCTTTGAAAACCCGTTCTTCATTGCGGCCGATTCGCTTGTGGGCGTGGAGGCCTTCGAGGATGAATTCGGCTGCCGAGACTTGCTGCTCTGGACTTTCTTTTTGTGAGACGCCCAGCGGGCCCAGCTTGTCGATCAGGCCCTGAATTTCTTTGAGATTTTCCAGAGCTTCCAGAGCGGCGATCGAATCCGAGAGCTGAATCTCTCCGCCCAGGTCGAACCACTGCACGATCTGCTGCACGTTGGCGCCGGTGAAATACTCGTCGTAGGTTTTGGCGATGGCGGTGCGGATCAGCTCGCGGGAGACGTGGTCGGCGCCTTTCATCTCGCCTTCGTATTCGAGTTCCAGCTTGCCGGTGATGGCGGGGAGCGCGGCGTAGACGTCGCTGACGCGGGGCACGACCAGCTTTTCGTCGTTGCGGAGAGCGCGGCGCTCGGCGTTCGAGATCACGTTCTCCATCGCGGAAATGGGGAGACGCTGGCTTACGCCGCTGCGTTTGTCGATTTTCTTATCTTCGCGGGCGGCGAAAGCGATGCGCTCGATTACTTCCTGAATGTAGGTGGGCAGATGCATCTCCTGGCCGTTACGGCCGGTCCAGGCTTCCTGCGCGGTGATGGCGATGCCTTCATCGACCGTGGCGGGGTAGTGGGTGCGAATCTCGGAGCCGATGCGGTCCTTGAGAGGCGTGATGATTTTGCCGCGGGCGGTGTAGTCCTCAGGATTGGCGCTGAAGACGATGGCTACGTCGAGCGGCAGGCGGATGGGATAACCCTTAATCTGTACATCGCCTTCCTGCATGATGTTGAACAGGCCGACCTGAATTTTTCCGGCGAGGTCGGGGAGTTCATTGACGGCGAAGATGCCACGATTGGCGCGGGGAAGCAGGCCGTAGTGCACGGTGAACTCACTCGACAGTTCGTGGCCGCCGCGGGCTGCCTTGATGGGATCGATGTCGCCGATCAGGTCCGCGATAGTGACGTCAGGCGTGGCGAGTTTTTCCACGTAACGATCGTCGGGGGTTAGATAAGAAATGGGAGCGGCGTCGCCGAGGCGCACGACCTCTTCGCGGCAGCGGCGGCAGATGGGGGCGTAGGGATTGTCGCGAATCTCGCAGCCGGTTAGATACGGCATTAGAGGATCGAGCAGCGTGGTCAAGGCGCGCAGGATGCGACTTTTCGCTTGGCCGCGCAGACCGAGCAGAATGAAATTGTGCCGCGAGAGAACGGCGTTCACAATTTGGGGCACGACGGTGTCGTCGTAGCCGACGATGCCGGGGAAGATGCCGGCGTCGTCGTGGTGACGCAAGCGGGCGATGAGGTTGTCGCGGAGTTCGTCTTTCACGCGGCGGGTGCGCAGACGTTCTTCAGAAAATGGACTGCGGCGCAATTCGCCGAGCGTGCGTGGAAGACTCATGAGGACCCCCCGGAGAAATACTTTCCTGGATTATACGCGGTTCGCGCTTCGGCTTTTTGTTCCCGTCCAGCTTGGCAAAAATC
>JBAUYE010000515.1:0-6981 GCA_049584615.1 Candidatus Sulfotelmatobacter sp.
TGGGCAATCAGCCAAGCTTCTCCAGAGAAGCGAAACTTCAGTGGGCTGGATCTCGAGAAACAAATCGCGCCTCCGGTCGAGGCAGAACTTTTTTCTTGACATCCCTTTTTATAGAACTCATTGAGACGTTCGCAACGCACCCAACGCTACACCCCAAAAGCGGAAAACGGAGTAAGATTTGGCTCATGGCACTGTGGAAGAAGATCGCGATTGTCGTAGTGGCTTGGGTCGGGTCTGTCTTGGTTTATCTTGAGTTTTTCAAAGCTCGATGAGACCGAGTGTGAGTTCTCTTGACATATGTATTCGTCCTCACTAGTCCTTCACTGTTTAGGATAGTCGACGTTTAGCGGTTTACACTCGTCATAGTTCCATAGCCTTACTTCGCGCCTTCCAGCGACTTTGCGACTCCATCCACCGGCGGCATCACGCGTTCGTGTGCCGACCAGAGATGGTGCAACGATGTTGAGTATAATTTCGCTGGCGCACGAGCACGGTCGGAATCAAGGACGTGATTCGTCTGAGGAGAGCAGCCATGTCTGTGGCCAAGCTCGGCTTTTTCGCAGTTCTTGCCACCATTGTCACTCACGCGCCGCAGGTAGCGCACAAGGACTTGGCAAATCGAATCGAGGCATGCTACGCCAAGACCCAGATCTCTCCGGTCATTCCTCTTCCCGTCCAATCCAAGAACCCCGAACTTCTGGGTGTCGGAAAGATACTCGTAGCCAGCCGAGGCCTCGGCGATCCACATTTTGCTCAAACCGTAGTCCTGCTGGTTCAATACGATGCTGACGGTGTGGTCGGACTAATTCTCAACCGCCGAACCGAACTCCCGGTGTCAAGCGTGCTTGGGGATTACAAGGCCGCGAAAGACCGTTCCGACACGGTCTATTTCGGGGGTCCAGTCGATTCCCAGCAGATATGGGCGTTGCGCAAGTCGCCGGCCAAGGTCGATGGGGCGACACAGATTTGCCGTGGGGTCTACCAGATTGCCACGAAGGCCCGGCTCGAACAGACCCTCAGCGATCGGGCTACTCCCAAAGCTTTTCATGTATATCTGGGCGATGCCGGATGGCATGTCGATCAACTGCGAAGGGAGATTGAAGTGGGAGCGTGGTTCGTTTTTCCAGGAAATGCCGAGACAGTCTTCAATTCCGATCCCGATTTCTTGTGGCCGCAGATGATTCGGAAAACCGAGCTGCAGATGGCGCGGAACGAGCCCATGGACGCAAACTAAGTGGACATGGGTGCCCCATCCTAAAGGCCGCGATTGTTGCGGCGTTAGGGTGGGAGTTTGGTCCTTCCCATTCCTAGACGCCAAGGCCGCAGGCGTTGTAACCACCTCTCAGCCGAGGTCAATGAGTGAAATCGCGATATTACGTCAGTTGACACCGTCTACCGGAGGCAGTTCTGATAACTAACCGCGTTGTCGCGCCGCCCAGATGTGAGGGTTACGAAGTGACGCGGTTCTTTTCCCAAAGCGCCCAATTTCCCCAAAGGATGAAAGCTGCCATTCATGAGAGTGCTCTTCTCGCTAGAGCGACCGCAGGAAATCAATAATCTCCTGCTGCTCCCGGACGTGCAGCTTATTGAAATGCTCGACGACCTTATTTGCTTCGCTGCCAGGGCTCTTGTGATCTCTGATGGCCTCTACCAGGTTGGTCGTCCGTCCGTCATGGAGGAAGAAGACGCGTTGTCCGACACCCCAGAGAGGAGCAGTTCGGAACTCGTCAGGACCGGCGGCGCCTTGCGTGATGCCGTCGGCGAGGCTTTTGCCCATGTGGTGGACGAGAAGGTCAGACCAAAGATTCGCCGTCTGGTGGGAAAGCGAAGCACTGGGGCTGGTCGAGGAGCCGCTCGCAATCATTGCTCCGGTGGTGAAGGACGGCGTATGGCATTGGACACAGCCTATCCTTGCAAAGAGGGCGCGGCCATTTTCGGTCGTGGGTGTGGGGGGAACGGGAGTCGGTGGCGCTAGCATCCTCATGAAGTTGGCAAACCCTTCGATGTCAGAGATGACGGCCGTGTTCGAATTGCCGGTGGTCCCGGGAGTCGTCGTAAAGTTCAGCGTGTCGTTAGGAGTCGGGTTGAAGAGACACCCCGGCGTTTCATCGCGCTCTTGAGGGAAAAGCTGGTTCGAGATTCCCATCTCGACGTTGTAGGCCTCACCGGCGAACATGAGAAGGGATTTGTTCTGCGCCTTCCAACCGAAACGGGTGATCGTTCCGTCGTTGGCACTAAGATTCACATTTCCGCTGAGGTGCGCGTTCGCGTGTCCGTGAATACCCAGCCCCGACTTCGCCGATGCGTCGGCCTGCATGTTGGCAAGGATGGCCGAGTCGGGAATCGCTTCGATCAGCCCTGCGCCAAAGACAGGTGTAGGAATTCGAAAAATAATGTTCGAATTCCCACCTTGGCCCGTAAGCGGATCCCCCGCGGGCAGGAAATCGAATTGGGCGATGTTGCAACCGGGGGCGTCACTTCGCCCGGTGATCACGAACAGGTCGTGCACAGAGCCGTCGGAGGCGCCGTTGCTCTCCTTGAACCGTGCTTCGCGAACGGGGCCATTTTGCGTGATGAACCACGGCATCGTGTTCTTTGCGCCATTCAGGCCGGCAACTACTGGCAGGGGGTTTTTCGCCGGACTCGATCCTCCGGCATCCGGCTGCGAGTGGCAAGAAAAACACTGGTTGGAGTTGAACCGTGGACCGAGGCCGTTATTCGCGCCTTTGGTCACGACCTCAATTTCAAGGAACCTGGCCTGCCCATCTTGGAAGAACGCAGTTTCGTCCGCCGTAAGACCTTTCAGCGGAGTGCCTGCACCGGACCCGCCGCCGCGCACGCCCGGGTCTACTGGGCCCGACCTACTTTGACCCATGGTGTAGACGCATGTTGCCAAAATCACGGCAACAATTCCGCTGAAACTCTTGAGTGCAATTCCCCGGAGCATCATCGCGATTTCCTCCGTTTGACCCAGGAATGCGGGTATTGTACACCGGGTCCAAGGCCATAGACTCGAACAACGAGCAATCCGGAGTCAACTGTTGTACTCACGCGGTTACGCTCATTGAGATTTGGTCGACTGGGGCAATGAGTGCAATGGCGATGTTACGTCAACAATTTGGACTAATCTGCGATACGATCACGGTGTCGGCTCAGTTTGCAAAACAGAGATTAGGAGCAAACCACGTGAACCATTTGTGGGAAGGCACCGGCGGTTCAAGAACCTATCGTGATCACGCAGTTGTCCATGAACCGGCGTTTTGGTCGAGTAATTTCTTTCCTCCTATCCGCTTTGCTAGTCTGGGGTGGCTGGCTTTCTAAAGGGCAGGCCCAAGGACAAATGAGTCCACTTGCGACTGGGTTGGGCAAGGAGTTCGCGTCCGAGACCGCGACGGTGAATGGAATCAAACTTCACTACGTTCGCGGAGGCAAAGGTCCCGCCATCATTTTGATCCATGGCTTCCCCCAAGACTGGTTCGAATATCATGCAATCATGCCGCGTTTGGCGAAACAGTTCACGGTTATCGCGGTCGATCTGCGCGGCGTGGGCGGGTCGACGGCGACGCTCCATGGTTATGATGCGGCGAATATGGCGCAAGACGTGCGTCAGCTTGCGGCGGCGCTCAAATTGGAGCGCACCTACATCGTCGGTCACGACCTTGGGGGGCAGGTGACTTATGCATTCGTTCGCCGTTATCCCGAAGCGACACGCGGAGCTATGATCCTCGACACACCAATTCCGGGAATTGAGGGATGGGATGAAATTCAAGGCCACCCAGCTATGTGGCATGTGCGGTTTATGCAGGTACCGGAACTCCCAGAGAAGCTCGTCGGCGGAAGACAAGCCGACTATTTCAGTTACTTTTTCCACTTCGGTAAGTTCACGCCCAGCGATGAGGCCCATTTCGTGAAGGCTTATGCCAGCCCGGCGCAGCTTCACGCGGTATTCGAAATGTACCGTGCCTTTCCTGCCAATGCGCAATTCAACGCAGCGGAACGCGGACCCACTGACGTGCCGTTGTTCTTGGCTGCCGGAGACGGCTCACCTTTTGCGGCGCTAGTTCCCAAGATGGCAGAAAGTCTCCGTGCCAACGGATGCACTCGCGTTGAGACCGGTTTGATTAGCGGTGCCGTGCACTACGTCATCGAGGACCAGCCCGATCAAGTGACCGACCTCATCGAGCGACACGCGTCGCCACACTCGCAATGAGAAGGAGGCGTGTCGAGAATCCGAGTAGCTACAATGCAGCTCTTGGAACGTCCACGAGCTGCTCAGTTGGCGAAAACAGGCGTTATCAATCAAAACTCGCCCGGAAGGGTCAATGAGTGTAATGGGGATTTTTCAACAACAACCAGCCTTACTTTGAAAATGGCGGTGTCGTTTCTGCAAGCCACTCAGGCTGGACTTCTTTCAGCTTAAGGTGCTTTTGTGCGGCCCGTGCCATAAGCATTTGGCCCTCAAGAGTCAACATCCCATCGGTGTTCCGCGATTCTGCTTGCCCTACTTGCCCGAAGTCCAACCAAAAGCCACCGGGCCAACACCGCACTTGTCCCGACCGTTCTATTCCACAATGAGAGACGTCGTTATCGATCCAGCCCACCTTGTGATTTCCGGCGTCGGCCGCCCGAGTTAGATCGATGTTGACGTGTTCTAATAGCCATTGGCCCGCACAAAACTGAAATTCTGGTGGACGAATGGAATCGTCGTTAGGGCCTGATTCCCAATCGATCACTCCGTCAAGGACGATTGAAGCTGCTCCGGCCCGAGCCAATGCCCATGCAAAACGCAGTAAGTCGGTATCGTTGTTGGGACCGCGGATTGCTGAGTGTGAGAAGACGATTCCGGGCAGCGGTTCGTTGCCATCGGGAATCAAGACCGTAGCTCCGACTTTTCCGCCCTTTTCGATCACAGCAAATCGCTGAACGGTGATGCCCTCAATGTGGCCAACATCGGAGGTGCCACTAAACTTGCATGGGTGGAGTCTCTGAGCAGCACAAGTCGGGAGCAGGACGAGGATCGCGATGCACTGGGCGACCACGCGGTTCATCTGTCGCAGCCTCCATTCGTCGCACTATTTTAACCCCTTTGAGTGACAAGTGTCGTTAACAGGCGATAGCACTCAGAACGCCCTAACCCTAGGTCGCGCCAGGCTTGCACTGGCCAGACGGTCTGCCGTAGACCCAATCCTGCGGCATGGGAGGCCGTCGCCATGGGCAAACAGAGAATCAAGCCGATTGGCTGACACGACTCATCGCTACGAATCTCGCGCAACAATATGCTGGGAGGCAGCGGGTCTCCGGCTTCGTGTTACGGGGCAGTAGCAAACAGCGCAGTCAAACGGATTCTTGACGTAACATCCCAATTACACTCATTGGCCAGGACGCCTAATCTCAATGAGTGATAACGACTGTTAACGACAGTTAACTTCCGGTTTGCCCGTCATTCGAGATAATAAGAACGGAAGATCGGCCACAGGGACTGGAACTGTCAGGAGAAACTACGGACGAAATCGTTCCTCGCTGCCCGAAGGTTTAAAACCTTCCCACTCTAGCGGCGTGAATGTGTCTCCAAGCACCTTCTCCAACAGAGTGCTGTAAATACCTTCGCCGTTGTCGCTGTTGGTCATAATCAGCATTCCGATTCTCGGCCTCGCAAAGCACACCACATAATGCCGCCATCCCAAATCATCGTGCCCTTCCTTGAAAAAAGCTTTGCCATAGGGCGTCCAAAACAGGCCCCATCCAAGCCCATAACTAAGCCGAATCGCGTCATTCGCAGGGGTAGTCTCCGTCGTCAGCGAAGGAAACTCGGTCTTTTCGAAAATCCTGATTTGCGGACTTAGCATTTGTGCTCGAACTTTCTCAACCGGAATCTTCCCATCCAGCACTGCCAGCGCGAACGCCGCATAATCGCGCAACGTCGTCTGCATTCCGCCTGCCGCATCGCCTCTTTCCCGTCGTTCTGGACCCAACGTGTTCCCCTCTTCGTCGTACCCACTTGCATAATCATCCTCAAATCGCTTTTCCCAGACCATACTGGTGCGGGTCATGGCCAGAGGCTTAAAGATGTGTTCGTTCATCAGTTCGGTTACCGACTTCCCAGCAACGGTCTCCACGATCATTTGGGCCAGGGCAATTCCTTCGCCGGAATAAGCGAATCTGGATCCCGGGGAGAAGTAGATCCTTAGCTTCTTATCGTCTGTAAAGCGGCGCCAGTTTGGAAACCCGCTGGTGTGGTCCAGCAGCATGCGCATGGTGATTTGCTTATATCTCAGATCATCGGCCAAATCTTTGTAGGCTGCATATTGCGGCAGAGGTTTGGGCAAGTATTCATATACCGGTTTATCAAGCTCAATGACGCTCTCATGAACTAATTGCATGACCATGGCGGCAAACGCAGCCTTCGTCAATGATGCAGCTGTCATAACGGAATCCGGGGTAAGAGGAAGATGCCTCTCGATATCCCTGGCACCATATGCTCTGAGATAGACGATCTGACCGCCGACAAAAACAGCGACACCAATGCCAGGCACATGCGCTGCTTTCATCTGTTGGATGACAGCTGCGTCAATCTGCCGAGGCGAAATCTTGCTGCCGTCCAAACGTGTGACTGTGCGTTGCTGCGCGAGAAGGAAGAGAGAATTAGTTGCGATCGCCGAGAGAACAGCGAAACCCAATAAAAACCGCAAGGATGCTAGACCTCCGTGATCTAAGACGGTCGGCTGAGACACCAGCATCGCTCAAAGCCGCGGGAGAAAACAAGGTTGGACCTCTAGTTGACCGATGGTCGGCCGACCTTACCTTGGGATTACTTCAGGATTGCACACAACGTACGAGCACCCCGTCACGACGGCGGAGTGCCGCTCTGCTTCGAAGCAGCAGAGCGGCACAAAACAGTCTAATCCTGGTTCCTCAATCGAGACTTTACTGCCGAGACTCGTGCCGGCCAACCGGGATCGCTAGATAGCCGCGATACTGGCT
>JBAUYE010000516.1:0-3620 GCA_049584615.1 Candidatus Sulfotelmatobacter sp.
GCCCAGGCCGAAGCGTCGGCGCGCGGAGATGTTTTGGTGGGCAACACCGTGCTCTATGGCGCTACGTCAGGTGAGCTTTTCGTCGCCGGCCGGGCGGGAGAGCGGTTTGCAGTTCGCAACAGCGGGGCGCTCGCCGTGGTCGAGGGCGTGGGGCGCCACGGATGCGAATACATGACCGCGGGCGTCGTCGTCATTCTCGGTCCGGCAGGAGCCAACATGGGAGCAGGCATGACTGGCGGCCTGGCTTACCTTTTGCGCGACGACGCCGACGACTACTTCAACGACGATGCCATGAACCGCGAATCCGTGCGGTTCGCAACTCTCGAACCTCAGGAAGAACTGTGGCTCCGCCACATTCTTCGCCGGCACCTGCAACTCACGGGCAGCCCCCGAGCTGCCGACCTGCTTTCGTGCTCCACTCTGCCGCTGCTTCGGGTCGAACCCGTCGCCCCTCCATGCTCGATCGAAGATACCTGGGCTTCGATTCTAGCGCGCCTCGCTGCCGAGGAGGCGCGCAGTTATGGCCGAGACAAACTTCTCACTTCCGAAAGACCCGTCGTCCAATGAGCCGGCTAGCTTGCCGGACGGACACTTACCCGAACTACTTCGGCGCGAAGTTCGCTATAATCTCCTGACCAACTGCATGGATTTCGATCAACTCATCACATTTCTGGAAGTCGCCCGGCAAGGCAGCTTCTCCCGCGCCGGAGAGAAAGTTTTCCGCTCGCAATCGGCTGTCAGCGCACAGATCCGGCAACTGGAACAGGAATACGGCGATCGCCTGCTGGACCGCTCGGGAAAGACGGTCAAGCTCACTCCCGCCGGCCAGGTCTTCCACGATTACGCTCTGCGCATGAAAAAGCTGCGCGACGAATCGCTCGTGGCCGTGGCCGACCACGGACACACTCCGCGCGGGACCCTGCTGGTAGGCGCCAACGAAGCCACATGCCTGTATGTGCTGCCCGAAGTTTTCGGAGAATACTGCCGCAAGTATCCCGACGTGCAGATCAGCATCTATCGCAACTTCACTTACAAGATAGTGGAGAAGCTGGAGAACGGCTCTCTCGACGTTGGCATACTGAGCCTACCCGTGCAGTCTCCCAGCCTGAAGGTTCAGGCGATCTACCGCGACCGGCTGATGCTGATGGTCAGCCCCAAGAATCCTTTGGCCAAGCTGAAGGCGGCGCACATCAGCGATGTGGTGAAATATCCTTTGCTGCTGCCGAAGACCGGACATACGCGGCGACTGCTGGACAAGCTGTTCCGCGAATACAACGCCGAGTTAAAAGTGAGAATGGAACTGCCGAGCATCGGAATGATCAAGAGCTTCGTGGCCGCCGATCTTGGCATCTCGCTTATCAGCGCGTCTTTTGCGCGCGACGAAGTGGCGGCGGGCAGAGTAAAGCTGATCGAACTGGAAGGCGCAGAATTATGGCGCGAACTCGGGTTGGCCTATCGTCGCGATCGTACGCTCTCCGTAGCCAACAAGACTTTCATCGCCGTGGTACGACAGCTCTCGGACTACCTGAAGAAAACGGAAGCGTCCGCGCACTAACGCTGTCCGAGTGTTTCTTTACGCGTCGCCTCCGGCAGACTGGGCAGCGGCTTGGATAACATGCAATCCGCACTCGGTCTTCGCCAATCCTGCCCAGCGCCCTGCCCTTGGATCTTCTCCCGGCCGCACCGCCCGCGTGCAGTGCGTGCAGCCGATGCTTGGATAATTGCGTTCGTGCAACTCGTTGTAAGGCACTTCACGCTCGTGAATGTAATGCCACACCTGCTTGGAACTCCAGTCCGCAATAGGATTGATCTTCACCAGACCAAATTTGTAGTCCCATTCGATTTTGCCGGAGCCGGCGCGAGCCGCCGTCTGGTCACGCCGGATGCTCGTGATCCACGCCTGGAGCTCGCCCAGCTTGCGCTGCAGCGGCTCAACCTTCCGCAGGTTGCAGCATAGATCAGGGTTTCGCTGCCACAGCTCGGGACCATGCTGCCGGTCTTGTTCCTCGGGCGAGCTCAACGGATAGACCCTTTCAATCGTGATGCCGTATTTCCGCTCCACCTGGTCCATCAGGTTGTAAGTTTCGGGAAACAGAAATTCGGTGTCCAGAGTGAAGAGACGAAGGTTCTGGCGCACTCGGGAAGCAATGTCGATGAGGGCCATGCCTTCGGCGCCAAAAGCGGAAGAGATCGCCACCCCGTCTCCGAAAGTGTCGAATGCCCATCCGAGAACGCGCTCGGGGCTCCAGGCTTCCGCTGCGATCTGCAGTTTCCCCACTTCGTCTTTCATGACTGCTTCCTTCTTCATGCCACCGGCTCCTCATCCGTTCTCAAGGTTGCGGTGATAGTTTGTGCGAATGCTGCTTCGAACTCCGGTTCCACAAAGCCAGCGGCTTCTTCCGCCAGATTGCGATCGGCGAACTTCACGACCTCGCCGACGACAAGAAGTGTCGGAGACTCAAGCCGCGGCGCGTGGCGGAGACGCAAAACTGTAGTGCGGTAAGTTCGTTGCTCGGGAGTTGTCGCCCGCGAAATAATTGCGCACGGAGCTTTTTCCGCGAAGCCGGCTGCGGCAAGCCGGCCGGAAATCTCACCATAGTCCGAGCCCGGCATGTAGACGACAAGGGTCGACTCGGCCGCGGCGAAGTGGCTCCAATCCGCATCGTCGTTCGCCGATGCTCGAGTTACAGACGCTCGATGGCCGGCCGTCAGCACGATCGTGGAAGATGCTCGTCGATGGGTCAGCGGAATTCCGGCTGCGGCGGCGGCGCCAAGAGCTGAGGTCACTCCGGGAACGATCTCATACTCGATGTTCGATTGGCGGAGCGCTTCGATTTCTTCTCCGGCGCGGCCGAAGATCAGCGGGTCCCCGCTCTTCAGGCGCACTACCTGCAATCCTGAAGCTGCCCGCGCTACCAGCAAGAAGTTAATCTCTTCCTGCCGGATGGATTTGCTGCCGCAGCGCTTGCCCACGTTCTGGACTTCGGCCGAGGGCGAAATCAGTTTCAGGATTTCGGACGAAACCAGGTCGTCGTGAAATACCACGTCGGCCGTCCGAAGCAGCCGCAGAGCCCTCACGGTGAGCAACTCAGGATCGCCCGGTCCCGCACCCACCAGATACACCTTGCCGTTCATGCTGTTACCCCCTTGTCTTCCTCACGTTTCGCCGACTCTTCCTCGAGCGCCGCCTTCAGAGCCTCACGGCTCGCCAGCGAATGCAGTAAATCGCTCTTCCGTTGCGGATCAAGATCGCTCGCCAGCACCAGCCTCCGCGTCTCGCCCAGTTCCGCAACCCATCGGGCGTATCCTGGACCAAACTGCCGTTCCAGTTGCTGCCGAAGCTTTTGTGCCAGCGAAGGGCTCTGCCCGTTCGTCGAGATTGCAATCTGCAGATCGCCGCGGCGCACGACCGCGGGATAGTAAAAGTCGCAATACTCCGGAACGTCGACCACGTTGCACAGAATTCCACGCCGCTGCGCTTCGCGATAAATGGAACTATTCAAATCGCGGGACGCGGTGGCGACGATCGCGAGGAATGTTCCATCGAGATCGCCCGGAGCAAAGCTGCGGATTTCCAGAGTGATCTTCCCGGCCCCTGCCCACTGATGCACGGCCTCGGA
>JBAUYE010000517.1:0-2383 GCA_049584615.1 Candidatus Sulfotelmatobacter sp.
AGCTAAGGGTGGGCTCGACAAGATCAAGGCTGCCAAGACCCGGCTAGCAGTGGGCAAAGTCAAAGGTGCCAGGGGCCGGGTCGCGGTCTTCAAACAAATGAACATGCGCCCCGACTTGGTCCGGCAAAACCTCTCCATCCAGGGCATGACCGCAGTGCAGGCCTACGACGGTTCGGTAGGATGGCAGACTCAGCCTTTTCGCGGACGCAAAGATCCCGAGTTGATGGGCGAGGATACTTTGCGGGACTTGCTTCTAGCCGCCGATTTCGATGGTCCGCTCGTCGATTACGCCGAAAAAGGAAATAAGATCGAATATCTGGGCCATGACCAGGTGGATGGGGATGATGCCCTGCGGCTAAAGGTCACGCTGAAAAATGGCGACATTCTTTACTACTATCTCGACCCCGACACTTATCTTGAAATTCGCAAAGAGATTCAGCAGTTTATCCGGGGCTCGGTAAGGGAGCGGGTGGTCGACCTGGGCTCGTACAAGCCGGTCGACGGGGTCATGTATCCTTTCTCGATCTCCCAAGGCTCCAAGAGCAATCCTGATGCGCAAGTAATCACCTTTGACAAGATTGAAGCGAATGTAGCTTTACAAGATTCTGACTTCGCCTTGCCGGCGTCGCTGAGGACTGAGGAAAAGAAGTCCGGCTTGGTCGGGGTTCACTGATGTAGTTCACTGATTCGCTCTGGGGCGAAGAAGATAACGAAAAATCATTTGCGTGGAAAAGGACTGAAACATGAAAGCATCCGCTCGGAATTCCTGGGGAGTGATTTTATTCATAGCCTCGCTGTTCGCATCTTTGCAGGCTGCAGCGCAAGCGCCGTACCGCTTCGATGCGGCGACGGTTTCAGGATTGCCGGCGCGAAACATCGGCTCGGCAACCATGAGCGGACGCATTGCCGCGGTCGACGCGGTGGAGGAAGACGGCCGCATCACTGTATTCGTGGGCGCGGCCAGCGGTGGAGTCTGGAAGTCGGTGAACGGCGGCACGACCTACAAGCCGGTGTTCGACCGCGAAGATGTGCAGTCGATTGGCGCGGTGGCGATTGATCCCTCGAACTCGAAAATTGTGTGGGTGGGCACAGGCGAAGCCTGGACGCGAAACAGCGTATCGGTGGGCGATGGCGTGTACAAGTCGACCGACGGCGGCGAAAACTGGACCAACGTCGGATTGAAGGATAGCGAGCACATCGCCAAGATTCTGGTGAATCCCAACGACAGCAACGACGTGCTGGCCTGCGCCACCGGGCATTTGTGGGACGACAATGACGAGCGCGGAGTCTTTCAGACGACTGACGGGGGCAAGACCTGGAATAAGGTTCTGGCGGGCGTGAATGGTGCGAGCGGCTGCGCCATGATTGCACGCAGCACGCAGGAACCGAAGACCGTCTACGCGGCGATGTGGGATTTCCGGCGGCAGGGCTGGACCTTCCGCTCGGGAGGCCCAGGCAGCGGGTTATTCAAATCGACGGATGGTGGGCCGCACTGGAACGAAGTCAGCAGCAACAAGGGTCTGCCGCCGAAACCGTGGGGACGCGTGGCCGTGCAGGTGGCGCCGTCGAAGCCGCAGGTGGTCTATGCCAACGTTGAAGCGGAAAAGGGAAGAGGGCTGTACCGGTCTGACGACAGCGGGGCGACCTGGACCAAGCTTGATGCCAGCAACTACATGGTGTGGCGTCCATTTTATTTTGGCAATCTGATCGTCGACCCCAAGAATGAAAATAAGATTTTTAAACCTGATCTTATTCTGCTGCTGAGCAATGATGGCGGAAAAACCTTCAACGTGGTTTCGAGCGCGGCGCATGGCGACTTCCACGACGTGTGGATTAACCCAAAGAATCCGAACATCGTAATTGCCGGCGACGATGGCGGCTTGTGGCGCAGCGAGGACGGCGGCAACCGCTGGAAGCACCAGCTAAACCTGCCGGTCTCGCAGTTTTATCACGTGAGCACTGACAATTCGGACCCGTATCACGTGTACGGCGGCCTGCAGGACAATAGTTCCTGGGTGGGCGATTCGTCTTATCCGGGCGGCGTGGCCAACTCGCAGTGGGAGAACATGTTCGGAGGCGACGGCTTCTGGATGTTCGAAGACACGTCCGATCCCGACTACATATATGCCGAGGCACAGGGCGGCGAGATTGGGCGCGTGAATCGCCATACCCATGAGACTCGCTTCCTGAAACCCTGGCCCAATTATGGCGAAAAGAAACTGCGTTTCAACTGGAACACACCGATTCACATGAGTTCGAACGAGAAGGGGACGATTTATATCGGAGCGCAGTACCTTTTCCGCTCGCGCGATCACGGGCAATCCTGGGACCGCATTTCTCCGGACCTGACGACCAACGATCCGGAAAAACAGAAGCAGGAAGA
>JBAUYE010000518.1:0-4976 GCA_049584615.1 Candidatus Sulfotelmatobacter sp.
GTCTAGCAAGGATTTGAGATGAGCTCCGGTTTTAGGGCTAGCGAAGAGCTTCCTCCGCGCGACGGGCCAGAGGATCCGCGGGCCGGTTACCAAAAATGGGAGGGGTGGTGTTTTCGCTTGACAGGGAGGGTGCGGCCTGTAAGATAGAGAATATTTATTCATTTTTATGAATAAATATTCATGATGAATAAAGCCCTGCGACAGAGAGCCGTTCTGGAAACGTTGAAACACGGACCCGTCGCCAACCAGGAAGACTTGCAGCGGGCGTTGCGCAAGCGGGGATTCAAGGTGGGGCAGGCGACGCTGTCGCGGGACATTCATGACTTGAATCTGAGCAAGACGGCCGCGGGTTACGCACTGCCTCAGGGCGAAGGCGCCGCGGGCTTGGCGCTGCCCCCGGTGCATCGGCTGGTTCGAGAATTCGTACTGGACGTGCGGCCGGCGCAGAACCTTTTGGTGGTGAAAACCATCATAGGCAGCGCTCAGCCGGTGGCGGCGGCGCTGGATGAACGGGAATGGGAGGAAGTGGTGGGAACGATTGCCGGCGACGACGCGATCCTGATTGTTTGTCCTGACAAGGATGCTGCCAGGAAGGTTGCGGTACGGATCGAGGAGATGCTGGGCTGATGTCTGCGAAGCTCAAGACCGCGGTGTTGGGAGCGAGTGGCTATTCGGGCCTGGAGCTGACGCGCATTCTCGAGCGCCATCCGCGGCTGGAGAAGCCTGTGCTCCTGCGCCGTGAGGGCGGCAGCGATGGCGCCGCGGACTTGGCCGAGATTTTTCCCGAGTTGTCTGGCAACGGAGGCTATCCGCTGCGCACACTGTCGTGGCCGGAACTGAAACGCCAGAGCGTGCAATTACTTTTTCTGGCAACGCCGCATGAAGCATCGCGTTCTCTTGTGCCGGAAGCCATTGCGCAAGGGTTGCGGGTGATCGATCTGAGCGGTGCGTGGCGGCTGAAACAAGCCCAGCATCGCGCCATCTACTCGTTTCAGGACGCCGATGCAATCGCGGCTGCAGCGCTGACGGCGAAGGCGGTTTATGGTTTGCCGGAGTTGAACAGTGATTGCATTTCGGCCGCTCAGTTGGTGGCGAATCCGGGTTGCTATGCGACCTCGGTGATTCTGGCTTTGGCGCCGCTGCTCAAAGCGGGCCTGGTTGATCGGGAGCACGGAATTATTTCTGACTCGAAGTCGGGAGTTTCGGGAGCAGGTAAGGCGCCTACATCACGGACGCATTTCGTTTCGGTGGCGGACAATCTCTCCGCTTATTCAGTGTTCAATCACCGGCATCTGGGAGAGATGGTGGAGCAGTTGGAGCTGAACGATGCGGAACTGACCTTTACACCGCATCTGCTACCGATTCCGCGAGGGATTTTGTCGACGATCTACGTGCACCTGAAGCAAGCGATGAAACCGTCGGAAGTGGATGCCTGTCTGCGTGATTTTTATTCGGGCAGACATTGGGTGCGAGTGTTTGCTACGCCGAAGCTGCCGCAGCTCCAGTTTTCGTTGCGCACGAACTACTGCGATCTTGGCTTTTGCCTTGCGGAAGACGGCCGGCGGCTGGTGCTGGTTTCCTGCGTGGACAATCTGCTGAAAGGCGCGGCAGGACAGGCAGTTCAGAACATGAACCTGATGTACGGGTGGGAAGAGCGGGAGGGTTTGCAGTGACGATTGTGGTGAAAATTGGCGGAGCGGCGATCGAGGACGCTGAGACTCTGCGCAAGTGCGCGCGTTCGATCGCGGAGTTGGCGCAGGATGGCCACCGCGTTGCTGTGGTTCATGGCGGCGGCAGCGCGCTGACCCGCATGCTGAATCGGCTGGGGAAAAAGAGTGAGTTTGTGGACGGGCTGAGGGTCACCGATGCCGAAACTCGGGACACAGCGCTCATGGTGTTGGCCGGGATCATCAACAAAAAACTGGTGGCGGCGATTCAATCCGCAGGGATGCCGGCGATTGGATTCTGCGGAGGCGACGGTATGACGTTCCGCGCGCGCAAGAAGTTTGTCCGCGGCCGCGACCTGGGATTTGTGGGTGAGATTTGTTTTGCGGAGCCGTGCTGGATTGAGGCTCTGTGGCAGCAGGGAGGAATTCCGGTGCTGGCTTCACTGGCGCTGGGCGCCGACGGCGAATACTACAACGTGAATGCCGATGAGATGGCGGCATCGTGCGCGGCGGCGTGCCATGCCAACGCGCTGATCTTTCTAACCGACGTGCCCGGAGTAAGAGATGCCGCAGGGAGCGTGATGCCGTGGCTGAGCACCAAGCAGGCGGCGGAACTGGCGGCCGGGTCGATCATCAGCGGCGGCATGTTGCCGAAGCTGCAAGCTTGCGGACAGGCGCTGAAGCAAGGAGTGGGACGAGTGAGAATTCTGCCGGCAAACGAGGCGGAGATCTTGCCGCAGTTCTATCTCACCAAGCTCTCGTGCGGCACGGAGGTCACTTACTCATGAGGCAGTCAGTCGCCCCCGATTACAAATCGCAACCTGCGGGTACACAGGTTCAGAAAAAGGAGTCAAAGTTGGATACGCATGTGCAAGGTAGAGTGGCGGCGGCTCCCGAGAGAGTGCCGCAAGTGTTTTGGTGTCCGGATCTGGTCTCGACTCGCGATCTCGGCCCCGCCGGCGTAGATGCGGTGTTACATCTCGCTGGAGTCATGAAGTCGCGTCCGGCTGATTTTCAAAGGGCGCTTACTGGCAGGCAGATTGTCATGTTCTTCGAGAAGCCGTCTTTGCGGACCAGACTAACGTTCGAAGCAGGAATCGTGGGCCTGGGCGGTACGGCGATGTTCGTCGACCAGACTCACGAACGACTCGATGCGCGCGAAAAGTTGAGCGACGTGGCGCACAACCTGGAGCGCTGGGTGGACCTGATTGTGCTGCGTACGTACTCGCAGCAGACTATCGAGGGTATGGCGCAGCATGCGTCTATTCCGGTGATTAACGCGCTTAGCGATGTGGAGCATCCGTGCCAGGCGCTGGCCGATTACCTCACGCTGCTCGAGCGGTTCGGTGACATGAAGGACCGCTGCCTCGCTTACGTGGGCGACGGCAACAATGTGGCGCACTCATTGTTGCTGACGTGCGCGTGCTTGGGGTCTTCGATTCGCATCGCAACCCCGTCAGGCTATGGTCCTAATCCGCAGATTGTCGCCGCCGCAGGCGAAATTGCAGAGGAGACTGGGGCCGAGATACATTTGCTGACCGATCCTCACGAGGCGGTGTTTGGAGCCGATGCGATTTACACAGATGCATGGACCAGCATGGGCCAGGAGCGGGAAGAGAATGAACGTACGAAATTGTTTCCGCCTTATCAGGTGAATGCGGAACTCATGGCAGAAGCTGGGCCCCATGCGGTGTTCATGCATTGCCTGCCGGCGCACCGTGGCTTGGAAGTGACCGACGAAGTGATCGATTCGCCGCAGTCCGTGGTCTTTGAGCAGGCGGAGAACCGCCTGCATGTGCAGAAAGCAATTCTTTATTTGCTGCTGGGTGGTGGCGATCGCCTGCCCGCAAGGAGTGCTCATGCCTGAAAAAGTTGTACTTGCTTACTCTGGGGGACTCGATACCTCCATTATTATTCCGTGGCTCAAGGAGAATTACTCTTACAGCGTGATCGCGATGGTCGGCGATGTCGGCCAGGGTGATGACATTGAAGCCGTTGTCGAGAAGGCTTATGCGACGGGCGCGAGCAAGGTGATCGTGGAGGATCTCCGCGAGGAGTTTCTGACTGGATATGTGTTTCCCGCGCTGCGGGCCGGTGCAGTGTACGAACATAAGTATCTGCTGGGCACGTCGCTGGCGCGGCCGGTTATCGCAAAACATCAGGTCGAAGTGGCTTTGCGCGAGGGAGCGACGGCGGTGGCGCACGGCTGCACGGGCAAAGGGAACGACCAGGTTCGTTTTGAGCTGACTTATCAGGCACTCGCCCCCGAGCTGAAAGTGATCGCGCCGTGGCGCGAGTGGTCGTTGAAATCCCGCGAGGATTGTCTCGATTACGCCGAGCAGCACGGCATTCCGGTGGCGGCGAGCCGTGAGAAAATTCACAGTCGCGACCGCAACTTGTGGCACCTCAGCCATGAAGGCGGAGAATTGGAAGACGCGGGGAATGCTCCGCTCGCGACAACGTGGCAGATGACGCGCTCGCCACAGGAAGCGCCTGATAAAGACGAGCAGGTGACAATCGCCTTCGAGAAAGGGATTCCCGTCGCAGTCAATGGCATGAAGCTTGATCCAGTCTCGCTGGTCGAGTTGCTGAACGAAATTGGAGGGCGAAACGCCATCGGCCGGGTCGATCTGGTTGAAAACCGCTTCGTAGGAATCAAGTCGCGGGGGTGTTATGAAACGCCCGGCGGAACTCTGCTGATTGCAGCGCATCGCGAACTCGAAGCTCTGTGCCTGGAGCGCGAGGTCGCGCATTTCAAACAGCACGTGGGACTGAAGTACGCGGAGCTCGTGTACTTCGGATTGTGGTTCACACCTTTGCGCGAGGCGCTGGATGCCTTTGTTGCGAGCACGCAAGCGGAGATGACCGGCAGCGTGGCGCTGTCTTTGTATAAGGGAAACGTCTCGGTGGTGAGCCGCCAGTCGGAGCACTCGCTCTATCGCACCGATCTTTCGTCGTTCACCATGGGCGATGGCTATGACCAAAAAGATGCCGCCGGCTTTATTCGAATTCTCGGACTGCCATCGCGCACGCGAGCACGGGCGCGCGTGGAGGTTGCGCGATGAAGATGTGGTCGGGGCGGTTCCGGCAGGCGCTAGACCCGCAATTCGAACGGTGGCAGCGGTCGTTCGATTTCGACCGGCGGCTGCTGAATTATGAACTCGTTGCGAGCGCGGCCCACGCTCGCGCTTTGAAAAATGCTGGGGTTCTGTCTGCGGATGAACTCATCAGCATTCTCGAAGGGCTGCAGCAGATTGGCGAGATGGCGGCTGCGTCCAAAGGCTTCGTGGAAGATAGTGAAGCTGAGGA
>JBAUYE010000519.1:0-14111 GCA_049584615.1 Candidatus Sulfotelmatobacter sp.
GTGCTGCGTTCGCCGCACGTGGACAAGAAGTCGCGGGAACAGTTTGAGATCCGCACGCATAAGCGGTTGCTCGACATTCTCGAGCCGACGCAGCAGACGGTGGATGCGCTGATGAAGCTGGATCTGCCGGCTGGTGTGGATGTGGAGATTAAGGCGTTCGGGAAAGAGCATAAGTAGCGCAGGCAGGCGCGGGCTGCGCCCGCGGAACGGACGAATGCGTCCGTTCCCACACGAGCTTAGAAGCTCCCCAGCCAATAGCAGTCGCTGCGAAGGCGACTAGCCATGCTGGGAACGGAGATAGAAATGGCAACTCGAGTTACCGGGATTCTGGGCAAGAAGGTTGGGATGACGCAGCTGTTTGACTCGAAGGGCGATGTGCGCCCGGTCACGGTGCTGCAGGCTGGTCCTTGCGTAATTACGCAGCATAAGTCGGCTACGCGGGATGGTTACGAGGCGGCGCAGATTGGGTTGGTCGAGTTTGTGAAAGAGTCGCGGCTGACCAAGCCGGCGCGCGGGCATCTGGCGAAGAACAATCTTCCTCCGGTGAAGTTCATGCGCGAGGTGCCGCTGGAGACTGATGGCGCTGCCGACAGCGACGTCACGGTGAAAGTTGGCGACCGGGTGCTGGTCGAAATTTTTGAGGGCGAGAAGTTTGTCGACATCGTGGGAGTGAGTAAAGGCAAAGGCTTTCAGGGTGTGGTGAAGCGGCATCATTTTGGCGGCGGTCCGAAGTCCCATGGATCGATGTTTCAGATTACGGGATCGATTGGGTCGTCGGCGTTTCCTTCGCGCGTGTTCAAGGGAATGCGCATGTCGGGGCACATGGGCCACGACCGGGTGACGCAGCGCAACTTGCGCGTGCTGGGTGTCGATAAGGAAGAAAATCTATTGGTGGTAGAAGGTAGTGTGCCGGGGCCGCAGGGCGGGTACATTGTGATCATCAAGGCGAAGAAGCCGCCCAGAGAGCGGCGCGGATTTGCGGGGTCGGCTACGGTGGATCCGTTGAAGGCGGCTAAGAGAGCGGCGAAGAAAGCATAGGAGTTGCCGGCGGGACGCCGGCGCTACACGAGAAGCGATATGGCGACTATAGACATTCACGATTTGAGCGGTAAGAAGGTCGGGACCTTTGATCTCGCCGATGAGATTTTCGGCGCCGTTAATGAAGATCTGCTTTGGGAGGCGGTGAAGCATTACCGCGCCGGGCAGCACCGCGGCACGCACGCCACCAAGGCCCGCTGGCAGGTTTCAGGATCGGGCAAGAAGCTGTGGAAGCAGAAGGGCACGGGGCGGGCGCGCATCGGCTCGATCCGGTCGCCGCTGTGGCGGCACGGCGCTACCGTACATGGTCCAACGCCTCGGTCTTACGACTATGCCTTCCCGCGCAAGAAACTCCTGGGGGCGCTGCGTTCGGCGCTGGCGGCGAAGTTTGCTGACGGCAAGCTGACCGTGGTGAATACGTTTGAATTGAAGGATGCAAAGACGAAAGCATTCCGAGAGGCGCTTGATGCGCTGAAAGTCGAGAAGACGGTGTTGATTGTGGAAGCGCCGAATGCTGCGAACCGCAATCTGGAACTGAGCTCGCGCAATATCGAGGGCCTGGAGTTGATCGCGGGGAATGAAGTTCATCCTTATCACTTGCTGAAGTATGATCGCGTGATTTTTTCTCATCCCGCCATTGAGAAGTTGCAGCTTACCTTGAAGGATAGTTTGCCGAAGCGGCAGCGCAAGGCGAAAAAAGAAGAGGGCGCGAAAAAGGCGTCGGCGGCTCCGCGGAAGCGCACCCGGCATGAAAAAGCGGCGGAGGTGGCCTAAGGCCTAATCAATATGAAATCCGCATATCAGATTATTCGGCGTCCGGTGATCACGGAAAAAGGGTTGGCGATCAAGGAAAACCAGAACACGCTGGTGTTTCAGGTTGCGCCCAAGGCTACGAAGACGGAAATCAAGCAGGCGGTGCAGACGATTTTCAAGGTGAAGGTATTTTCAGTGCGCACTGCGACCTATCCGGGAAAAGAGCGGCGGCGCGGGAAGTTTGCCGGGTACCGTCCCGACTGGAAGAAGGCTTATGTGCGGCTGCGCGCCGGGGAGAAGATGCCGGAGTACGCGCAGAATTTGTAGCGGCGGCAGGAAGCAGATTCCTCACCGGGCTTCGCCCGGTTCGGAATGACAACCAGATTAAGAGCTGATTATGGCAATCAAGACATATCGACCTACTACGCAGACGCTGCGGTATCGCACGACGATCGTCAACGACGATATTACGACGCAGCATCCGCATAAGCCGCTGGTGGAGAAGAAGCAACGCACTGGCGGGCGGCGCAATTCCGGCGACATTACCAGTTGGCACCGGGGCGGCGGCCACAAGCAGAAGCTGCGCATCATTGACTTCAAGCGGGAGAAGGCTGGGATTCCGGCGACCGTGACTACGATCGAATACGATCCCAATCGGTCGGCGCGGATTGCGTTGCTGGCTTATGCAGACGGGGAGAAGCGCTACATTCTTCAGCCGGAAGGTTTGAAAGTGGGGCAGAAAGTTGTGAGCGGACCTGAGGCCGATATTCTTGTTGGTAATGCTTTGCCGCTGCGGAATATTCCGCCTGGTACTTCGATTCACAATCTGGAGCTGAAGCCGGGCAAGGGGGCGCAGATGGTGCGCTCGGCGGGCGGAGCGGCGCAGTTGATTGCGAAGGAATCGGATTACGCGCTGGTGAAGCTGCCTTCGGGCGAGACGCGGAAGATTTCGCAGGATTGCATGGCGACCATCGGGCAGGTGGGGAATCTGGATCACGAGAACATCACCATCGGCAAGGCGGGACGGATGCGCTGGATGGGCTGGAAGCCGGTCAATCGCGGCGTTTCGATGAATCCGGTGGACCATCCGCACGGTGGTGGCGAGGGCAAGACTTCGGGTGGACGGCATCCGGTGACGCCCTGGGGGCAGCCGACGCGCGGGTATAAGACGCGGAATAACAAGCGGACGGATAAGTTTATTGTGAACCGGCGGACGAAGTAGCGCTGCCGGCGGAAGCAGATTCCTCGGGTCGCTTCGCGACCTTCGGAATGACAATTTGAGGGTGAGAGTTTATGGCACGTTCAACCAAGAAGGGCGCGTTTGTGGATGGCTTCCTGATGTCGCGGGTGGAGGCTATGAATTCGCGCAATGAGAAGAAAGTTTTGCGAACCTGGTCGCGACGTTCCACCGTGGTTCCGGAGATGGTGGGGCACACCATTGCGGTGCACAACGGGAAGAAGTTTATTCCGGTGTACGTCACCGAGAATATGGTGGGGCACAAGCTGGGCGAGTTCAGCTTCACACGCAACTTCAAGGGCCACTCGATGAGAGCGGCTACGGAAGTGGCGGCGAAGCCGGCGGGCATTCCGGGAGGTCCGGGGGCGATCACTCCGTCGGCACCGGCAGCTGCGCCGCCGCCGAAGGCATAAGGGGATACCGATGGAATTTCGAGCGGAAATGCGTTACTTGCGAGTGTCGCCGCAGAAGGCGCGGCTGGTGCTGGAATTGATCAAAGGGCGCAAGGTGGAAGAAGCGCGCAACACACTTTTGTTTACGAAGAAGCGTGTGGCGGCGCATGTGGGCAAGCTGCTGCAGTCGGCGCTCGACAATGCAAATTTCCTCAGCGCTGAAAAGAATCTCGATGTTGAGATCGACAACTTGTATGTGAAGAGCGCGATTGCGAATGATGGGCCGCGGATGAAGCGGATTCGTCCGGCGCCGCAGGGACGGGCTTACCGGTATCAGCGGCGGATTTCGCATATTACGCTGGTGCTGGCGGAGCGCGGGAATGGGGCTCATGCGGCGAGGGGTGGGACGGCGAGTGCGGCGGCTCCGGCTAAGCGGCGGGCGCCGGTGGCGAAAAAGGCTGCGAGTGCGGGCAAGAGGAAGACGGCTGCGAAATAGTGGCGGCTCAGCGGGCGGGACGCCCGCTGGACAGCCGGCAGGATGCCGGCGCTACGATTCGAGTTTTGCGCTACGGTCCGAGTTTGATTAGGAGAAGCAATGGGACAAAAAGTCCATCCTTATGGTTTTCGGCTTGGTTATACGAAGCCGTGGAAGTCGCGCTGGTTTGTGGAGCGAGACTACGACAAGCTGCTGTTTGAAGACATCAAGCTGAAGACCGAGCTGAAGGACAAGCTGAAGTCGGCGGGTGTGAGCTCGATTGAGATTGAGCGTCCGGGCAACAAGCTGCGGATCATCATCAAGACGGCGCGGCCGGGCATTATTATCGGGCGCAAGGGCGCGGAGATCGACAAGCTGAAGGCCGATTTGCAGAAGCGCACGTCGCGTGAAGTGTTTGTCGACATCCAGGAAGTGCACAAGCCTGAGCTCGACGCGCAGCTGGTTTCGGAAGCGATTGCTTTGCAGCTGGAAAAGCGCGTTGGGTTCCGGCGCGCGATGCGCAAGGCGGTGGATTCGGCGCTGCGCTTTGGCTGCAAGGGGATTAAAGTGCGGGTGAGCGGACGGTTGAATGGAAATGAAATCGCGCGCTCGGAGTGGTATTTGCAGGGACGTTTGCCGCTGCACACGCTGCGGGCTGATATCGAATATGGCTTTTCGGAAGCCAGGACTACTTATGGCGTGATTGGCGTGAAGGTCTGGGTATACAAGGGCGAGATTCTTCCGGCTAAGAAGCGGGAGCAGCAAACGGGCGTGGGAGCGTTTTAGGGAAGCGTTCCCCTTGGCAGGTTCCGTTGAGTCCGAGATCCTTCGCGGCAAAGAACGCCGCTCAGGATGACAAGGCGGCAAAAGAGAGCTGACTTATGTTGATGCCAAAGAAAGTGAAGTACCGCAAGCAGCAGCGCGGGCGCATGACGGGCAAAGCCTGGCGCGGCAGCACGCTGGCGTTTGGCGACTTCGGGCTCAAGGTGCTTGAGCCGGGCTGGATTACCGACCGGCAGATCGAAGCCAGCCGCGTGGCCATGACTCGATTTGTGAAGCGCGGCGGAAAGATCTGGATCCGGGTGTTTCCCGACAAGCCGGTGACCAAGAAACCGGCCGAAACCCGTATGGGTAAGGGCAAGGGAGCGCCTGATCATTGGGTCGCGGTGGTGCGTCCGGGAAAGATTCTGTTTGAGATGGAAGGGGTCACGATTGTGGACGCGACCGAGGCTATGCGGCTGGCGTCGCACAAACTGCCGCTGCGGACGACTTTGGTGAAGCGCGAGACGGCGCACTAGAGACTGGGAACTAGAAACTGGGAATTGATTTTATGAAATCGGACAAGATACGCAACTTAACCGACGCCGAACTGCAGCATCAGGGGCAGGATCTCGCGGACCAACTCTTCAAGCTGAAGTTTCAGCTGAACATGGGGCAGACCGAGAGCCTGAAAAAGATTCGCGGGCTGCGCAAGGACATTGCGCGGGTGAAGACAATTCTGGGCGAGCGCACGCGCTCGGCCGCAACGGAGAAACGCTGATGGCGGAAACCGCAACCAAGAAGTCCGCAACGCCGCCGAGCGAGCAAGTGCAGGGCCGGCGCAAGGAAGTGGTGGGAGAAGTGGTCTCGAACAAGATGGCCAAGACCATCGTGGTGCAGGTGACGCGCAAGAAGGCGCATCCATTCTATGGACGCGTGGTGGCGCGGAACAAGAAATTCTATGCGCACGACGAAAAGAACGAGGCGCACGTGGGCGATGTGGTGCGGCTGGAAGAGACGCGTCCGCTGTCGAAGTTGAAGCGCTGGAAGTTGAAGGACGTTGTGCGCAAGACGGCGCTGGTGCCGGAGATCGTGCTGGAGCAGGACGTTAAATAAGGAAGCGGTCGGGCGCGCCCTTCGAGGGGATGGGTCCGGTGAGCCTGAGATCCTTCGCAGCAAAAAACGCCGCTCAGGATGGCAAGAGTTAACGGGAGATTCGCTATGGCTGTGATGATGAGAAGCATGCTGGAGGTGGCCGACAACTCTGGCGCCCGCAAGCTGCAGATGATTCTGCCGCTTGGGGGCTCGACCGGGCTGAATGCCGGCCTCGGCGACATAATCACCGCCGCGGTGAAGGAAGCGGCTCCGGACGGGCAGGTGCAGAAGGGTAAAGTCGTGAAGGCGGTAATTGTGCGGACGCGCAAGGAGCATCGGCGGCGCGACGGGACCTATATCCGCTTTGACCAGAATGCCGCGGTCTTGATCAACGACGCGGGCGAGCCGGTGGGCACGCGCGTGTTTGGTCCGGTGGCCCGGGAACTGCGCGAGAAGAAGTTTTTGAAGATCGTTTCGCTGGCGCCGGAAGTGATTTAGTACCTAGTAACCGGTACCTAGTAGAGAGAAATAAGAATCAGGAATTGAGAACTGGAAATGAGAACTGTCAGCACAGAACACAAACGAGTGGACATTCGCCGCAACGATACCGTGAAGGTGATTACGGGGCGGGACAAGGGCAAGGAAGGGCGCGTGCTGCGCGTGTTTCCCGATGACGCCAAGCTTTTGGTTGAACACGTGATGGTGGTGAAGAAGCACGTGCGGCCGAACCCGCAGCGCAACATTGCAGGCGGCATAGCCGAGCAGGAGAGCCGGATTGCCTATTCCAACGTGCAACTGGTATGTCCAACGTGCGGGCCCGTGCGCATTGGACACGAAAAGCGCGGCGACAAGAGAGTGCGGGTTTGCAAGAAGTGCGGAACGACGCTGGATAAATGATTGAGTGATTGGGCGATCGGGTGATGGTGCGAATGGGATTCTGAGTTGTTGAGTTTCAATCGCCACATGACTCAATCGCAAAATGGCTCAATTCTTATGGGGTTGAAGAAACGCGATGGCTAAAGATAAGAAATCATCGAAGGATTCGGGGCAGGAGCAGAAGGCTCCGGAGCAGGCGCGGCACAGCGCGAAGGAGAGGCCGCGACTGCGCGCCAAGTTCGACAAGGAAGTGGCACCGGCTTTGTTGAAAGAGCTGGAACTCAAGAACGCGATGGCGGTTCCGCGGCTCAACAAGATCGTGGTGAATATGGGCATGGGTGAGGCCACGCAGAATTCGAAGGTGATGGATCCCGCGGTGAATGAGTTGGGTCAGATTACCGGGCAGAAGCCGATCATCACCAAGGCCAAGAAATCGATTGCTGCGTTCAAGGTGCGCGAAGGGCAGGCCATTGGAACCATGGTTACGCTGCGAGGGGACCGCATGTATGAGTTTTTTGACCGGCTGGTGAATATCGTTCTGCCGCGGGTGCGCGACTTCAAGGGGGTTTCCACCAAGTCGTTCGACGGGCGCGGAAATTACACGATCGGACTGCATGACCAGTTGATCTTTCCCGAGATTTCCTATGAGAAGGTCGACAAGCAGAAGGGAATGAACGTTACCATCGTGACCACGGCGGCGAATGATAACCAGGCGCGGACGCTGTTGAAGCATCTGGGTATGCCGTTTCGAGCTTAAGGGCAACGTTTCAAAGTTTCAGGGTTTCAAGGTTTCGATAGATGGCTGGAAGGCCAGGAGTTGAAGGGTAAACATGGCAACAATGGCAAAGCGAGTTAAGGACGGCACTGAGCAGACTCAGCGTCCAGCGAACGTAAGGAAACCGAAGTTTTCGACGCGCAAGCACAACCGCTGCAAGCGCTGCGGGCGGCCGCGCGCGTATCTGCGGAAGTTTGGCTTGTGCCGTATGTGCTTCCGGCAACTGGCGCTGCTGGGGGAGATTCCGGGAGTGTCGAAGTCGTCTTGGTAGATGGGCTCCCGGGTTCGTGGAGCGGGGGATCCGTCGCGAGACAAAGAACGTCTCGCTCAGGATGACAAGGCGAGACAAAGAACGTCTCGCTCAGGATGACAAGGCTGAAGTAAATGGTAAGCGAGCTGCTGCAGGTTCTCCGCTGGGTGCGGAGCGAACGGGTGGCGAGAGGAGAAGCAAACGATGAGGTTGACCGATCCGGTCGCAGATATGCTGACGAGGGTGCGCAACGCGCTGCAGGCGCGGCACCAGAAGGTGGACGTTCCGGCGTCCCGGCTGAAGGTGGAGATCGCCCGCATCCTGAAGGAAGAGGGTTACATCTCGAACTTCAAGGCCACTGAGGAAGAAGGTCACAAGGTCATCCGGATTTATTTAAAGTACGGCGCGCACAACGAGGCGGCGATTTCGAAGGCGGAGCGCGTGTCGCGGCCGGGCTGCCGGGTTTACGTGCGGCGCAGCGAGATTCCTCGTGTGCTGGGTGGGATGGGAATCAACATTCTTACGACGCCGCGCGGGGTGATGACGGGACGGCAGGCGCGCAAGGAAGGCGTGGGCGGCGAGTTGTTGTGCGAGATCTGGTAGAGCAGCTTCTAGCTACTAGCTTCTAGCTGCTAGCTAATCACGCTGCGAGAAATGAACAGACTGAAGGAAAGTAAATCACTGATGAAGCGCCTGGCTTGAAGCCAGGAGCTAGAAGCTAGAAGCTCTTATGTCACGAATTGGAAAAAAGCCGATCCCGATCCCCAAAGGGGTGACGGTCAAAATCGAAGGCAACACGGTGCTGGTGCAAGGGCCGAAGGGCAAGCTGGACACGGCTCTCCCCACGGGCATCAAGGTGGAGCAGAAGGATGGGAACATAGTCGCCATCCGCGAGAACGATTCGCAGGCTGCTCTACACGGACTGGCGCGGGCGCTGGTGAACAACGCCGTCGAGGGCGTAACCAAGGGCTGGACGCGCGATCTGGAGATCGTCGGCATCGGCTATCGGGCCGAGATGAAGGGCAAAGGGACGGTGGTGTTCAACCTGGGGTATTCGCATCCCATCGAATATCCGCTGCCTACTGGCGTTGAAGCGGCGGTCGATCCCAAGCAGACAAAGATTTCGCTGACTGGAATTGACCGGCAGCAGGTGGGACAGGTGGCGGCGGAAATGCGCTCGCTGCGTCCGCCGGATCCGTATAAGAATAAAGGTGTGCGGTATGCCGGTGAGCGGTTGAAGAAGAAAGTGGGTAAGACCGGAGCGAAGTAGGCGTGATCGCGACGACCCGACAGAGGACAGATTTTATGTTTACGAAGAAATCGAAGAATCAGAAACGCGACCATATTCATGACCGCATCCGCAAGAAGATGCAGGGGACGGCGGAGCGTCCGCGGCTGAATGTGTATCGCTCGCTGAATCATATTTATGTGCAGGTGATCGACGACCTGCACGGCAGGACGCTGGTGTCGGCGAGTTCGGCTGAGGGCAAGAAGGAAGAACGGCGCACCGGCGGCAACGTGGCCGCAGCGAAGGCCCTGGGCAAGACGATCGCGGAGCGAGCCAAGGCCAAAGGCGTGAGCAAAGTTGTGTTTGATCGCGGCGGCTACATTTATCACGGGCGGGTGAAGGCGCTGGCTGATGCGGCGCGTGAAGCGGGATTGCAATTCTAGGGGATTTGGGAATTTGGTAATCGGGTAATTTTGTAATTTGAAACCCGGGGGCGTGGTTTCGATTGCAAATTACTAAATTGCAAAATTTCAAAATTACGAAATTAGGTTTCAGAATGCCAACTGTAATTAAGAAGCTTGATCCAAATTCGTTTCAATTGAAAGACCAGGTGGTGGCCATCAACCGCGTCACCAAAGTGGTGAAGGGCGGCAAGAATCTTTCGTTTGCCGCGCTGGTGGTGGTGGGCGATCCCTCGGCGGCGGTGGTGGGGCATGGCGCGGGCAAGGCCAAGGAAGTTCCGCAGGCCATTCGCAAGGCGATCGAGGCGGCGAAGAAGAATCTGATTAAGGTGAACTTGACCCAGACTTCTATTCCGCACCTGATCATGGGACGCTATGGCTCTGGGAGAGTGCTGCTCAAGCCGGCTCCAGAAGGCACGGGAGTGATTGCCGGGGGCGCGGTGCGGGCGGTGATGACCTCGGTGGGAATCCAGAACGTGCTGACCAAGTCGATCGGCACGACCAATCCGCACAACGTGATCAAGGCGACTTTCGATGCGCTGCGGCACCTTAAGAGCCGGGAGAGCGTGGCTGCCATGCGCGGGAAGTCTATGCAGGAACTCTAGTACCCAGTACCCAGTTGCGAGTACCTGGAAACGGTGTTCAGGGATTGAGGAATTAACGATGACTACGAAGAAACCGAAAGCGGTTAGCGGAAAGATTCACCTGAAGTGGGTGGTTTCTTCCATTTGCGCGCCGGTGAAGCAGAAGCTGGTGGTCAAAGGACTGGGATTCACGCGATTGAACCAGGTGATCGAGCGTCCGGACAATGCGGCGATTCGCGGCATGGTGGCCAAGGTTCCGCATTTAGTGGAGATTTTGAAGTAGATAATGTTTCAAGGTTTCAGAGTTTCAAGGTTTCAGGGCGGATTCAGTTCCTTGAAACCTTGAACCCCTGAAACTCTGAAGCTTTCAAACTTAGGCTTACTTATGAATTTATCCAATATTCGAGCACCGAAGAATGCTAGCGAGAAGCGCAAGCGCGTGGGGCGCGGGATGGGCTCCGGCATGGGCAAGACGTCCACTCGTGGACACAAGGGGCAGCGCTCGCGAACCGGCATGCGGCTGATCCGCGGGTTTGAAGGCGGACAGATGCCGCTGCACCGGCGCATGCCGAAGCGCGGTTTCACCAACATCTTCCGCAAGGAATTCAACATCGTCAGCCTGGAGCGGCTGGTGGCGCTGGGTGCGGAACTGCACGCCGCGCCGATTACGCCCGAGGTGCTGCGCAAGGCGGGAGTGATCAAGGCGAAGCATCCGGTAAAGATTCTGGGTGATGGCGAGCTGACGATTGCAATCACTGTACACGCGCACAAGTTCTCGAAGTCAGCGCAGGAAAAAATCATCAAGGCGGGCGGCAAGGTTGAGGTCTTGCAGTAATGGCTGAAGATGGAGTATTTCCAATCTGGGGGAAGATGGCGAACATCTTCCGCATCCCCGACCTGCGTAAGCGGGTTTTGTTTACATTGGCGATGCTCGCGGTTTACAGGCTGGGCGGGCACTTGCCGACACCGGGCGTGAACTTCCTCAAGCTGGAACAATATTTCAATCAAAACGCGGGATCGCTGCTGGGGTTCGTCGATCTGTTTTCCGGCGGCAATCTGCGCCGTCTTACTCTCTTTGCGCTGGGCATCATGCCGTACATTACGGCGTCGATCATTCTGCAACTTTTGACCGTGGTGTATGAGCCGTTGGCCAAGCTGCAGAAAGAAGGCGAGCTGGGACGCAAGAAGATTACGCAGTGGACCCGCTATATCACGGTCATTCTCAGCGCGGTCCAGTCGTTTGGGATTGCCTACGGCCTGGAAAAGGCTGGGGATTTCGTTCTGAAACCTGGCCCTGGGTTCATCCTGATGACGATGTTGACTCTCACCACGGGCAGCGCGTTCGTCATGTGGCTGGGCGAGCAGATCACCGACCGCGGGATCGGGAACGGCATGTCGCTGCTGATCTTTGCTGGTATTGTGGTGGGCCTGCCGCGCGGCGTCGAGGATCTGATCGAGAAGGCCAAGAACGGGACCTGGGGAGCGATCACGCCGGTGCTGATGGCGGGGCTGGTCGTGTTCATGATCGCGGTGGTGGCTTTCATCGTTTACGTGGAGCGCTGCGAGCGGCGCATTCCGGTGCAGTACGCCAAGCGGGTGGTGGGACGCAAAGTGATGGGCGGGCAATCGACGCATCTTCCCTTGCGAGTGAACGCGGGGGGCGTGATGCCGGTCATCTTCGCGTCGTCGATTCTTACTTTGCCGCAGACCATCGGCGTGGGGTTGAAAAACAGCCGCTACTTCGGCGACATGATTCGAATGCTGGGCTGGGGCGAACCGCTCTACACCTTGCTCTACGCGGTGGGAATTATTTTCTTCGCTTACTTCTATGTGTCGATCGTTTTCAATCCCAGTGAAGTTGCCGACAACATGCGGAAGTATGGCGGCTTCATTCCGGGCATTCGGCCGGGCAAACGCACGGCAGACTACATTAACGAAGTTCTGACCCGGATCACGCTGGTGGGGGCGCTCTACCTGATCCTCATCTCGTTCATCCCGGAGTGGATGATCACCGGCATTCATTTGAACCATTTGCCGTTCTGGCTGGGAGGGACGCTATTCGAGCGGCTCCCGGTGTGGGTGACGAACGGGCTGGGAGTGAATTTCTATTTTGGCGGAACGTCGCTGCTGATCGTGGTGGGTGTAGCCATGGATACGGTTACGCAGGTCGAGGCCCAGCTGATCATGCGGCACTACGACGGATTCACTCCGCGCAGCGGACGGATTCGCGGGCGCAGAAACTGGTCGTAGGAGATTTTGTAATTTTGTAATCGGGTAATTTGGTAATTGAAGATCAACCGCGACTCGGCGATCAATTGCCAGATTCCCAAATTACTCAATTACAGATTTGTTTGTGGGGTTGCTGAACACTGTTCGGGAGGCTTTGGCCAACTCGATGGCGCAGGAAACCTCACGTGACGTAGGCCCCGTCGTGCTGCTTGGGCCGCCGGGCGCGGGTAAAGGCACCCAGGCTAAGCGCATCATGGAGCGGTACGGGATCCCGCAGGTTTCTACTGGAGACCTGTTGCGGCTGAATGTGGCCGAGGGTACGGAACTCGGCATGGCGGCCAAGGCCGTGATGGCGCGGGGAGAGTTGGTTTCCGACGATCTGGTTTGTGAGATGGTCCGGTTGAGGCTGAAGCAGCCGGATTGCAAGCGGGGCTACATTCTGGACGGGTTTCCGCGAACCGCGGCCCAGGCCGGATGGCTGGATGCACTGCTTGAGGACAAGTTCTTTGACAACTCGCGGCCCACTCGGGCCTGGCCAATTGTGATCCGGTTGGACGTGGACTATAATAAATTGTTGCTCCGGATCTCTGGACGCCGTTCTTGTCCCACCTGTGGGCGGATCTATAACGTTCACTTCCAGCCGCCCCGTTTCGATGAAGTTTGCGACGTTGACGGAACGAAGCTGGTGACCCGCAATGACGACCGGTTGGAAGTGATTGCGCCACGGCTGGCGGCTTATCAGGAGCAAACTACTCCAGTGGCGGATTACTACCAGCGTACGGGAAGATTGATTTCGATCAATGGCGACCGGCCGATGGACGAGGTCACGGAGCAGATTTTCAGGATTATCGAGGACCATAACGCCTGAGGGTCGCGCATAAATAAAGAATGGCGATTGTGTGCAAGTCGGCGGCTGAGATTGAGCGGATGCGGCACAGCGGCCACATCGTGCGCCAGGTTCTTGATGAGGTGCGCTCGATGGTTGCGCCCGGCGTGACGACAATGGATCTGGAGCGTGCCGCGGAGAAGAAGATTGCGGAACTTGGGGCCAAGCCGGCGTTTAAGGGCTACTTCGATTATCCGTGTGTGCTGTGCACCTCGGTGAATGAAGAGATTGTGCATGGCATCCCGTCTGAAAAACGGGCGCTGAAAGACGGCGACATCGTCTCGATCGATTGCGGCGTGGTGCTGGACGGGTACTACGGCGACGCGGCGATTACGGTTCCGGTGAGCGATGCGGTGAAGCCGGAGTTGCGCAAGCTGTTGACCGTCACCGAGGAATCGCTTTACCGCGGCATTGACCAGGCGCTCATTGGCAACTCGGTGGGCGATGTGGGGGCGGCGGTGCAGGAGCATGTGGAGGCCGCCGGATTCAGTGTGGTGCGGGAATTTGTGGGACACGGGATTGGGACGCGCTTACACGAAGAGCCGCAAGTACCGAACTTCGGGGCGCGGGGTCACGGTGCGAAATTGCGCGAAGGCATGGTGCTTGCAATCGAGCCCATGGTGAATTACGGGAAGCCGGAAACGCGAGTGCTGGGCGATAAGTGGACGGCGGTCACGATGGACGGTAGTTTCAGTGCGCATTTCGAGCATTGCGTCGCCGTGACGAAAGATGGGCCGGTGATTTTGACGAAGTAAAAAAGCTCTCAGCCATCAGCTCTCAGCTTTCAGCGAAGAACTGATAGTTGACGGCTGACAGCTGAAAGCCCTGAGAGGTGCATGAGCAAAGAGGACGCGATTGAAGTGATGGCGGTGGTTCTGGAACCGCTGCCGAACGCCATGTTCAAGGTGGAACTGGAAAACAAGCACCAGGTGCTGGCGCATGTTTCCGGCAAGATGCGCAAGAACTTTATCCGCATTTTGCCGGGCGACAAAGTAGCGGTGGAACTTTCGCCCTACGACTTGAATCGCGGAAGAATCGTTTATCGGTATAAATGAGATTGTAATGAGATTGTG
>JBAUYE010000520.1:0-4078 GCA_049584615.1 Candidatus Sulfotelmatobacter sp.
CCATTTGAACATTAGATCGGGTATCCGCGATAGCGGTCTATACAGCGCTTCCTTCAGATTCTGAAGGAGGTTCCAACAGATTGCCGAGTCGCTTGCGCATGCAAAAGTGAAGGCCGGGTGGTGAACACCCGGCCGGAGGAAACTTCAACGGACGATCAGGGTTTCGGCATCGCCCCAAACTACTACCGAGGCCTGGCCGGAGCCGGACGCGCCGCATGTAAACTCTGCAGTTGTGCGGCGTGCCTTTGCTGCAACTGTTGCGTCTGCTGCTGGTGCTTCTGCTCCAGTTGCTGCGTCTGCGCCTCGCTGGCCTTTTGTTTCGCCAGTTTCTGGTGTTCCTGGTCTTGCTTCTGCTGAAGGTTCTGCCTTTCCTGTTCTTGCTTCGCGTATAACTTCTCCTGCTGTTGCTGATATTTCTTGTCTGCCTTGGCGTCGCCGGTGTTTGGCGGGGCGGGATGCTCCAGAGGCGGAAGATCATTCGGATGAACTGCAGGATGTGCTGGGGATTCCGCGCGGGTCTCGGCAGCGCCACGATTGTCTGCCGCTTTGTAAGGAGCTCCAGCCTCTTTCGCCTCGACTACTCCGTGACCGCTGAATTCCCCAGGTTTCTCAGTGGCTGCAATTGGAGGTTTCCCATGGTTCTCCGATGCCCGGAGCTGCGGGTTGCCTCGTGCCGCCTGCACATGTTGATCTTGTGCAGCCACGGGCGGAATATGCCTCTCATGTTCCGCAGCTTCCTCCTGAGGCGTTGGACGCGCGTCGATGCCGCCATTGCCGCCGTTGTAACTCACTCGACTAATCGTGGTGGTATCGATCTTAGTGTTGTAGACGTTGTGGATGTCGGTGATGTTCACATTCATCACCGCACGGTTATAGAAGAAATGTCCATTGTCCCAACGTCCTCCCTCAAACCCGGTGCCGAAATAACCGAATCCATAATTGATTCCGCCGTAAAACCCTACGGTCGGTCCCCAGTAACCCTCATGAAAAACGAATGCCTCACCGCCCCAACCCCACCAGCCCGGGGTCCACAGGAAACCAACTTCGGGGGCCAGCACCCACGTGCCCGGCACCCAGAAGTAATCGGCAGCATCGTCATCCCAATACCAGTAGCCGGGAGTCCAGAGATAACCATCGCCTGGGCAAACTGGTTGCTCATACACCGGCAATGCAGGTGGACCAATTGTAATCGCTACTCTGAACTGCCCGAATGACGCCGCTGACATGCCCAGCACCACCAGGGCGAGCGCCAGTGAACGAATCGTCAGTGAACGGATGGTTGAATTGATGTGCATATTGTTTCCTCTTGCCCAATTATCCTTCGCTTGCCCGGTGCTGCTCTACTACTGCGGGTTGCGCGGATCGAAAGGCTAAACACGAATCACGACAACCATTGAGCCTAACCACGACCGATGCCACTGCCCATCCACTGGAAACTCTAATTGTCGCGTGCAGTAGCTGTAGATTGTTCTCATTACACCATCACAGACAGTGACCTGCGAACTGCAGACTACTTCCGCATCGGAGATTTAAGGATCGCCGACGCTTGCGCTCAGTCTAACCGGCCCCGGATTCGCCTCGACAGCGAGCGTTACTCTCACATCATGCTGATTCTGATGTAGCGCCGCAGGTCTGGCAGTGACGTCAGCAAAACGTATCCCGCCAGAAGCAAAGACGCTGCGCCCACGACCTTTGTGATTGTTGACACTGGTTTGTTCACAACGCCTCCTTGTTGTCACCGGTGTTGGATGTCTTTCTTGCACAAGAGGTAGCTTGAGAAATGTCAGGACCAGAGCAGGAACGTGCGCGAACATTGTCCGGGCAACGGCGCTTGCTAAGGCCGCCCGACGTGGCATGGAGTTCGTGCCGGCTGATCAGGCCGTGGCCGCCGCAGTCATTCTTTCTTCTAGCGTGTTTTCTTCCAGCGTGGCGGCCTCCCGTGCTCCGGTGTGCCGTAGCACTTCTCTGGCCCAGAGTGTTTTCGCGCTTTCCGTGCAGGAGACGTAGACCAGGACTCCAAGATTCCCGAGTTGATGCTCGAACCTTTCCGCTTCTTCCTCAGAAAAGCCGAGACCCATCAGTGTTCTCGCATTCCCACAAAGAGCCGGCGCCTCGCGCGCCACCATGAGAGTGTGAAAAAACGCCTGTGATCGGATGAAAAAACCTACGGTGGGAATCAGGACTGCCCCGAATTCCGAAAGCCACCCAATCAGTCCGGCGGTCACCGCAGTGGCTTCTTTTTCGGCGTTGAACAAACTCGCGTCCCGAACGATCGATGCAATGGGATGGCCGGGAGGCAGCATCATACAGATGCTTTCGTTCTCAAAGCCGGCAAGGTTTAGATTGCGCACGACATCAGTCAAAGTGATGTCATGAGGATAAAATCCATAAGCGGCTGTTGTGCTCGTTGCCATATCGGACGCTCCACCCCTCGGATCATTGACAACATACATGTCCCACCAGCCTATGAAACTCCGGTAAATCATGTAGACTCGCGATTATTCTTAGGGAGTGCAGAAAAAGTGATGGTTAAACCTGGAAATTCGATCGGCAAGAGACTCTCATACGGACAGGGTGTGGGCCTTGCCCAGTGCGCCTGCAGGCAAGTCCCACAAGCGTTAGAGGGAGAATAACCGAGGATGAAGGTGCGGTCGTGAGGGTCGAATGTCAGTCAGCCGGCTGGCGCTAACCCATGACCGCCCGATCATGCAGGGATAGTAAGCGACGCGACTGTTGCGGGCAATACTGCGAATCCCGTAGCCTGCCCGTTGTGTCAGGTCTGGTTAGCAAAACTGATTAGCACTCAACAAACATCCTGGTCCTCGATTCGTGGCACTGGTGGCCGGATGCAGGATTTTCCGGCGATCAGTCCCGGGAGACAACTGGCCAAAAGTCAAAATAATTCATCCACTGATCGTAATGGGTCGTCAACGTTGTTTCCAGAAACCTGACAGCTTGGCACATAGCGTCGTACAAGCCGGCATCGTCCTCGCCGCATGCGGCCCATGAGGGAACTGCCGGGATCGGATCTCCTATCACAGCGTGGTAGCGCAGCCAACCTCGGCGAATCATGAAAGCGGGCAGCACCGGCGCGCCCGAGACCTGCGAAAGCAGGAAAGGGCCGAGCGGAAAGCTTGTGGGTTGCGAAAAAAACGGCACGTCGAAAGTGCGACGCTGATAAATGCGGTCTCCCTGGATCGCCACGATCTCGTTTCGACGTAAGGCCTGCAAGAGTTCTATCGTAGCCGGCACGCCCCCTTTGAGATCCACAATTGTGACCCGTTCGCTTGCCATCAAATTCCGCAGCATGATCTCCGCCGGCTTGTCCTCGACCACCCGCGCCACGTTAACCCGGCCGTGCAGTGCCAGAAGCCGCGATGCAAATTCCCAATTGCCCACATGCGCTGTCCACACAATGAGCCCATTACCCGCTGCCAGGCATTGGTCGATCTTGGCGTCGCCGCCTTCTGAGTCGACCAGCATGCCGAGCAGCTGCGAATGTGTGGCCTGTGGGATAAAACAATACGAAACCATGAGGTCGCAGAACGAATAGAAGACCCAATAAACTTTCCATTGCAGTGCAAGCCCGCTCTTGCCCGAGACCCGGCGCAGATTTCCGGTTACGGCCCGGCGTTCCCGCTTCAAAATGAGGAAGAAGATCAGCGCCGTTACCGCCGCAACCGGAGGCTGCAGAAAGCGCGGCAGCTTCGGCATGATGATGAATATCATCCGCAGCGCTGTTGTGTTATGAAAACGGTGCTCGTACCAGCGCGTCACTTTCTGCCTTCCATCATGTGGTCGCCCACGTTCTGATTCACTTTTCTTCAGGGCGATATTACTCCGCCCAAAGCCGCGCTGGTCCTTGAAGTGGATGGGTTGCTATTGTATCCGGGCAATTTTTGTTTGGATAAGGAGGAATTGCATTCCGTGGAATTAAGGATGTCAGGTCCTTGCTTCCGCCACTTTGGATTCGATGATCGCCGCCAAAGCGTTAACACTTTCCAGGTGTTTCTGGTTGAAGTTGGCCTGCACCAGCTTGATGCCGAAATGCCTCTCAATCTCCAGAACCAGTTGGAGT
>JBAUYE010000521.1:0-3123 GCA_049584615.1 Candidatus Sulfotelmatobacter sp.
GCCAAGCAGAGCGTCGAAATCGAAGGCGAACATGCCAGCGTGCACGCCCACGTCGCAGTGCCCTCGATCTACATTAATGTCGATGATGACTCATCTGCACCGCCCGGTCAAACCTCGTCCGCACAACTGTCCCAGCCCAGCCTCGACGCTCCCCGCCCTGAACAACAGGGTTCCGAGCGACAGGGGCCGCAGCAGCCACAGCAACCCGAGCAGCCGCTCGTCCCCTTTGATCGTTTCCACATCGTCCATACCAAGGTAAAAAGCGGCAAGCGCATCGTCGGCGAATTGAAGCGCGCGCCCAACGGCAAGATCAGTCAGGACCAGAATTTCGTAAAGACCACCATCGACCGCGTAAGCGGCGGCTGGCTCAAGCTAACTCCCACCGAAGACCTGGCCCCCGGCGAGTACGTCCTGATTGAAACGAAGGGCAACGAAGGCATGAACCTCTACGTCTGGGACTTCAACGTAAACCCCACCGCCCCCGCGAATGCGAACCCGTGGAAGCCGGACGCGAAGCCCGCTGAGCCGGAAAGGAAATTGAGCAACTGAGCGATTTAGTGATTGGAAAATTGAAAGTCTTTTTTTTCAATCGCTCTAATGATTCAATTTGTTCTTAAGGCAAACTGACGTGAATGCCAAGACCTTCGTGCGACCTTGCGGAGTCGCTCGATCCAGACGGACGTATCTGCGAGAATCAATTCCGTCCCGCTTTGCGGCGAGGAATGTTCTTAAACTCGGGCATGGTGCCTCCCAAAGATGCCAGCCTGCGAGCGCTTTCAAGCATCTTTGCGTTTCGCGCAATCTTCGACCTTCCGATGAGCTTCGCCACCAGAAAATAAATCCCGCACATTACCGCGAACCAGAAGATCCAGTCGACGATTATCTGCGCCTGCAATTGGTCCCCTAGCCAATCCCCCGGACTCTGGCGGACAAGGGCACCCGACACAAGTGTGCCGGGTGTTCTGATCCCGAGGTTGACCTGAATGGAGGAGCTGCCTACCGCGAGGAAAAGCGCGGCGAACACTCCTGCCGCACACACTGCTGCAGCGCGTATCCACTTAGGAACGATAATGGTCGTGGTTCCTATAATCATCTTCCGCTCCGCTCAACGCCGAGCGCCCCAAGTAGAAGCTAAGAGCTAGAAGCTAGAAGCTGCCTTCCTACTTCATCACTCCCCGCTGCGCAATCCCAATATTGTCGCGGGTCGTGTTCTTCACCAAATACATCATCTCGTCGGCCTGACGGATAATGTCATGCGCGTCGCGCGCATCGTGCGGATAAGTCGCCAGCCCAATCGACGCCCTCACATTCAGATTCAATCCTTCGTCGCGGCAGAAACTGCTGGCCCGGAGGGCATCGCGCAATCGTTTTGCCACCACCAGCGCCTGATCTTTTCCAGTCTGTGGCAACAACACCACAAATTCGTCACCGCCGTAGCGGTAAGCAAAGTCAATCAAGCGCAGCTGCGCCTTCACCAGATAACCAATCTCCGCCAGCAACTTGCTGCCGATCAGGTGTCCGTGGGTGTCGTTGACGGACTTGAAATGATCGAGATCGATAAACAACACGCTGAACTCGTAGCCGAAACGCGACGAGCGGTAAACCTCGGTCTCGAGTGTTTTATAAAGGTGCCGCGCGTTGTAAAGTCCGGTGCAGTCGTCGGTGATCGTCAGTTCCTGGATCTTCTCCACCCAGCGCGCATTTTCAATCGCAATGGCGGCATAGTCGCAAAGCGCCTGCAGAAAGAAAACTTCCGGCTCGTTGAACTGCGCCATGTCCACATTCACCAGCTGGATCACGCCCAGCACCCGCAACCGCGACCGCAGCGGCACGCAGATCACCGAGTGCGTCTCCCATTGCGTAGTCTCATCCACCCGCTTGGCAAACCGCGGATCGCTTTCCACATCCGCCGATATCACCTGTTCACCGTGCTTCGCCACCCAGCCCGCAATTCCTTCGCCCACCTTCAGCCGAACATTTTTCAGCGCTTCAGCGGCATCGCCCACGGCAATCGCAAAATAAAGTTCATTGTGCTGCTCGTCCACCATCAGCAGCGACCACGTATCGGGACGGAAGTACTCCGCCATCTTCTCCATGATGGTCTGCAGAATCGAGTCGAGATCCAGCGACGACGTAAGCGCCTTCGCCACGTCGTGGAAGATGGTCATCTCCTGGCTGTGGCGAGTCAATTGTGTGCCGGTGGCCTCGGGCATGCCTGATTCTCTGATCCTGATTTCCTGGCGCTGACTTTCCTGATGCTGATTTCCTGACCCTAAGTTCCTTGATCTTCAGCTGGACGGAGTGACAGTTCCAAAAATTATAGGAGCGCACCGCCGCCGGGGCAATGAACGTTGGTAACCGGAACCCTTAAAGCCAACGCCAGCCTCGATTTAGCCAGTTGCTGCCCCAAGTAGGAACGGCCACCTCACGCCAATGTGCGGGCACGGCCGCCTCGAGAGCTTGCCCTGTTTTGCCGAAGCCCCGAGCGAAGCCGAGGGGGAAGCCGAAGGGTCCAGCCGAGCGCAGCGAGGCGTTCTCCACGAAACATTCGAGAAGTCAGCACGTATGGCTCTGCTCACTACCCGCCCCAGCGAGACGGGCGTATTCTAAGTAGTACGATGCGAATCCTCACACCCTTCAAAATCGCTCTCTGCCTACTCCTGCTGACAGCTCTTTCTCTGTCTGCCGCACAAGCCCAAAACGCCGCTCCCGCCGACTCCAAAACCGTTCCCGTGATCGATGGTGGCATCGGCCCCTGCACCGCCGACTTTAAGGTCATCGATAATGCCGGCGCGCCCATCTATGCGGCCAACATCAGCGTCCACATCGCCTACGGATTCATGTACCTCCGCAAGCTGGACCTGCAAATCGGCACCAGCGCCAGCGGCCAGGCCCGCTTCATCGGATTGCCCGACCGCACCAAGCAAGGACTCTTCTTCCGCGCGACCGAAGGCGACCGCGAAGGCACAGCCTTCGTCGACCCCGCCAAAACCTGCAAGGCCGACCTCACCATCACGCTGGAAAAGAAACCTCAGTAAAGCAGTGAGAATTTTGATCGCGTGGAGCGGACACTCCTGTCCGCTACCTTTGACCTTGATCTTGACTTTGCAAAGGCATAAGAAC
>JBAUYE010000522.1:0-4368 GCA_049584615.1 Candidatus Sulfotelmatobacter sp.
GCGCTGAAGCGCCGCTCTTCCACGGGATTACAGGCGTCCGTGGTGTCTGCACGCACTGTCGGGCTTCGCCCGGCCGGACCCCTCGGCTTCGCTCGGGGCAGGCTCTCGAGGGCGGCTGTCCCCACACAAAACCAGACCTTCCGGCTTCGCTCAGGGCAAGCTCGCAAGAGTGCTCGTCCCCACACGAGCAGTGGAGAATTGACGCTGGGTGGAGCGTCCGATAGAATGGTTGAGCTTGGCCGCGAGTTTTCGGCGTGGCTGAGCAAGAGTTACTCCGGTGCTCCTTTTGGAAGGGGCCGGGCCGAGAATCCGCTTCTCGAGCTTGTCCGGGCCGGGATCAAGAACGACTTTGAAGAAGTCGTCTTTCCTGAGTATCCCGAGCTGAGTGAAGGCAAGAGTGCGCTGGAGCGCGCGGGCGCGAAGTATGCGTCGCTGTCGGGCTCCGGGTCGACGTTGTACGGGCTGTTCGCTTCGAAAGAGGCGGCGCGCGCAGCGGTGATTGGGCTGCGGAGGCGAGGGTGGGCGGCGCAGGCGACGGTTACGCTGACGCGGGCACAGTACTGGCGGCGAATTTTTGATTGTTGATTGCTGATTGTTGATTGACAATAGAGATGCCCGAGTTTCGGGGTCAATCAAAAACCAGAAATCGTACTGGGCCGTCGACTAATGGTAGGTCAAGTGCCTTTGGAGCACTTTGTCTAGGTTCGAATCCTAGCGGCCCAGCCAGAAAACAGTTCTCAGTTCACGGTTGTCAGTTCTCAGAGAGAGCTGGACCAGAGCTGAGGACGGGACTGAGAAACTTCTTATGGCTACTTTGGTGACGCCGACCGAAAAAGCGGAGAAGATGGAAAAGAACGTCCCACCCACGACTGAGGAAAAGCCGGATCGCAAGCAGCGCCCGCGAGTGGATGAGAAATTCAAGATTTTCAGCGGGACGGCGAACGAGCCGCTGGCTGACGAGGTTTGCCAGTTTCTGGGGATGCAGCGCGGGCAGGCGCAGGTGACGCGCTTTGCCGACGGCGAGGCGTATGTGCAGATCCAGGAGAATGTTCGCGGCGGGGATGTGTTCATCATGCAGCCGACGTGCCGGGTGGTGCACCCGGATGGCCGGAGCACGAGCGTGGATGAGCACTTGATGGAATTGCTGCTGATGATCGATGCGCTGAAGCGAGCGTCGGCGCGGCGGATTACGGCGGTGATGCCTTATTTCGGTTACGCGCGGCAAGATCGCAAAGACAAGCCGCGCAGCCCGATCTCGTCGAAGCTGGTGGCGGATTTGCTTACCACGGCGGGAGCGCACCGGGCGTTGATTGTTGATTTGCATACGCCGCAGCTGCAGGGATTTTTCAATATCCCGGTGGATCACCTGTTCGCTTCGCCGGTGCTGGTGGATCATTTCCGGAAGCTGAACCTGCCGAATCTGACGGTGGTTTCTCCGGACGCGGGCGGCGTGGAGCGGGCGCGATTTTTCGCGAAGAAGGTGGATGCGGCGCTGGCCATCGTCGACAAACGGCGCGTGGAGATGAACGTGGCCGAAGTGATGCATGTGATCGGCGACGTGAACGGGCGGACCTGCTTGATCATCGACGACTTGATTGATACGGCTGGCACGCTAGTGAAAACTGCGACCGCCTTGATGGAGAACGGCGCTACCGAGGTGTATGCCTGTTCTTCGCACGCGGTGCTGTCGGGGCCGGCGGTCGAAAACATTGCGAAGTCAGTGATCCGGGAAGTCGTGGTCACCAATACTATCCCGCTGAATGAAGAGGCTAAGCGCGAGCCGAAGATTCGGGTGCTTTCGATTGCGGGATTGATTGGGCGGGCGATTCAGGCCAATCACGAAGAGACTTCGGTGAGTAAGTTGTTTATTTAGGCGGGGGCAGTGGTGATTACGGCGAACAGCAGGTTCCTCCGCTCCGCCGTCCCCTTCGGTCCGGCTCCGGTCGGAATGACAGAGTTTTTTTGGATGACAAAGTTTTTTGGATGGGAATAATTTATGGCGACTACATTGGAACAGAACATTCTGGAAGCGCAGCCGCGGGAGGCTGGGACCAAGAACCACGCCCGGCGGGTGCGGCGCGAAGGTAAGATCCCAGGCGTGCTGTATGGCGCGAGCAAAGATGCGCTGCCGGTGAGCGTCGATCCGCGGCATGTGCTGCGCATCTTGCGCTCTGACAGCGGCCACAACACGATTTTCGATCTAGCGCTGCATGGCGGCGAGCGGACCAAGGCCATGATCGTGGATTGGCAGTACGAGCCGATCAAAGGACATCTGCTCCACATCGACTTGAAGCGCATCGCCATGGACAAGGCTTTGCGGGTCAATGTGCCGATCGTGCTGCAGGGCGTGCCGCTGGGCGTGAAGACTGAGGGCGGAATTCTCGAACAGATACTGCGCGAAGTGGAGGTCGAGTGCCTGCCGGCGGATATCCCGAGCCATATCGATGTGGATGTGAGCGAGCTTACGTTCGGCAAAGTGTTGCGCGTAGCGGATTTGCCGCACAACCCGAAGCTGAAGTTTCTTTCGGACGCGAATCAGCCTGTAGCCCACGTGACCAGCGTGAAGGAAGAGGTTGTGGCTGCGCCAGAAGTGGTGGCGGCGGAAGCTGGGGCAGCTCCGGCGGAGCCCGAAGTCATCAAGAAGGGCAAGGCTGAGACTGAAGAAGAAGGCGAGGCGGCTGCGGCCGAGAAGCCTGAGAAGGCCGAGAAGAAGGCTGAGAAGAAGGAGAAGAAATAGGGAAGCGAGCCAAACGCGCGATTATTGCGTCGCAAAGAACGCGACGCTTCGCGCGGCTCGCCCCTTGCTGCGCAAAGAACGCTTGCTCGGGATGACAAACCGGTCTTCACATGAGCGCAAGCGGAGGAAATTGATACCGCGTGAAACTGATTGTTGGGCTGGGCAATCCTGGTATCGAGTATCAGTTCACGCCGCATAACGTCGGGTTTCTGGCGGTGGATCGCATCGCGAGTGGGCGCGGGGTTGAGATCAGGAACCGGCAGTGCCGGGCGCTGACGGCGCGGATACAGGTTGGGGATGAGCCAGTGCTGCTGGCCAAGCCCGAGACCTACATGAATTTGAGCGGCGTGTCGGTCCGGGAGCTGGTGGCGGAGTACGAGGCGAAGCCGGAAGCGGACCTGATTGTGATTCAGGACGAGCTGGATTTTCCGCTGGGCACGCTGCGGATTCATACCGGGCGGAGTTCCGCGGGGCATAACGGGATCGAGTCGATCATCGATACGCTGGGCACGCAGGATTTTTTGCGCATCCGGCTTGGCGTGGCCCCGGAGCGCAAGGTGGAAGACGGCCAGAGTTATTTGTTGTCGCCGTTTCGCAAGGCTGAGCTGGCGGTGGTGGACGGGATGCTCGACACTGCCGCTGAAGCGGTGATGGCGATTCTGACTGATGGGGCGGCGGCGGCGATGAACCGGTTTAACCGAAAAGAGAGCGAATAGGGAAGCGAGCCAAACGCGCGAGTATTGCGTCGCAAAGAACGCGACCCTTCGGCGCGCTTCGCTCGCTCAGGGCAGGCAGCATCGCGCGGCTCGCCCAGATCCTTCGGTGGGCAGAAAACGCCCACCTCAGGATGACAATCCAGTTTTGGCAAAGATTTGGAGACAGCAATGAATCGTACTTATGAGCTGATGTTTATTGTCCGGCCGGATATGGCGGATGAGGATCTTGAGAAGTTGATTTCGAACCTGGAGTCGACCGTGACCGCCGCGGCGGGTTCGATCAAGAGCGTGGACCGCATGGGTAAGCGCCGTCTGGCGTATGTCGTGCGCAAGTTCCGTGAGGGCATCTACATTTTGCTGACGATCGAAGGGGCGGGGTCGGTGGTCCATGAACTGGAGCGCCGTCTGCGGGTTACTGAGCCGGTGATCAAGTTCCTTACCGTGCGCATCGATGAAGAGCAGAAGCGGCTGGAGAAGATCAAGAAGCTGCGCGACGCGAAAAAGAAAGTGAGCGCGCAACCCGCGGCCGCGCCGGAAGAAGCGCCTGCGGCACCGGCGGCGGAAGCAGTACCTAGTACCTAGTACCTAGTACCCAGTGGGCGTTATTCGCATGAGGCAGTGCCCTGAGTCGGGAGAATTTGGGTTTACTGGGTACTGGCAACTGGGTACTGGCAACTGATTTTAAGGAGCGTTATGACTGACGAGACTAAGGCACCAAGCGAGCGGCCGGAGCGGCCTGCTGGCGATGGACCACGCGAATTCCGGCCTTCGGGAGACCGTCCGCGTTTCGGCGGCGGGGGCGGGCGTTCCGGGCCTGGCGGTCCACCGCGTGAAGGTGGACGCAAGTTTTTCCGGCGCAAGAAGGTTTGCAAGTTCTGCACGGAGAAGATCGCCGACATCAATTACAAAGATTAC
>JBAUYE010000523.1:0-5804 GCA_049584615.1 Candidatus Sulfotelmatobacter sp.
CGGATACAGACCGAGGCTCGGCATTCTCGGACGAGACACGCACGACGATGTCGTCGGGGCAATCGTAGTACAGAGGCGCACCGAACAAACCGCCGACATGATTCCGAAGGTTCAGAAGGCGATTGAAACGATCAATCAAGACGGAAGCCTGCCGCCGGGAGTCAAGGTCGTTCCGTTCTACGACCGCTCATCGCTGATTGCGTTGACCACGCACACGGTTCTGCACAACCTGATTTTCGGGTGCCTGCTGGTTTTCCTAATCCAATGGATTTTTCTGGGGAATCTTCGCAGTGCAGTGATCGTCGGCATAAATATTCCGTTCGCACTGTTCTTCGCCACCATTCTTCTGGTGATCATGGGCGAAAGCGCGAATCTGCTTTCTGTGGGCGCGGTCGACTTTGGCATCATCGTGGATTCGGCCGTGATCCTGGTCGAGAACGTCTTTAAGAACTTTCAACGCACGCCGGAAGAACGGCAGGGTCTGTTGCAGCATCTGTCCGCTGGTTTCTGGGGACCTGACCCGACAAAGACTCCGGACCCAACCGTGCAAGCACGCGGCTGGACGGATCGCCTCCGGCTAATTCTGATCAGTGCGATGCAGGTGGATAAGGCAGTTTTGTTCTCTGCGCTGATCACCGTCGCCGGTTTCGTGCCGCTGTTCACGATGCAGGGAGTCGAAGGGCAAATTTTCGGGCCCATGGCCCGTACCTACGGCTATGCCTTAGCCGGCGCTCTGATTGCAACCTTCACGATTACGCCTGTGATCGCCTCCTTCCTCCTCCCTGAGCACGTGAAGGAAGCCGAAACGCTGGTTGTCCGTACGCTGCACCGCCTCTACAATCCTGCGTTGCGCTTCGCGCTCACTCACCGCGCTCTCGTCGTCGGAATCGAACTGGCTATCTCTCTCGGAACGTTTTTGCTGATTGCGCCGCGGCTGGGCAGTGAGTTCCTGCCCCACCTGGAAGAAGGTAATTTCTGGATTCGAGCCTCCATGCCGACCACGCTTTCGCTTGATGACGGCGAGGCAGCCTCGCGAAAGATGCGCGAGATTCTCCTGCGGCATCCAGAAGTCATCACGGTCGTTTCGCAGCACGGACGCCCGGACGATGGGAGCGACGCCTCACCATTTTCTAACGTCGAACTATTCGCGCCGTTGAAGCCTTTCGACAAATGGCCCCGAGGCTTGACCAAAGAGAAATTAACAAACCAAATTCAAACTGAATTCAGCAACGAACTGCCAGGGGTTGTGTTCAACTTTTCGCAATACATTGAAGACAACATCGAAGAGGGGATCTCCGGCGTCAAAGGCGTGAATTCGGTTAAGATCGTTGGTCCCAATCTTGAAGTTCTAACGAATCTAGCCGATCAGGTGCGCGACCAGATGAGCCAGGTGCGAGGCGTGACCGACCTCGGCATCTTCCCGGTTCTCGGCCAGCCAAATCTCAACATCAAAGTCGACCGCGAAAAGACAGCACGCTACGGCCTCAACTCCGGTGATGTGAATACGGTAATTCAAGCAGCCATGGGAGGAGCGGTCGCGAGTGAGGTTTTGGAAGGCGACCGGCAATTCGATCTGGTGGTTCGGTACACGCCGGATTACCGTGACAGCATCGACAAAATTCGCAACATCAAAGTGGCCTACACGACGGCCAGCGGCGCGAACGCCTACATCCCCCTGAGCGAACTGGCCACGATTACGCTCAATACCGGAGCGTCCTGGGTTTATCACGAGAGCGTGCAGCGCTTCATCCCGGTGAAGTTCAGTGTCCGTGGCCGCGATCTCGGCGGAACGGTGGAAGAGGCACAGCAGCGAATCGCAAAGAACATCCAGCTTCCTCCCGGATACTATTTGCTCTGGGCCGGTGAGTTTGGCGATCTTCAAGAAGCGAAGAAGCGCCTGGAGATCATCGTGCCGATCAGCTTCATCCTGATTGCCGGAGCGTTGTACAGCCTGTTCAACAATTTCAAGGACTCTATTCTGGCACTCGCCGGTATTCCTGACGCGGTCGTCGGGGGCATCCTTGCCCTCTACGTCACCGGACTCAATTTCAGCATCTCGGCCGCCATCGGCTTCGTTTCGCTGTTCGGTGTGTCTGTGATGGACGGCATCCTGATGATCACTTTTTACAATCAGGAATTGGCTCACGGTCTAAAACCGGCAGACGCCATGTACCGCGCCGCAACGACCCGTATGCGCCCGCTGTTGATGACGGCACTTTCTGCCTGCATTGGTCTATTTCCAGCGGCGATCTCTACGGGAATTGGCAGCCAGGTACAGCGCCCACTCGCCACTGTAATCGTGGGCGGCATGCTCGTCGGACCTGTGATGCTGCTTGTCGCTGTGCCCGCGCTGCGATTGATTTTTCTAGGCGGCGAGCACCACCTGAGCCTGCATTTGGATCACCCGCCGACGGGCGACTCCAAACCAGAGGAACCGAAATGAGCAAGGCAAGGATTCTTTTGCCGATGATTTTCTGGGCCGTCCTGGTAGGTGGCGCAAGTTTCGCGAGCCAGTCTAATCAGACACGGGAACAAACAGCCGCAACAAGCCACGAAAAATCGGCCAACAGCTCACGTGCAGGAAGCAACGATACTCAGAGTCGTCGCGAAAAAGACCAGACGACCGAATATTTGCCTTCGGATGAAAACCAGAAGAGTTTCGGAGCGATAAAAGCAGGCACACGCAAACATCTTCCAGCCGTGAGCCACGCGAAACCACCTCAGAACCGGCAGCTACGTTCAGCTAAGACGCCGGCTGCGAAGGATCTTCAAACGGAAGCGCTCCAAAATGTTCCGGGTTCTCATCAAACTAGCCCGAGTTTGTCTTCTAGCGGTCCAGGCAAAACTATCAGGCATTCCAGTCGAGCGGTACATCCCTCAACCGTAGCGCTAAACGGGCAGCAATTTAAGAATGCCCGCGACCCAGGGGCGCGCATGGCAACCAGCGGAGGACCGGCAAACTCAACGCGTGGCACAACAGCGATCAACGGAACTGACGTGAAACGCAAACCTTAATTTGCTATGACCCTCACTCTCAAAACCCGCGTCATTGAAGCTATCTCGCACCTTATTGCGATATCAGCCTTACTGCTTAGCGTCGGCTGCGTCGTTGGGCCGAATTACAAGCGACCGGCTGCGCCGAATGTCCCCGGCTACGCGCCTAGTCTACCCACGACCACGAGCAGCAGTCCGAACGTTTCCGGTGGAGAACCACAAACTTTCGCCCAAGGGCGCGACATTCCCGGAGACTGGTGGACGTTGTTTCACTCGAAGCCGCTCAACGACTTGATTGAACGCTCCCTCAAGAACAATCCCGACCTTAAATCCGCGCAAGCGGCGTTGTTGGTTGCAAGAGAAAATGTTCTGGCCCAGCGCGGTGCTTACTACCCCCAGGTGTCCGGAAGCTTCTCCGCCACTCGCGCAAAGACCTCGGAAGAAATTTCGCCCGTTCCGAGCTTCACCTCGTTTCAATACAGTCTGTTCACGCCGGAGGTTAGCGTCTCTTACACCCCCGACGTCTTCGGCCTCAACCGTCGGACAGTGGAATCGTTGAAGGCGCAGCAGGAGCAGGCCCGCTTCGTCCTAGCGGCGACGAATATCACCTTGAGTTCCAACGTTGCCGCCGCTGCCATCCAGGAAGCTTCTTTGCGTGCGCAGATTGACGCCACGAACGAACTCATCAAGATCAACACGAACATGCTGGATATCTTGCGCAAGCAATTCGAAAAAGGTTATGTCGGCCGGCTCGATGTTGCAGCACAGGAAGCCCAGCTTGCGCAAGTAGTCGCCACATTACCGCCGCTGCTCAAGCAGTTGGCGCAACAGCGTGATCTGCTGGCCGTATTGTCAGGCGGGTTTCCCAACGAAGATCTGATCGAGAAGTTTGAGTTGTCCAGCCTGCAGCTTCCGCAGGAACTTCCCTTGAGTCTTCCCTCTAAACTCGTGGAACAGCGCCCGGATGTGCTCCAAGCTGAGGAGAACCTTCATTCCGCCAGCGCGCTGATCGGGGTAGCGCGCGCGAACCGACTGCCGAGCTTTAACCTGACGGGCGATATAGGCAGTATGGCCCTGGCTTTCGGCAACATCTTTTCGGCGGGCAACGGCTTTCGCGATGTCGGAGCCAGCGCCACCCAGCCTATCTTTCAAGGCGGAACTCTCTTGCATAAGGAACGCGCTGCCAGAGCAGCTTACGCTCAAGCGGATGAACAATACCGCAGTACCGTGTTAACCGCATTTCAGAATGTCGCGGACACGCTGCACGCGCTCGAACAGGACGCCGACGGTCTAAAGGCTGCCGTAGCTGCACGAGATGCCGCCAAGGTAACGCTCGACCTCACGACGAGACAAATGGAGGTCGGCTACGTGAGCTATCTCGCCCTGTTAAACGCGGAACAGGCTTACCAGCAAGCCGTGATTAACCTCGTGCAGGCCCAGTCAAATCGTTATGCCGACACCGCCGCATTGTTTCAGGCCCTCGGCGGCGGCTGGTGGAACCGCCCGGATGTGCCCAAGAGCTGATCCAGAAATCCCAGCTTGATCCCTACATCTCGCGTCAAGAGGACTGCGCAAGCTACCCTGCAGGGATGTCGGCGATGAGGACAGCTATTTCGCGACTCTGCCTCCCTAGAACCGGAAGACCACACCCTCGCGAGAAACGGCCGCCCATTGTCTCGATGGCCTCGGATGACGTCCGAGACTGTCGCCCGTCTTCCCGAGGAATAGACAAGGTTGACATAACGTTCACAATAATGTACATTAAAGCTTGTTAGCGACCATTATCATGGACATTAAATATGAGGACCACCCGATCGTCCGTCGTGATGCCACTCCCGGTAAGGCATGTCCTGCGCAAGCTCGGCCGCGACATCCGTGACGCCCGACGGCGCCGGCGCATCCCCGCGGCCATCGCGGCGCAGCGCGCCTCGATCAGCCGCACGACCCTCGTCAAGATCGAAAAGGGCGATCCCGGCGTCGCGATCGGGATATATGCCACGGTCCTTTTTGTGCTGGGCATGGCGGACCGGCTGGGCGATCTCGCCGCGGCGAAGAACGATCCCGTGGGCCTGCAGCTCGAAGAAGAAAACCTGCCGCAACGCATTCGCGTGGCGCGCAGCCCGAAACGCACGAAAGACTAGTGATGGACAGAGAGGCTCTCGTATACGTGGATCTCGACGGCGTCCCGCACCTGATGGGGCGTTTGTGGGCCCGTACGCGCAAGAACAAGGAAAGCGCCACCTTCGAATACGACAAGACATGGCTGGAAAATCCTGCGCGATTCTCTCTGGAGCCAGCCCTGCAGGTTGGTCCTGGCCCGTTTCACACGCCCGCAGACACGCCCATGTTCGGCGCCATTGGCGACTCCGCGCCCGACCGTTGGGGGCGAGCGCTCATGCGCCGCATGGAACGCAGACGCGCGGAGCGCGAGGGCGGGGCGCCGCGCACGCTCCAGGAAATCGACTTCCTGCTGCTGGTCGACGACGAGGCCCGTCAGGGCGCGCTGCGCTTTGCGGAAAAAGAAGGTGAACCCTTCCTGCGGGAGGAAGGCGTCAAGCGCATCCCCCCGCTGATCGAGCTTCCGAAACTGCTCTCCGCGGCCGAACATGTGATGGAAGAGAAAGACACCGAGGAGGAACTGCGCATGCTGTTCGCGCCCGGCTCCTCTCTTGGCGGCGCGAGGCCCAAGGCTTCCGTCAGGGAAAAGGACGGCAGTCTCGCCATCGCGAAATTCCCACGCAAGGACGATGAAATCAACACGGTGGTCTGGGAAGCAGTCGCACTGTCCCTCGCGCAGAAATCTGGCATCC